>CAZAJB010000014.1:0-35110 GCA_964485345.1 uncultured Clostridiaceae bacterium
ATGGTATCCTTGACTTTCGTTGGATGCATGGGAGGAGGAGGACAACAAGCAACACTGTCGGGGAACATTACCCTAGACGGAATCCCCTTGGAACACCCGGTTGTGATTGAAATTGTCGGTTTCCCCACAAAGGTTGTTGAGAATGGTACATACGAGTTTACGGGACTAGAATCAGGTCCCATAACGCTTAAGGCAACCACCACTCTTGGCTATTCTACATACCGAGCAGAGTCTACCTGGCCGATTAGCGGAGGCCCGAACACGCATGACATCAAGTTTCGCAGCAAGATGTAAGGGGCCTGGACCTCGATCAATTTGACGAATTTCGTATATTTTGATTATCCTCTATAAACACTAGACTCCTGGATCGTTTGCCAGGAGTCTGTTTGATCTTGCGGTTGACCTAACCTCAAGAGCTAGCGTTAGCGTCTCTTGAGGGTCCGTTCTAAGGTGTAGAGGTCCTCATCAAGTTGGGCAAAACGGCCGGCCACCGCCTGCCGGGCATCGAACACTGCCCTGTTATAGATGTACGGCCCGATTTCGCCTGTTATGAAGTCAAGGAGTTGCTCCGCCGCTAAGTCACCGATCGTCTCTCCGCGCTCTTCGTCGAAGTAGGCCTTGATACTATTTACGATCTTCATCTTTTCTTCCCGAGACATCTTGATTGGAATCATTGTACTTGCACCGCTCCTCTTCTCATACGGGGCCAGGCCCTCACACAACCTAACGAATTTCGTCGAATTGTGTGAGGGCCTGGCCCCAACAGAAGTCTAGTAAATCTGCTTGCTTAATGTGGCGTATTCCTCAAAAAGCTCCAGGCACTGGTCACGTCCGTATTCTTCAATACGCAGAACCGAGACATCGCTGCGGCCATCTTCGATAAAGCGATAGATAAAATCATCACGAAAACCAATCTCCTCGGCATCCGCTGGCCTGCAACCATAGATTACCTCGCTGATGTTAGCCCAGATAATGGCGGAAAGGCACATGGGACAGGGATAACCCGTGGCATACATCACCAGCCCGGTCAAATCATGTGTACCTTTAAGCTGGCCCGCCAGCCGGATAGCATTGATTTCTGCATGGGCAGTGGGATCATGATCCCCAAGAACGCTGTTCGAGGCCACACACAGAACAGAACCATCCACATCAATGATAGCAGCCCCGAAGGGACCTCCAATATTTTCATTCATCGTCTTTCTGGCCTGCGCAATTGCCTTTTCTAACGCTTGATCCATAACTACTTCCCTCCCGCGGTCAGCAGTGACGTTCACCGAGAAATCAAAGTACTCATCCGGGTAAGGCTCATCACTTAGGATGAAGTGCCACCACTCTTCTGGGTAGATTTCAAAGCCCGCGGCAACCATGGCATCACGGAGAATATTGCGATTACTCTCTTGTTCAGGGGTAATCAAGTCCGTCCCATGATGCGAAATAGCACCAAAAAAGTCGAACCCACTTCCCATATCAACCTCTTCGCCGGTGGAAATCTCAACCAGAGTCAAATCCACCACGCTTCCCCTGGTGTGCCCAGACCTTTCCGCAATATAAGCGAGCTCAAAGAGCCTGGATTTGTCCACATTCGGATAGAAGACATCCTTCATTTTTTGATCATCCAAGTCTTTAGCCCAGCTCACAAAGTGATCGACAGCTGTCTGGGGGCGATAGGCATCAAAGACCTTGATGTAGTAACCTTGCTCCTCCAAGCGCTCTGCCGCCTGGGCCAGCGCGGCTGCGGCTTCCACCGTTGAAATCGCCGTCGGCGCCTCATATCCTGCAATTCTCTGGCCGACAAAATTGTTATCCCCATAGTACCGGATATCCAGCTGGGCAGTTTCAACCACCTCGGTCAAATAGACAAAGCCCTCTGGAAGAACGTAGGCAAGAACGGGCCCTACTCCCAAGATTACGAGCAAGATACTCAAGGCAAGGACAACATGTACCTTTCTTCTCAACACAGATACCACAACCCCTCACTCATTGTAATGGTTCACGTCAAACACACACAAAAACGTAAAACCTTCCCGCGTAGCAAACTCCCAGTAGCAGACGCCCATCAACTTTCCTTCACTTGATACCCAAGCAGCTGACTGGCGCTGTAAACCTTCAACATCTCTCGAAGATGCCGTTTGCGCTTATTCTCGTCGAGCTTCCCGCGCAAGCTAGCATCCAGGAAACCTGCTAGTTCCATGTTCCTGTCATCATTCATCGTTTCACCCCGGCAATACGCAGACCTTTTTTTGCGGTTCTTTCTATCACCCTCTGGTACGCAGAAACATTCATTTTATTACAAGAAATCATGCTTTAGGGGTCAACTGCGCCCCGCTTTATGTAATAATATCCCTTGAGATTCGTATCATACAGGTGACAGGGGAAGAAAGAAGGGACAGTTGGGCCACGACATATTTGGAGGTAACGAAAATGGAAAGTACCGAAGTAGGCATAAGGTTTACGGACATTGTAGCTCGTATGCTCGAAGACAGAGACTTTCGACAAAGAATTCTAACAAGCCCAGTGGAGACGCTAGATGGGGCCGGCATCCACTTACCGCCGGAGATCGAAGCGGAGTTTGTTACAGAATTCAAAGCGTCAATCTCCGAGGGGCCCTTTGAACAAGAAGCCCTTACCGACGATAACCTTATGCTCATTACAGGTGGGGCGCCCGCCTACCAAACCTGCGAAAACCGCAGCTGTACGAGGGGGCATGACACACCCGCTTGCTGGGCACATAGGGTCGTATCCCAGGACACTTGCAGAGGTGCCAGATCCCGCTAGGCTCAAGTCATGCGGCTCTTGATTTGTTTGGCAGCGAAGATCGGGCCACCCTTATGTCTATCTCGCGATATAAGGGAGAGACCGCCGAGCTGCCAGCCTATATTTCATTTTTAGATAGGAATGGGAAATCACATCGCTTACGATTAACAGGGCTACAAAGAATGCGAACATCCAGGGCAGTGTTAGAGTGGGTTCGAGAAAAACTAGGGCCCAACCGAGAATAACCCAGTGTACAAAGTATAAAGTGGTTATATTCTTACTCCAGCGCTGGAAGGCCGTCGTCACAAGCTTCGGAATATGGGAAGACCAAAAGTACATTGCGCTCATCCAAGCTAGAACCACAGTGATGATGAACACATTGGCCACCGCAGTGTGATGGTAGTACGCATGCATGATTAGGTAGCCTAAGGAGCTTAGATCGCCGTCTCGGAGGAGTGCGTTGATCGCAAAGAGTGCTAGAATAGGTAGGGAAATCTGCAAAGCGCGTGTGTATAACCGTTTCTTGTCAGTGCATCTGATCAGCAGCAGTCCAAACAGATACCCCGCCAGGGGATACATAATCCATGTCAAGAAGGGGAACCAGGAGTATTCATTGGTTCCCCAAAACGATCCTGATAGCACGTTCAGCACGGTGTTCTGGGGAACTACATTTAGAAGCAGGATGTTCGCCCCTGCCATGATGATTCCTGCTAGGACATAATGAAGGGGCTTGAAGTTCAGCTTGGAGGTAGCAGCGAAAAACAGGAAGACCAAACCGGCAAAGGGCAGGATATCGACGCCAAACAACAGCGCTACCCCTTCGCGGACGTGATCGGGATCCCCCGTTCTCAGGTAGACGAACATCAAGGGCAAGTAGTCTCGCATAAAGTTGAGGAGATAGGCTAGAACCAAGGTTTGCACGCCCCTGAGAGCCAAATCTGAAGGGGTATTTTTCCTGGAATAGACAATACCTACACCCAGAGCAAACATAAAAACCGGCGCCGAAAGTGGCCCTCCGAGAAACTCGATCACGTAAGCTGAGGCCGTCACGTCTAGAGGGGTTAATGTTTCTAGGCAATGCACCAAAACCATAAAGACAATAGCCAAACCCTTCGCAACGTCTAATTCAAGCTGCCGACCTTGATTGACCCTCTCCCCCGCAAACAATGACTTAACCACCACTGGTACCCCCTTTAGAGTCGCATTACGAAATTCGCCGAATTGTGTGGGGTCCAGGCCCCTCCATTAAAAAGCAGAGAAGGCTAACTAGGTGAATGCCGCCCATGATGGACATGGCAGGTGAGGTTGACATAGCGAGACCCCGCAGTATCATGACCAAAATTCCTAATTGCGAAGCTATCAGTACCCAGAGCGCCGACTTCCTTATTCGCGACCTTACTTGCGACCTGACTCGCTCCCCCATCCTACCGCTATCCACACTAACGCTCGTTTCTGGTCTGCTAGCATGGGTCTCGGGTACATATGCCTTAATCCGAAAATCATCGCTGGTGAGCACAATCAAGGCTGGTAGCCCAATGACCAGGGGAAAGGCGAAGTCATTAAAGAAGATGATCCTAAACACATCCGGCATCCAAAGACCCAGCCAAACATCGAGCCCACAGGTAATAAAAATCGCAACGCTCAGGGCAGAGATAGCACAAATTACAAAGTACAAAGCAAGATTCTTGCCGCTTTTGACATTGGGCTTCTCCCCCCTTCTCCAGATATGCCAAAGCCTGTAAGGGAGGTAGGCGGCAATGAAATTACCAACAAAGCCAAGGATCGAAGCCAAAGAAAATGTACCGAAGAGGTCGGCGATAAGATTGCCGATGGCGCAGCCCCAAGCACCTGCAGGCCCAAACAAGAGCCCCACCACAACCGGTACGGCATTCACCGGCCGCACCTCCGTGAACCCTTCGACTAAGACCATCACCTTAAAGGGAACCGCCATACCGACAAAGATTAGAGCGCATAAGCCCATGTGAAGCAAGGTTTTCTTCTGTCTAAAGGGCGACAAAATCTCACGCATGGGAGGCAACCCCCTCTCCGCTCCCTTGTTCCTTCCCACCTGCGCCCCTACCACTAGCGCCCCTACCACCTGCGCCCCTGCCATCGGCGCTTTTGCCCCCGGCACGATCCAGAAAGGTGGTACCGGCACAAATGGCCCCAAGGACAATCAAGCCCGCACCCACTAGCTTGGTCAGTGTTAGGCTTTCGGTGGTTCCATAGGTACTGGGAATCAAAAGGGCCAAAACCATAGTCACAACGGGCTCAGTAGAAGCAATCACCGTTACACCCAAGGGGTTGGCGTATTTCTGTCCATACATCAGCATGATATAGGCATAAGCCCTAGCAAAGAAGGCCAGCAAGAAGATATTGGCCAGCATTTCATTGGTATAGCTTATACTCATAAAGGTCCGCGGGTCTTCGAAGAACCAGAGCACAAAGGCAATCCCAGCCGTAAAGAACATCTGGCCCACTCCGAGCAGCAGAGGATCGTCTTGTTTTGTAAACCCATCCACCACAATGATATAAACAGCCATAAAGAGGCAGGCGACAACCATGTAAATCACTCCGGGATCTAAAGAGCCCGTTTCATAAACTCCGCTTGTAAAGACCAAACCTGCCAGAATAAAGACAATGCCCAGAAGATGATTCTTGCTGGGTTTTCTCTTGAAGAAAAGGAGGAAAAAAGGGACAAAAACGATATTTAGAGCTGCCACAAAGCTCGCGGTTGAGGCCGGAATCTGCACGACCCCCAGGCGTTCAAAGACTAGGTTCGCACAGATAATGGCTGCCATCACCGCAGCGCGCACAAGCGTCTTACCCCGTAGTTCCCGCAGCCTTGAGAAGAAAACGATGCCCAAAATCAGGGCTGCCACCACCGAAGTCATGGTCATATAGGCAAAGGAGGAAAGGTCTGCTGGCAGGTTCTTGATGAAAATGTAGGACGAAGCCCAGCACAAGGTGACAGAAAAAAGCACGATACTTGACTCGGACCGCGTCACGGCTGCACACCCCCATAGAACTTCGAATCTACCCTCTTCGTTTCCACAAGAATCGAGCTTTGGTTCAGAGCCAACAGCACTTCATCCATGATCCCGTTGACCTGTTCATCGCTGGTATACAGGAACTCATAAATCAGGGTATTTTCAAACGTAACGACGCCCTCTCCATCCTTGTAGGCGCCCTTAGCCCACATTCTGGTGAAGCCGTCGGCGTACCTTAAGATGATCTCGGTCACAATTTCCTCAGCCTCTTCGCTCTCGATTTCCTGCCGGTAGGTATCCTGATCATTCAGACCAATATATAGGGTATACTTGATGATCTCATCTTCCCTGTTCGCCCGAAGGACTGTGACAGCAAAGGCGAGAGCGAGACATAAGAACAAGGAACCTAGAACGAATAGACGACGTCTGGCCATGCGACTCACCCCACGGATATTTTGTCAGATCCAGTCCTACTGAAACTGACCATCTCTGCTCGTTAACATCGGAAGTCTCTCGATATCCACTACCAAGGCCCCACCGGGCTCAAAGCGGATCCGTCGCCCGACACCCTGGTAACCTTCCTCACTGTGTAAAGCAGCGGCTAAGAGCTGGGAGTCTGTGCTGTCTAGGGCCACGGCGTTATCGACCACCAGGCGCATCATATCGTAGCCCTGCACCGCCCAGGTATCAGCCTCTTCATGATACCGCTCACGATATCGCTCCCGAAACGCCACAAGCCTATCACTTCCTTCTAGCACCAAGGTGGAAGGGACCACCATTCCCTCAGCAGCTTCCCTGTGATTTACCATGCCATTGGCCATGTTAAAAACGGGTTCACCGATAATGGCCAGTCGCTTGTCCCTGGCCCGGATAATTTCCAGCACAGCGAGGGCCTCATCCAGCCCATATTGGGCGATCACTACGGCATCCACCCCAAGGGCGGCCCACCTTGCATAAATTCCATTAAAGTGACTGCTAGAGATGATCGATGATACATAATCAACCACCCTCGCATCAGTATCTAGCAAAGCGAGCTCAAAGGCTGTAACTAGTTCATTCTGGCTTTGCACCCCATTATAGTAAACGGCAATACGCTGAAAACCATGCTTTTTCACATACAGGGCCATGGCTTGACCAAGATCCGCAAAGGAAGGAACACCGCAAAAAAGATAAGGATTCTCTTTTGTAAAGAGGCCATCATAGGCACCGTAGGGGAAGAGCACAGGTATGTTGCTGCGGGAAAGAATATGCGACGTCGTCTCAGTTACATCAAAATCCTGCAGGTTCAAGACAGCGGTCACCAGTGGGTCCGCAGCCAGTTCCGTCGCCTTTTCCACCCCTGTTTCATAACGGGCCTGATCATCAATGAGAGCCGACTTGATCACCAAGCCCTGCTGGCCATACTCGGCGTTGAGCTCGTCCACGGCTAGATTGACACCCCTCATAAAGGCCACATCATCAAGGAGCCAACTCGCTTCGGCTAAAATCGGTACGTAGATCACGCGCTCAGAGGCAGTTTCCTGCGACTCGCACCCTGCCAAGCATACGACCACAGCCAGAAATAGCAAAGCAAAAAGCCAGACGAGTCCTCTCCTCGATCGTGGCATACTCCGTGGCATACTTCGTTCCATCTACCTTCCCCCCCATCTTCGCCTCAACCCTAGGCAATCTGCCTCGCAGCGAAGTCATGAAACAGACCCTTCTGGGCCATCAGCTCTTCATAAGTACCCTCTTCCACAATCTCTCCGCGGTCGATTACAACGATCCGGTCGCAGTCTTTGACCGTGGAAAGCCTATGGGCGATCACAACCCTACTGCACCCTAGCGAAGCAAGGCTCGTAGTCACATGCTGCTGGGTGATGTTATCCAGGGCCGATGTCGCTTCGTCAAAGAGTAAGATCCTCGGTTTGGAAATAAGCGCCCGGGCAATGAGTAGCCTCTGCCTCTGGCCGCCAGAGATGCCTCCCGTTCCTTCACTAATCATGGTATGCATCCCCATGGGCATCTTGCGAATATCCTCATCCACTCCCGCCAGGTAAGCTGCTTCCCAAGCATCATCCAAGGTGCTCGTGGGCGAAGTGATAATAATATTCGAGAAAATGTCCCCAGAGAAGAGTTTGCCGTTTTGCAGATCCACCCCAATGCACTGCCTGACGCTCCGCATATCTAGGGTCTTGAGATCATATCCGTCATAATAAATAGCGCCAGAATTCGGCTGTTCGAAGCCTAGGAGTAAACGCATCAAGGTCGACTTGCCGCAACCTGATTTTCCCACTATGGCCAAGTACTCGCCTGGTTCTACCTTGAGATTCAGTTTATTCAAGACCAAGGGCCCATCATCGGAATAACTAAAGGTAACATTGGACACCTCTATCCTGCCAGATAGGGTTGTGATCTGAATCTTGCTCTCATTGATTTCTGGTGCGGTGTTTAGGATCGGTTCCACCATCTCCAAGAGAGGCCTAATGTTGGCAAAGGTCAAGGCCACACCACTTAGTGCCAAAATCGCACCACTGACTGTACCATAGGCGATGTTAAAGGCAATATAATCGGAGGGCGAAACCCGGCTGGCCCCGGCAACATAGTAGAGAAGCAAGGCGCCGCCTAAAAAGAGGGCCCCAGAAATGGCATCATTGAGGCGCAAGAAGAACGGCGGAGCGTAGATCAGTTTGCCAACCTCCTTGTACTGCCTGGCCCACTTGGCAAAAGCCCGTTTTTCGGCTCCAGCTAGTTTAATCTTCTGCGCTCCTCCTAGAAGGTTGAAAATTAGGCCACTCATCTTGGCGCTCAGCTTGGTTTGCTTACGAGAGATCCTCTGCCTCGCAAAACCCGTAAGGATGCTAAAGACCAGGATGGCAAGAATCGATAAAAGTGCGGGAACAACCAAAACCGGTGCAAAGCTCGCCATCTGAAAAATGTAGACGAAGGAAAAGAGGGCGGTCAAGCCACTCGTTAGCACCGTGTCTGTGAGCATACTACTCAAGGCGTTGATGCTCATAGCCCGTTCGGAGATTTCCCCGGCGGAGTAATCCTTAAAAAAGCTGACCGGAAGTGTAAACAGCCTGGCCATGGCGGCGTTTTGCACCGCGATATTAATCTTGTCCCTCAGGCGCATCAAGACCAAGGTGCGGGCCATGGTAAAGAGGGAAGCTCCAACTGTAGCCCCCACCATGAGAACGGCCACAGGCAAAAG
Source organism: uncultured Clostridiaceae bacterium (assembly GCA_964485345.1). Lineage (GTDB taxonomy): Bacteria > Bacillota > Limnochordia > Darwinibacteriales > Darwinibacteriaceae > UBA5420. The sequence goes on from CAZAJB010000014.1 coordinate 8,938, forward strand.
GTCCCCCTTGGTTCCACTTGGAATCACACTGTCAAAAATCTGCTTATTCATGAAGGGCAGAAACATGCCGAGCAAACTCACCAGGAGACTGATCCCGAGGACAAAGAAAACGTCCATGGCCGTGAGGGAACGCAGGATAAAAAGAAACAGATCAAAGAGGTTCATCTTTTGAGTGGGCAAAGCCCGGTAAAAGCAGTAGGCATCCACTTCGAGCTTCTTGGCGGTCTCCTGATTCACCTTGACCGTCTTGCCAAGTTCTGGATCAAAAAAAGCATAACTAGAAAAGCCCACTGGCAAGATGGCCACAACCTCGCCGGTCTTTGTACTGCCCAAGAGGGGACCCTGGGTATGGTTCCACCAGGTTTCTAACAGTTCCACACGCCTGGTCATGACGCCCGAAGGTCTGCACATGTATTCGAGGCGGGTGTAGAGGTCTGTCACCTCAGAAGGAACCTTCGGCACCTTTACAGATAAAGCCGCGAAGATGGCCTCCAGGGCCACCTGTACCCCTTCCTCCTTACCCTTGGCCTGATCCAGTCCTGGCGGTTTTTCGATACCAAGGACGGCTGTAAGATCATGAAAGGCATCTTCCATCACCTTGTCATCGTAATCTATGCGTTTTTGCAGTTGCTGATCAAATGACATCTACACCCCCCCAGTCTCAGTTGCTGATCAAAGCAGAGTACTTGCCGCCAAGCTTGGTCAGTTCTTCATGGGACCCCCGTTCCACAACACGTCCTGCATCAAGGACAATGATCTCATCACAATCTCGGATCGTTGAAAGGCGATGGGCCACGATGATCAAGGAGATGCCGCGTTCCTTAATGGCCTGCATCAAGAGTTCTTCCGTCTTCGTATCTAAGGCACTGGTGGCTTCGTCTAAAATAAGGAGCGAAGGCTCCTGGGCAAGGGCCCGGGCAATTTCCAAACGCTGCCTTTGACCTCCTGAAAAATTCTTGCCACCTTCCTTGATCACATGCTTGTAACCGTCGCTCCGTTCCATGATCTCCTCGTGGATCTGCGCATCCTTGCAGGCCTGCATCACGACAGATTCAGGCAGAGTCTTATCCCACATGGTTAGGTTGTCAAAAATGCTGTCTTCAAAAAGAACAATGTCTTGATCCACACAGGCCAAAGACCCGGTGATCACACCCCGGGGGATTCTCTCCCGTGGCACGCCATCAAAGAGGATTTCTCCGGACCAGGGTTTGTAGAGTCCGGCAATCACTTTTGCTAAGGTGGACTTGCCACTGCCCGAACCTCCCACAAAGGCCACGCTGCCCCCTGCCTTCAAGTGCAGGGAGAAGTCGGAAATAAGGGGGGGACTCAGCTTGTTATAGCCGAAGGTGATGTTTTTCAGTTGAACGTCACCTGCTAGCCTACGCCTCTGCGTATGCGTGACAGTCTGTGTGGGCATCTGCGTTGGCACTTGGGGATGCTCAAGGTCTCCGTCCACATCGGGCTCGTAGTTAAAGATATCCTCGATCCTTTCCATCTCCGACCGCATCTCAACGATGGATTGGGAAACGCCAACCAGCTGGTTGACTGGATTGAGAAAGGAAACCAAGAGGCCTTGGAAGGCCAGGAGCATACCAATGGTGAAGGCTCCGTCCAAGATCAGGTAGACCCCGATCATCAAGACCGCAATACTCGTTCCCTGCTGGATCAGGGGTGGAATGATTCCATAAAACTGGTTAGCCCGGTTGAAATTTACCTGGGCGTTGCTTTGCTTAGCAAAATAGCCAGCCCAGCGCTGGAAGAAGCTATTTTCAGCCCCAGAGGCTTTAATCGTTTCGATCATCTCAAAACCAGCCATGGTCACGCCTGCAACCCTTCCCCCGTCACGCATGACGACACGACTCATGTTCACTCGTTTCTCGGAAATGAGGCGGACCACAAGGAAATTAAGGAGGGCGGCAGCAATGCCAATGACGGAAAGGAGCAGATTGTAACGGACCATAATGGCGAGATACAAGATAAGTAGGATGATGTTCAGAAGAATCGGGGCTAATTGACCGATGAGGGTGGCGGCGATCCTTTCGTTGCTGGACCGGCGGGAAGAAACATCGCCCACATAGCGCTGGGCAAAGAATTCCACCGGAAGCCTGAGCACATGCCACATAAACGAGGCATTAGCCTCTATGGCAAGCTTCCCTTCGATTTTCAGCCAGTAGACGCCTTGGATGGCCGCCACGACAAACTGAAAAAGCAGAGCTACGCCCACCGACGCCAAGAACGGCACCAGCCATTCCCGGTTTTTCCCGGCTAGAATATGGTCCATAAAGATACGCGAAAATACAGGAATGATCACGCCAATTCCGGCGGTGAGCAGACCTGTGAGAAGTACGAAGGCAAAGGCAGTACTCGTACCCTTGAGCCTTTTTTGGGCAAACTCCCAAACGCTCTTGGGCTTGCCGGAGGGGACAAAGTCGTCCGTTTTTTCGAAACAGAGCACAATTCCGGTAAAGGACTTGTCGAACTCGTCCAGGGGGACCTCGACCGTGCCCCGGCCAGGATCGTTAATCACGGCGCGATTCTTCTTGAAGCCGTTGAGTACGACAAAGTGGTTAAAATTCCAATGAATAATGGCAGGGAAGGTGATTTCCCGTAGTGTCTCTGGTTCCATACGATAGCCCTGGGCCTTGAGACCGTTAGCCCGAGCTACGACCAGCAAATTGCGTGCATTACTGCCATCACGAGAGACCCCGCAGTCAGCACGTAGTTGCTCGAGTGGCAACCATTTTCCGTAATAGGCCAGCACCATGCCGAGGGAAGCTGCCCCGCATTCTAGGGCCTCCATCTGCATAACTACAGGCACTTTTGCTACCTTGGGCATGTGATCCCTCTTTTGCTAGAGTATTAGTTCATAGGGCCTGTAGTCTTGGACCACAATTTGCATACGGCAATAGGTGCCGATGGAAAGCAGCAACCCCTCCCCTTTGCTGTTCGACCACTTCAGTTTGTTGGCGGAAGCAGGATCAACGGTCAGGGTCACCCGAACCTCGACGCTATTATCAGGGGGCAAGAGCGTTCGGGCGTACTGTGCATTTCCTACCAAGGCAAGTACATCTGCATCGGATACCGGATAGGTGCCGATGGAGGTAATACGGCCGTAGATAAAGCCGTACTCTTCTCGGGGAGCAAAATCAGGAGATACCTGTACTTCCATACCCTCTTGTAGCTTTTGCGCTACCGATACGGGAATATAACTAATCAGCTGACGATCGTCGGAGTATTTTTCTTGTTGCACGATGGTGGCGATGGGCTCTGTGGATGAGACTGTTTCATTGGTAGACCTGGCGGAAAGGACAATACCAGAAACGGGAGAGAGAATCAAAGATCCGCTTTCATACTCAGCGATCAGTGAGTCTAGAAGCCTTAGATCTGGTCTGGGGGCGTTCTTTTCCTCGTTGATTTGCCGGATCAGATCATCTTGGGGAATCACCGCGAGAATCTGTCCTGCTTCCACAAAATCCCCCACTTGGACCCGCATGTTGCTAATGCGACCTCCAACGGTGGGAATCACGGTGGTGACCCCGTGTTGCGGGAAGATAATGCCAAAGGCGCTGGCAGTCTCGGGGATATTTCCATAAAAACCCCAAAATCCCACAGCCACTAGGAGTGCTAAGCAGGCAATGAGAACAGCCCAAATACCCAGATGCGTAATCTTGATGTACTCATTCAGACGCTCTGGGGATGCTATGCGTTCAAGGGACGATTTTCGGAATAGGCTCGGTTCCACTGGGACCCGTCCTCCTCTATGGTACAGCTTGGATGTCTACCACTTTGGTCTGAAGCTTCTTCATGGTTCGGAACAAAGTGACTCTGATGTTGTTTGGCGATAGTCCTGTCAGGGATGCAATCTCGGCGGTACTCAGATCGGCAACATACTTAAGACCGATAAGCTCCCGCTCGCGGCTGGTCAGGGTCTGTAACGCCTGGCAGAGCATCTCTTTTTGTTCGGCCTTTTCGGCGCCGTCGTCTAGCTCGGCGTTGATGGCTATCTCCCCTAACTCAACCTGAACAAGCCTCCGCTTTCTCCAAGAGTCGCGCAGCAAATTCTTGGCAACCGTAAAGACCCAGGTGGAAACGGCAGCTTTCTCAGGATCATACGTGGGCCAAGCGGAAGCAACCCTGCAAAAGACTTCTCCTGCCAGGTCCTGGGCCTGCTCATGACTATGGACATTAAAAAGGAAGAAACGGTAAATCTTATCGTAATACTCTTCAAAGGTCTGGATCAGTAGCTCTTCTCTGGTCTTTTCGGCACTACCAGGTCCTCCATCGGCGATGTCGTCCACTGTCAACCCCCCAAATTACCATAGCGCGACAAAACGATCCACATCGCGGCGTTGTCCATTTTTTGGCTATTCGGGGGTAGACCAGTAAAATCCTGCAACGATATTTTTTTTCGCGGGCCAGGCGCCAATCGCGGGCCAGGCCCCCACACAATTGCAGTCAATTCAGCGAATCTCGTACTTCGTTGCCCCTTTACCGTTTCTTCTATCGCCCCTTTTTGACGTCTACCGAACTCATTAGCATCTGCCTCTTTCGTTGAGGAAAACTCGTCAGGAATTACCCGAGCTACACGGTAAGTGCTCTAAGAGGCCTTGCTCCGATGGAAATCCCTTATCACACAAGGGGCACCTGTATAGCACGTTCAGATCCCCAGCTGCGGCAGCTCCCATCAGCTCTTCGTCACTCAACTCACGCATAAACGACCGATTTTTCTCCCGATCTTGCCGCGCTCGTCCCTCGCTATACAGAGCTAGCATCTCGTCCAAGTGTTTTTTTCGGATATCCTCATTTATTCCTCCACGGAAGGAAGACGCGATCAACCTCGCCAAATCGTCGTCTTTGTAGGCGTCTTCGCATTTGTCTTTATCACTATACATCCTCTACCAACTCCCATCTCTAGGTATGCAGGGATCCCAAAGGTCGTGCAGAGTCCCACAAGGCCTAGAAAGATAGTTTCTTTCAAGCTGTTATACGAATCGAACCACAGATCGTTACAAGAGCTTCGGTCTTGAGGCACATTTTTCCCCGTTCTCTTCTCTCGTGATCCTTTGCCCTGCCTTTGTTCTCCTGTTCTCCTGTTCTTGCCGTTTCCCTGTAATAATCTAGGCCAGACTTCGTATAAACAGTGGAATCAAAACTCTTTCCTTGATAGAAAAGGGGAAGAAGGAGGAGGGATGGAACAAAACCGGAAGAGCTGATGCATCGTGTGGGTAGACGCGGGTGACGTGCCGGAAAAGGCGGTAATGTCGGCCAATTAGTAGATAAGGGGAGATTTCTGATGAGAAGCAGGACTGTATTATTCACACTCATGGCACTGACCATGGTGGCATTAACTCTTAGTGGGTGCTTAGGCCTCAACGCGGGCAAGGACAAGGCAGCCATCGCGAAACAAATGGAGGGCTATTTTGCCGAGGACTTCCAGCATTTGCAGAAGGCCTACAGCGAAGAAACCGATGAAGAGTTCGTGGAAGATTTTCGCAAGTTACTGAGCTACTACGGCGACACATTCACTCTTGGCACTAGGATCGACTATGAGGCCCGAGATGTTGAGCTCACACCAATCGTGCCGCAAGACATGTCACATCACCTCGCATCTTCGAGCAAGTTCAGCAAAGCGAGTCTCTTAGCCTATGACCCTCTTCACTACCCTAGCTTTCAGTCCTTTCTAGCCACGATTTTCTCCGAGAGCGACGTTATGGTATTCTTCCCCTGGCTTAACGACCAGGGCAAACAGTCTGAGCAGAATCGCTTGTCAGCCCTCCGGAGCTTGGTTCCAGCGGGCGGAAACCCCATAGTCACTGAGCCAGTGAAGCATACACCAGTCATTGAGGTCAACGGAAAGAGTGCTACGTACACCCTAACCTACACCATTGACTGGAAGAGCGAATTTCTTGGAACAAGACCAAACACCCTGAAAGGCAACGCTTACCTCACCATCAGGTGGTCCCTGGAGAAGAACACCGAGTGGACGATTGTCGGCTACGAGCTACTCAGTGCCAACAGCTTCGAACAAGCGCGGGGCCTGGACCTCACACAATTGCGCGCAATTTAACGAATTTCGTACCGATAAATGAGCAAGGCCTTCTAGATCTACTCTAGAAGGCCTTTTCCTTGCACCTGGATTAATCGACTTGGCTGCGGAAGAAGAGGTGGTTGCCGATTTGTACGATGTGCACCTGCTTCCACACCCAATTATTCCGATTGGTTACCTTGGCCGGTGCAAAGAAACCTGTAGCAGCTTGCGAGGGGTCCCAACCGACTAGAGCATCGGACACCGCGCTTTTGGCGTTATTGCTAGCCGGAGTGTTGATCGATCCGTCATCGATCGGTGAATACTGGGCATAACCACGGGTATCGCGTTGCATGATGACGCCATAGAGGGTGTTAGGGTAATTATGGTGACCCACGCGATTTAGGATACTAGCAGCTACGGCCACCTGCCCCACATAGCTCTCACCCCGCGATTCGGCATGAACCAGCCGGGCAAAAAGGTCCAGGTGTGCAGCGCTGTAGCGAGTCGACATTTTCACATCCACGGTAAGTGGACGATCGCTGATTTGTACTTCCATCGTGGTATCCTGATAATGCGCCTTAGAGACAACTAATGTGTGGGTACCCGCAGGAATACCCGTAAGCTCAAATTGGCCACCCCGAATCTCGGCCGTCTTGCCTGCCACCTTAGCTTGTCCATTCCAAAAAGCGAGACCACTCGCGGCATCGGTCACGGACCCCACCATGCTCCCAGTTACGGTTCCCCCAGGAGCACCAGGAACACTGCCCGGAGAACCCGGGGTATTCGGAGCACCTGGCACACTGCCCGGGTTCGAACAACCAGTTAATACAAACATAAGTAAGATAGCGAATGAGAAAAGCCAGTACCTAGACCTCATTCTTGCGCGCACTTCCTTTCATAGTCTAAACTATCATCCTACCAAGATCGATAACCTGCGTAAAACCAACACTTCCAGCTGGGAGTGTTGGCCTCTGTTGCATAGGATTCGAAGTAAAGGACGGCAGGGAGAACGTCCCTAGGATGCCAATTTGTGGGAACCCAGCCCAACGCGACTGGGTCAATACAGCAAAAAGCGCCCCCAGACACAGTCTAGAAAGCGCTTGAATCTACCTCAAGTCAGCAAACAAAGGGCGTCACTGAAAGGATTGCTCTGTTCTAAAGATGATCTCGTCCTGCAGGGCTTTTTCCAGATTGTTGAAGTGGTCCGAATAACCAGCCACTCTAACGATCAGATCCTTGTATTCCTCCGGGTGTTTCTGGGCTTCCAGCAAAACAGCCCGATCAATCACGTTGAATTGAATATGATGCCCCATCATCCTAAAGTAAGCTCGAATCAAGGCCGTAACATTCGTAAGCCCCTCTTCGCCAGCAATGGATGCAGGAGTAAACTTCTGGTTTAGGAGGGTTCCGCCTGTTGATGTGTGGTCCATCTTGCTGGCAGAGCGAATCACGGCAGTCGGTCCATGAAGATCGGCTCCCTTTTCGGGAGAAATGCCGTCCGTTAGGGGAATGCCCGCCAAGCGCCCATTGGCCGAGGCAGTCATGACAGAACCAAAGTAGACGTGGCAGGTTGTAGGCAGCATATCGATTTGGTACGTTCCGCCGTACACCGTCTTGCGGCCTCTAATTTTGTCCCGCACACTCTCGAAGATGTCGACCATGATAGCATCTGCATAGTCGTCATCATTTCCGTACTTCGGCGTATGGTTCAAGACTAGGTTTCGAGTCATCGCATGACCTACGAAGTTCGCATCGATAGCTGCTTGGAGCTCTTTCAGACTAAATCTTCGCTGCTCAAAGACATTGTACTTAATAGCCGCTAGGATATCTGTCATCGTACCGATTCCGACGACTTGAATGTACCTGGTATTGTACTTGGCTCCCCCGGCGTTGTAGTCCTTCCCACTGTCACGGCATCCGTCGACGACAACGGACATCAAGGGCGAGGGCAAGTACCTAGCCATGATGGTTTCTATCTTGTGGTTGCCGGCTATCTTGATATTAATGAAGTAGTCGAGCTGCTTCAGAAAGGCCGAGCGTATTTCCTCATAGGAAGTGAAGTCGGCGGGATTTCCGGTTTCTAGGCCGATCTGTTGGCCCGTGTACTTGTCGAATCCATTATTCAGCGTGATTTCAAAGATCTTGGGAACGTTCAAGTAGCCAGTCAAGCAATAGGCCTCTCTGCCATGTGCCCCAGTTTCGACACATCCGCTAGCACCACCAAAGCGAGCATCCTCTAGCGTCTTACCCGCATTCAAGAGCTCCTGAATCAACTCTTCGGTGTTGTAAAAGGCCGGCTGGCCCCAACCCTTCCTAGAGATTTCCACCGCCCGTTTGACAAACTCATCCGGATTCTCCGCGCTAACCTGCACGTTCGAGCTCGGCTGTAGCAGTTTCATTTCATCCATCGTATCGAGGATCAAGTAAGAGACCTCATTAACCCCATCTTCACCCGTATAAGGATCAATTCCGCCCGTATTGATATTGGCAAAGTCCGTATAGGTAGCACTTTCCTTGAGGGTAATGCCAACTTTAGGCGGCGCCGGCTGATTGTTGAACTTGATCCACAGGCACTCCAGAAGTTCCCGGGCCTGATCATAGTCTAAGGATCCTGCTTCCTTTTCCTTCTTATAAAAAGGATATAGGTACTGGTCGAGTTTCCCAGGTGAATAGGCATCCCAGATATTCAGCTCGGTCGTTACACCTGTATGGACAAACCAGTACATCTGAATCGCTTGGGCAAAGGTCTCAGGTTTATGGGCGGGCACAACGTCGCAGTTTCCGGCAATCCAGAGTAGTTCGTCCTTTCTCTGGGGGTTAGACTCCTCGGCCGCGAGTTCCCTGGCATAGGCTGCATAGCGCTGGCCGTAGAGCACCATCGCATCGCAGGCAATCGACATCGCCTCTAACTGGACCTTTTTCTCATAGACCTCTAGATCGTGGACATGATCAAGTGATGCCAAGGAGGCCTCGATTTCCTCTTTGAAATCTAGGAAGCCCTTCTTATAGAACTTATCATCGGCAACGGTATGGCCCGCCGCCCTTTGTTCCATAAACTCCGTAAATATACCGGCTGCAAAGGCGTCTTTCCATTCCGGTGCCATCGCTTCCATGATCTTATCTCTGGACGATTTACCCTCCCAATAGGGTAAAATTTTCTCGGCCTGCAGGGCATAGTCGCCGTCTTTGACCTTGAAGCTAATCAGTTCCCTGGCATTCATGATCTGCATATCTTCCACGCTATGGGCGCAAATCTCGGGGAAGGTAGGCGCTACCTGTGGTCCTTCGCTTTTTTCCCCTACAATAAGTTCATCTTCACCGATATAGAGCTTGCGGTTTGCGATGTAGTTCTTAAAGCTCAACGCCCGAAGGATGGGCATTTCTACGGCGCCAAAGTGTCTTTCATAAAACTCGGTTTGCAGCAGCGCCCGCTCTAAACTGATGGAAGGTTGCGTCGTTACGCTTTGCTCCCGTAAGCGCTTCGTTCGTTCAGTGTAACCCCTCATACGGATCCTCCTCTTTCTTCCTCATACCCCTGCCTGGCAAGGATCTTCGCAAACGATCCATCGTTTCTTGCGCTGGAACTTGCATCGCTGCATCTTCATACTCTCTGCCAAGCTTCTGGTATTTGTGCTTGGCAATGGAATGGTAGGGAAGCAAATGGACTTCCTTTATGTCAAGTCCCTCGATTAGCCTTATGGTCTCCTCAATAAAGCTAGCTTCGGCGTTAATTCCCTCGATGATGGGAATTCTCAAGTGTACATTGTCATGGATCTTTGTCAGCTCTTTTAGGTTTTCGATGATTTCCTGGTTGGAGGCACCGGTAAATTGTCGGTGCTTCTCGTCATTGGTCAGCTTTAAGTCATATAAGAAGAGATCCGTATACTTGGCCGCTCGCTCTAGGTGCGCGAAAGGACCTATTCCACAGGTATCTAGGGCGGTATGGATGCCTTCGTCCTTCAGGCGTCGCAAGAGTTCTTCCACAAAGTCAATCTGAACGAGGGGTTCACCTCCCGACAAGGTGACGCCACCGCCTGACTCTTCATAGAAAACCCGATCCTTCAGCACTTGGTCCAAAACCTCTTGAACGGTATAGGCCGCCCCGGCAATTTCCCGCGCCCCTGGTATGCAATGGATTACGCATTCGCCACAAAAGTCGCACTTATCGAGGTCGGTGAACATCGAACTGCCCACATTCGTGATAGCTTCTTGCGGACAGACCTTGGCGCACATGCCGCACATCACACACTTTTCCTGATCATACAGCATGTCCTGACGCGCATTTTGGCTTTCAGGATTATGACACCAGAGGCATGTCAGGGGACATCCCTTAAAAAAGACCGTCGTTCGAATCCCCGGACCATCATGGAGAGAAAATTTCTGTATATTAAAGATTATCGCCTTCGTCAACATCGCCTTTGTCATCGCCACTTCTCCACACTTTAATCGTTGCTCTTCTACGACTTATTATAGCAGATTTTTTGGGGCCTGGACCTCACACAATTGCGCGCAATTCAGCGAATTTCGCACCCGCTGCCGGGCCCCGCTGCCTGGCCCTGCTGCCGGGCCCCGCTTCCCCTCTAGACGCTGCGTTTGCTACCCGAGTCCCTGAGAGAGATCTTCCGGCTGTTTAGCACTGGAACAAGTGTCATCACGAGCAAGAACAACGCACCCATCGTATATACTCCGTTGAATCCTGAGAGGGCCGCAGCGCCATAACCAAGTAGCGGCCCCAGGGCTGCGCCAAGGTCTTGATAGGAGTTGTAACGCGCTGCAACTGAATGGCGGTTATTGGCGGTTGTCGTATCGCCCAGCGCGGCATCTAGAAAGACTTTTTGGACATTTGTCAGAACAAGAAATAGAACAGCTGACAATACGCTCATGAGGGGATTGCTTGTTCCTGCCAAGACCAACAAGACTCCCCCTTGCAGCGTTGTCGTCACTACGTAAGGAACTCTTCGCCCATATAGATCGCTAAGGCGCCCTGCCGGAGCTGAGAACAAAATCCCAGAAAGCCACTTGCTCGAAGAAACGAGAGCAGAGACTGCAGCAATTCCCAAGGTTACGGAACCAAGCACCAGAACATCACCAACCGACTGCTTTAACAAAAGGGATAGACTCGATGCAACCAGTCCGCTACCAATAAGATGCGTTATGAATCCATGGGAGTAACAAAACGATGTGGTTAAGGGGAAACGGTCAGGAGAATGCCCCAAATGCCCACCATTCTCTGTCTCTGGCGTTGTCTTTACACCTTGTTGGTCACCTTGTTGGTCACTCTCGGGGGGCAACTGGTACTTCAACGCCAGCGAAAAGGGGATAGCGAGTGCAGAAACCAGCGCTAGCAGGATCATCGTCCAGTGGTATCCTAGTTTGTCTACCAAGTAACCACCAACAATGACCGCAAACGAACTGCCCAAGCGCATGACTGCTTGGGTTACACCCAAAGCCTTCCCTGTGGCAGATCGGCTTGTTTGCAGAACAACCAAGTACGATCCCATGCGGAAATAGGAGAAACACACTCCCCACAACATGCGAGCTAGCAGGAAGCCAAAAAGCCCAATAGGAAAAGCATACATACCGGTGGAAACCGTCGCGCCAACCGATGCTAGTACTATGGGCACATAGACTGAGTAGCGGGAGAAGGTTTTAGCCGCCAAATGGTTCGAGTAGAGGCGCACCCAGCGATTCGTGCTGAGCACGACACCTACCATGATAAGGGGAATCCCCAGTTCTTCAGCGTAAAGAGGAAGCACGGGATACAGGAATGAATCACCGAGGATTGTTAAGGCAAGGACAGTTGATATGGTTCGAGCTGCTCTATGGAGTCTGGCCACCTGACACCTTCCTTTAATCCTGCATTCCGGCCGTAGCGTTTCGCCAGGTTCAGCTTTAAGTGTACTTTTTCGGTATTATCGAAGAGTTTTCCTTCATAAGCAAGCCAACAGCGTCAACGTTGGGGCCTGGCCCCTATACGAAATTCGCTAAATTGCGTGCAATTGTGTGAGGGCCAGGCCCCGCTTTAGGTTCAAAATCTATATACCGGAATGGTTTAACGACTTTAAACTTCACATATATTGCAATTCCTATATATAATTAATGTGAAAAGTGGACAGCCCGCTTTTTGTTTCGCTGATAATCTTCAATTGGCGAGGCCGAACAAAAGTAAGAAAAAAAGGGAGGACTTTACAATGACAGGTAGCAAAAAGCTCTTGGTTATGCTCGTAATGTTGACCATGATTTTTGGTGTTGTTGGTATGACTCATGCTTCTACCGTAATGCTTTACTCCTCAATGCAAGAAGATCAGCTGCTGGCAATTAAGAAGGGATTTGAAGCAGCATATCCTGACATCACCATGGAGTATTACTTCGCCGGAACCGGCCGAGTCATGACCAAGATCGCAACCGAAGCACAGGCTGGCACCGTTGGAGCCGACGTGATTTGGGTAGGAGACCCTGCCGACTATATTTCCTTTAAGGAAATTGGTATTCTACAGCAGTATTCTTCTCCCGAAGCCTACGCCATCGATAAGGCCTATATCGATCCAGAAGGCTACTACACAGGCGCCCGTCTCATGAACATGGGTATTGCCTATAACACAATGTTTGTTACAGCAGAAGAAGCCCCCAAAACCTGGAATGAACTTCTAGAGCCTCGCTGGAATGATCAAGTTGTTATGACCGATCCCGGCACATCTGGCACATCGAAGTTCTGGCTCAACGCCATTGTTAGCAATGACAAGTATGGTATTGACTTCATCCAAGCACTCAAAGACAACCGGATGTATATTGAAAGCGGCAGCAGTGCCACCCACAACCAAGTGGCCGCCGGTGCCTACCATATTGGTGTGTGTTTAGACTACATGACCGCTAATCTAATTGCACTGGGCTCGCCAGTGGAGTTTGTCTTCCCAGAAGACACCGTAGCCATCTTTAGCCCAATTGGTCTGGTAAAAGATTCCTCCAATAACGAGAACGGTAAACTGCTCTATGACTTCATCCTTTCCCAAGAAGGGCAAAAGATCCTGGTGAACGAGAATCTCATTTCTGTTCGAAACGACGTGGACCAGGGGAATGTGGATGTTGACGCAATCGCTAAGAAAGCTCTCGTCCTTGATCTTGAAGCCATGGCTCGAGACAACGACAAAAACCTAGCTGCTTATGACAGCATCTTTGGTTTCTAAACTAGGAGCTTAGGTCGCCAGTAAGGATTAGGAATCGATTAACGAATCGACTAAGGAACTGATTAAGCAATCAAACGAGGTGAGCAGCGGACGAATGCCTGCTGCTCGCCTCAAACTATAAGAACAGGAGGAGGAAACCATGGCCTACGTAAGATTCGAGAATATATCAGTCAGTTATGGCGATAACCAGGTTCTCAAAAACTTCTCGTTATCCTTGGAGAAAAACGAAATCATGTGTTTAGTGGGACCTTCTGGGTGTGGGAAAACGACCTTAGTGCGCTGTTTGTTAGGTCTAACCAGGCCTGACGAAGGCGAGATCTATGTGAATGATAAATGCCTGTTCAGTACGAAGAGGCGAATCAACGTGCCGGCAGAACGACGCGGCATCGGAATCGTTTTTCAAGACTATGCTGTCTGGCCCCATCTAACCGTCAAAGACAATGTCGCCTATCCCATGCGTAAGCGACGCCTGAAAAAGGCCGAGATTGATCGCAAGGTCACAGATGTCTTAAAACAAGTCAGTATGAGCGAGTATATCAATCATCTTCCTGGTCAGCTCTCCGGTGGCCAGCAACAACGTGTAGCCATTGCTCGAGCCCTCATGAGTAGTGATGATCTGATTGTTCTAGACGAGCCCATCACGAACTTAGATGCTAAACTGCGAGACCAGATGCTGAATGAAATTCGGGACATTCAGCGCCGGCTTGGTACCACCATTTTTTACATCACCCATGATCAAAAAGCCGCTTTGCATCTCGGAGATCAACTGGCGATCATGAATGAAAACGGAGAAGTCGTTCAAATTGGCAGCGACGAGGATATTATCCTCAGACCAAAGTCCCGCTTTGTTTTCGAGTTCATCGGTGTTACCAATTTCATCCCCTTAAAACTCGTTGATTCCCAGTACAAACTCGATCTGGGAAGGGAAATGATTCCCTGGCTAGAGCCTGTTCCGGACAATTTGGCACCTGGAAAGTCTCTAGAAATGGGAACTCGCCCGAATGATATCACCTTTGATGATACATCGCCCATTAAGGCCAAAGTAAAGCGCTCCGTCTTTCTAGGCAGTGAATACGACTACTTTGTTGAACTCGGTGACAGGGAAATTCGCCTGCAGCAGAGTACACTTGATGCGGCACTTGTTGGCGTGGCCCAAGAAGGTAGCGAAGTGGGTTTACGGTTCCTGAATCCTCATTATTATGAAGCCAGAAGGGAGGGCTAGACGCAATGATCAATCTGCGGAGAAACAAGGATCTTGCAGCCATGGAAGGGCGCCGCATCGGCCTTGACAACGTAATGACCGCTTTGGCCTTTGTACTGCTTTTAGTGATCGTAGTTATTCCAATTTCCATGATTATCTATAATGCTTTTTTCCACGAAGGCAAGTTCACGTTTAATCTCATTGTCGATCAGCTCACTCGGAGTACCACGGTATCTTCTATGTGGAATACGATCAAGATCGGAGGGCTAGTAACCCTCTTCGGAACAATCATGGGTGTTTTTTATGCCTGGCTCCTCGGTCGTAGCAACATCCCCGGTAAGAAGCTGATGCGGTCATTGTTTACAATCCCCTATATGTTCCCTCCGTTCTTAGGGGCTATGGCCTGGGATCTGCTGTTAAATGGTCGGTCAGGTTATCTTAATCGATGGTTGATGCAAACCTTCAATCTTTCATCGGCGCCACTGAACATCAATACCATTTGGGGCATCGTTTTTGTGGAAGTTTCCTACTATTTCCCCTTCGTATTTATGCAGGTGGTGAGCGCCCTAGAGCGTATGGACCCCACATTAGAAGAGAGCGCTCGCATTGCTGGAGCAAAACAGGGAACAGTAATCCGCACCATCACCCTTCCCCTAGTCGTTCCTGCGATTTCTGCTGGCGCCTTGTTAATTCTCATTAGTTCGCTAGCGCACTTTGGCGTACCCGCTATCCTCGGGTTCTCCCAAGGAATCTTCACCTTGCCCACCCGGATCTTTGCCGTCATTTCGCGGTCGGGAGGTAGTTTCGACGGTATTCGCCAAGCCGCTGCCCTTTCCATTTTGTTGGTCGTTGTGGTCGCCCTGGCTCTTTTGCTCCAAAGAAAAGTGCTTTCCTCTGGAGGCTACGACATCATCAAGGGCAAGAGTATGCGCCCTACACTGATCAACTTGCGTGGTGCACGTATTCCACTGTTTATCTTGGCCTTGGTCACCCTGGGTGTTATCGTGGCCGTTCCACTGGTCATGATCTTCTTGGTGGGTTTGGTCAGAGCCTATGGTTTACCACTCATACCTGCCAACCTTACCCTAGCAAACTACGCCAGGATCTTCACCACAAGCGGCACCTTAGATTCTATTAGAAACTCGCTCATCCTGGCCATCAGCGCGGGTATTATCAGTATGACTCTGGGAACATTAATTGCTTATGTGGTGCAGAAAATCAAACCGAAAGGAACCGGGGTGTTGGAGATTCTCTCCATCTTACCATACTCCATTCCCGGAACTGTCTTGGCCATTGGTGTTATTTTGGCTTGGTCTGGGAGCCTTGGGATCAATCTATACAATACCATCTGGATCATTTTGGTTGCGTATATTGCCAGGTACCTCTCCTTCTCCATGAAGACCTCATCGGCAGCTTTGTTGCAGGTGCACCCGTCGCTAGAAGAAGCGGCTCGGACCTGCGGTGCCACCCATACGGAAAGTTTAAAGGATATTACCCTACCCCTCATTCGGCCGGCCATGATTTCTGGATTCTTCCTGATTTTCTTGCCGGCGATGCGTGAGGTAACCACATCAGTCTTGCTGTATGGCCCTTACACTCGTACCCTCGGTGTGCAGATTTACTCCCTACGGGATGCTGGTATGATGCCGCAAGCTGCAGCTTTAGGTTCAGTAGCCATTGTATTGATTATTGTGATTAACGCCATTGTCAGTGCCGTGACTGCGGATCGGAAGGGGGTTTAAGGCATGGCCCAAGTACAAGTTCAACTAAAAAACGTCACAAAACGCTTTGTCACCAAGACTCTGGGGGATATTGTAGCGGTAGATAACTTCAACTTTGAAGTGTACGAAGGTGAATGTTTTTCGATTCTCGGCCCTTCGGGCTGCGGTAAAACAACAGCTTTGCGGATGATTGCCGGTTTTGAGGATCTGACGGAGGGCGAAATCCATTTGGGCGGGCGGCCTGTTTCTAGCAGTAGAGACAACCTCTATATTCCCCCCGAAGCGAGAGACTTAGGCATGGTGTTCCAGGCCTTTGCCGTTTGGCCCCACAAAAATGTCTTCGAAAATGTGGCCTATCCTTTGCGGATCAAGAAAGTACCCCGCCAAGAGCTGGAAAGGCGAGTGAAAGAAGCACTGCACCATACGAGTCTCACGGGACTCGAAAAAACGTATCCCTCGGATCTCTCAGGAGGCCAGCAACAAAGGATTGCTCTAGCTCGCTCTATTGTGACGAATCCTAAGGTGATGCTCCTTGACGAGCCGCTCTCGAACCTTGATCCGCACCTGCGCGAAACGATGCGCTTTGAACTTAAGGAACTGCAACGTAAGTTCGGGTTTACGATTATCTTTGTAACCCACGATCAATCGGAAGCCATGGCCATCTCTGACCGGATGCTTGTAGCTGATATGGGTAAGATCATGCAAATTGACACGCCAGAAAACCTGTATAATCGGCCCATTAATCGCTTTGTCCACAGCTTCTTAGGGGAGAGCACATTCTTGAATGTGATCATCAAGGATGGTAAGGCGTATGCCAAGGGAGATATGGAACATCCGCTCGACCTAGAGGTGCCACCCCATGCTGACCCAGAAATGATTATGGCCACCCGTCCTAATGCCATTGAACTCACAGCCGACACGGGCTATCAGACTCACGTGCAAACCAGGATCTTCTTAACAGATCGCACGGAGTATGTTGTTCCCATCGGCGATCAGACTCTCAAAGTCCAAACGCCTCACCGCACCACCTTCTCCCAAGGGGAAAGCTGTAGTGTTCGCTTTGTGGAACCAATGTGGTATCCGGTGGAGGACGCGGAAGCCGAGAAAGAACGTCAACGCCGACAGTTGATCTAACGGGGTCGGTCGAATGTCACTGTAATCCAAATGACGAAAGCAAACAAAGAAAAACCTTGCCAAGTGCTACGGCTTAGTGCACCAGCAAGGTTTTTTCTTATGGATTTTCACCTCGTGCCTGCGTTTGAAACTCTTTGGGAGTGATACCCACCAGTTCCTTAAAGACAACGAAAAAATACTTGTTGTTGGGAAAGCCTACGCGGGAAGCGATCTCCTTGACTGAGTCAGACGTTTCTAGCAGCAAGCGCTTGGCGTTTTCAATACGGGTTCGCTTCAGTGCTTCACCGATGGAGATGCCGGCACTCTCCCGATACAGCCTCCCGAGGTATACGGCGTTCATACCCATTTCATCGGCAATACTTTGGGCCGAAAGATTATCGTCCTTGTAGCCAACTGTGATGCGTTCATCGATTTTCGCGGCCAACTGCTGGAGGTGGTTCTTCCTCAGGTCAACTTGCCCAGCGACAATCCGGCCGAAGATTGTATCAAGGAGTTGGTGCAGCTCAGCCACATCCTCTAGATGATCAAAGAGATTTGGCACATTGGGCAAGGGCTCCAGGCCCAGTTCGCTCTGCATGGTGTTGAGATATTTGAGGATATACCTCGTATAGAAGCGAAAGTCATTAAAGTTGGCGTCACGGATCTTCTCAAAAATCCCCTTCCAGATCGCTCTTGCTTCGTCAAGATCTCCTGCTCGTAGGGAGCTGAAAAGCGGTTCCGCATCCTGCGTGGCAAAATCCAGGGGTGAATGGTAGGTCGTCGTTAAGGTTTCAGAGAGTACTTGCTGCCCTGGATACAAGAAGCGCTGTTGCCATAAGTCCAAGAGATTTCCGTAGCATTGGGCCAATTCGCTCGCTGAATCCCTTGCTTTCCCGTATAGACAGCGGGCTTGGGTGGCATTCGTTATGTGCAGGCAAAGCTCCAGCATCCGCTCGCTGTCCTCGCTGCCTACGATCACAGCACATCCAAAGGAAATGAGTGCAGTCAGTGAAGGCAAACTCGTAAAGGCCCCAACCACGTCGCGAATAGCCTCAGAATCCGAAGAAGCAACAAGAATAAGCACAGCAGGGTAGCTGATGTCATCCATCTCTTCGCCCTGTAAGATGCCATCCATCCGTTTTGTGAGTTGCTGCTCCATTTTGCCTTCCAGCAAGCGGTCTACTTGTTGAACCACGTCTTCATCCGCGTTACCATCCTTCTGGAGTGCCTCGCGAATAGCCTTGAAGGGGAGGTAGAACGCAAACAGAGTATACAGGGCACCACCCATCAAGATGGCCGAGACAACCGTTAGCAAACCCACGACAGAGTTGCGCACTTTTGCCAAGCCAGGTAAGATGGTATCGGTCTCAAAAGCTCTAAGGTAATAACCCCCTAGGTTGGTTAGTTCAGAGTACATCCAACCACTCTTGCTTCCACGTTCTAAGATAAAGCCGTCCCCACTATCGTTTTCAAAGCGTTCAAGCAGAGTGGGCCAGATTTTCTTCACTTTCTCGGTGAGCGAGTTATCGCTCGCTACCAAGATCTCCCCTTCGCTGCTGACAACTACGCTATTTTGTTCCGAGGACATGCCCAGCAGGTGCTTTTCATACCACGAGGCTTGCACATTGAGCAACAGGGACCCACTATCTGGCATGTTGGACTCAAAGAATAAGAAAGAATATGTGTCGCCATCGGCCGTCTGCCGCCTTGTTGGTCCTGTGGAGCCGTGCTTTGCTTGCGCCTCCATCAGCTCGAAGGTAGATCGATCCTGATAACGCTGGCTGGCATTGCCGATATGGTGGCCATCTGACGCATAAATCGTGTCGGAGTTGGAATTGTAGATGATTGCACTGGATAGAAAGGTACTACTGCTGACGCGCTGCCCTAGATCCCTGAAACCCGAAACTCGTTCGGCGTTGGTGAGAGAGTCGTTCGTACGCAATTTTGTCAGGGAAGCGGAGTAGAACATCTGCATGGAGGTATTGCGAATGACTTCCAGGAGAGCGCCAGAAATGATATCCACCTGCTGCACAAACTCGTTGTTCATCTGGGCAAGCGACTGGATGAGCGAGCGTTGGGAAAGTTGGAAGAAGACTAAGAGCAAACTCAGGAGGATCGTTGTCACTAGAAGAACGATGGTGGCTTTGCGCGAAAATGAACTCTGGAATAGCCTGATCTTTGGCCAGTGCATGACAGAATATCACCATCCTTCCCCTTAGTTCATGCAGTTCTGTAGCTCTTGGCCGAATCCTCTTTTCAAGGCTGTCACTTTCTCTGATACCCTTCCCCAGAAATTACGGGTAAATGTGTAATGCAGTCCACCTGTTTCCGTATTAACGGGTAACAACCGATATGAAAAAGGAGGAGACAAGAGTGGAAGACAAGAAGTTGCTGGGTTCATTGAACCCCAATAACGAAGAGCTCACCGCAGGAGAACTAAGTGACGTAGCAGGCGGCTTGCCAGAGCGCAAGCTACCCCCATGGCATTGTCCAAAATGTGGTTGCACAAGAGTACTAAATTTGGGCGGAGACCACTATCGATGCGCAATGCCAACGTGTAAGCATGACTTTTTGAAGAATTGGTAGGCGATGCTCGGCTTGTACAAAGGTAGGAATATACATAGACGCTTGGCCGCGAAAAAGTGACAGCCCAGGCAGGCACAACGCAAACGAGCGAGTGGAGTTATCCCTCGCTATGATCGAACAAGCTCCTTGGCCTTCGGACCAGGGAGCTTGCTTTGTCAGGCCATGCAGTTCTCACACATTCGGACATCTTCGCAGGAGTTGCAGACGTCTTACCCACGACGAGGAGTACTTCCCCGTCACCTCCCGTTAGGAAAAGCCCCCGCGCTGCAAAGCACGAGGGCTAAAAATCATCTAAGCTTCTTGGAAAAAGGCTCGGTAGCCACGCATGGCCTCATAGATATCAGCTTTGCTGGCGACTTCCCAAGGAGCGTGCATGTTATGGACTGGGACTCCGCAGTCTACGACATCCATACCGTATTCAGCGAGGATGTAGGCAATGGTGCCCCCGCCTCCTTGATCGACTTTTCCGAGTTCCGAAGTTTGCCAGGTCACATTATGCTTATCCATCAGCCCCCGCATTTCTGCTATGAACTCGGGGTTGGCATCATTACTGCCACCTTTACCCCTGACACCGGTGTATTTATTGAACGAAAGTCCTTTGCCAAGGTAAGCAGAGTTTTTGGCCTCGGTTACGGATGCATAATTGGGGTCGTAAGCGGCACTCACATCGGCTGATAGCATTTTTGACTTGGCAAGACATCTTCTCAGCTTAAGCTCGCTATAATCACCGGTCATATTCATCACTTCAGCCATGGCGTTTTCGAAGAATTTCGATGTCATACCGGTTGCACCAACGCTGCCGATTTCTTCTTTGTCTACCATCAAAGCCACGCAGGTCTTGTCGGGCTTCTGTATATCAAGGATGGCCTGAAAGGCGGTATAGGCACAGACTCTATCGTCATGACCATAGGCCATGACCATGCTTTGGTCGAAACCATAGTCACGGGCCTTGCCAGCAGGTACTGCCTCTAGCTCTGCAGAAACGAAGTCTTCCTCCGTGATTCCATATTTGTCGTTCAGTAGTCTGAGAATGTTCTTCTTAACCCGATCTTTGTCATCTTTATCGCCAAGGGGCATGCTGCCTACGGTGATGTTTAGGTCTTCACCGTCAATGGCTTGCGACATTTTTTTGTCCATCTGATCCTTCGAGAGGTGGATCAAGAGATCAGATACGCCCACCACTGGGTCATTGTCATCTTCGCCGATGACTACATTGACTGCCGTACCATCTTTTTTGACTACGACTCCGTGAATAGCGAGGGGGGTGGTCACCCATTGGTACTTCTTGATTCCTCCGTAATAATGGGTTTTGAGCATGGCTAATCCAGCGTCTTCGTATAATGGATTTTGTTTCAAGTCGAGCCTAGGCGAATCTACATGCGCTCCTACAATCCGTAGACCCTTTTCTAAGGGTTCACTGCCGATGACGAAAAGGGCAAGTGCCTTCTGGGCTGTCACGGTGTAGATCCTATCACCTGGTTGCACATGGTGTCCCTTGTCTATGAGGGTGTCGAGGCCTACAAATCCCTGCTGTTCAGCAACACGAATGAATTCTATGATGCATTCTCGTTCTGTCTTGCATGTGGAGACAAAATCCTTATAACCTTCAGAGAAAGCCAGTAACTGTTCGGTAGCTTCTTCAGAGTGGTTATCCCATACATATCCGTATACCTTTTCTAAACTCGCAGTCAATCCTATCGCTCTCCTTTGCAGCATCGATAATGTCTAGTCATAACTCATGTTACCACTTGAGCAATGAAGATGAAAGGTCTATTTGCCCACGGCCATCGTTCCTTTTTGTAGACGAATTCGCCGTAATGATCCGTCTCACCCTACCTATAAAGATCGTTTCAAGAGGATTTTGCTCCTAATAAACGAAACCCAATTAAAGGGATGATATGGAAAGCCAAGGGGGAATTCTGTGATGATCAACATCGCAACACTCAAGGAAGCTTTAGCAAACTACAAGAAGGACTTCGTTGCTAAAGTGTGGGGCGAAGAGAAGTACAAGTGGCAGGCTGTACAGCATTTTCAGGAGCATTGGGATATTGATGCAGTAGATTTTCCGGAAATGTTTAGACAAGCCACTGACAAGACAGGTAACTTGCTAGCTTCAAGCCACAACTATCCAAGAGCTATGATCCAGAAGTTTGCCCAGGCCGATCCAGAAGCCACTAAGTCAATGTTTCTAAGTCTTTATGACGAAAGCAAAGATCTAACGTCTAGGGTCGAGGAGTTCATAGCAGAAGCTAATGCAATCAGAGAAAAGTACAGTGACGGTACATGGCACAATCACTGGCAGGACGCCAACTCCGTCAGCACCTACCTCTGGCTGCGGTACCCAGACCAGTATTACATCTACAAATACTCTGAGTGCCGTGCGGTTGCACAAGCACTAGACAGCGATTTTGTTCCCAAAAAAGGGGCAGGCACAATTAACCTAGTCAGAGGCTTTGAACTCTACAATCGAATCTGTGACGAGTTGTCCCAAGACGAAGGACTAGCCACACTATTACACTCGGTCTTGGATGCTAGCTGCTACCCAGATCCTGCTCTGAAGACCTTAACAATTGATGTCTGTTTTTATATAAGCCGCGTCCACTCAGAAAAGTCCAAGGGCTCCAATCGCAAGTATTGGTGGCTTGTGGCAAGTCCAGACAGATGGTCTCTGTCGCGACTTGCTGTCGGGGACACTCAGGATTATGCACTATACAATGCAGACAAGAGCAAACGTAAGTATTTTCGCAACCTCCATGATGCTAAAGCCGGAGACCTAGTGGTCGGATACGAGTCTAGCCCTGTGAAGAAAGTTATTGCCCTTGGGGAGATTACGGATAACGATGGAACACGCGTCCACTTTAGAAAGACCGAGGACTTACACAATCCCATCGCTTATGCAACGATCACCAGCGATCCAGATTTAGCAGGTATGGAGTGTCTTCCTGCAAATATGCAAGCCAGTTTGTTCAAGCTCACCAAGAATGAATATGATCATCTCATCGACCTGATTCGCGCGGAGAATCCGCTTCCTATAAAGAATGGCGTCAAGTCCTACTCCAAAGAGTGTTTCTTAAGTGAGGTTTACATGGCCGAGAACGACTTCGACACCTTAGTTTCGCTACTTAAGAGAAAACAAAACCTGATCTTAGAAGGACCCCCTGGGGTCGGCAAAACGTTTGCAGCAACACGCCTTGCCTATGCTATGATGGGCGAAAAGCGGCATAGCAATATCGAGTTCGTCCAGTTCCACCAAAACTACTCCTACGAGGACTTTGTGATGGGCTACAAACCAGGAGAAAAACGGTTTGAATTGGAGTATGGTGTTTTCTATAACTTCTGTAAAAAAGCCGATGGTAAAGGCGAGCCATTCTTCTTCATTATCGATGAAATCAACCGCGGCAATATGAGTAAGATCTTTGGCGAGCTCTTGATGCTGATTGAAAAAGACTATCGAGGTACCGAGGCGACGCTGGCTTATAACAAGACCCCATTTTCGGTCCCCAAGAACGTGTATATCATCGGGATGATGAACACAGCAGATCGCAGCCTGGCCATGATCGATTATGCCCTGCGCAGACGGTTTAGCTTCTACAAGATGGAGCCGCAGTTCGATTCACAAGGTTTTCGAGACTACCAGGCCAGTCTGGGCAATGATACCTTTGATACACTCATTGAGCAAATCAAAAAACTAAACAAAAAGATTGTTGCTGACGACTCCCTCGGTAAAGGCTTTTGCATCGGTCATAGCTATTTCTGTAACCAAGAAAAGTGTACTGAGGAGCAGATGGACGTTTGGATGAAGGAAGTCGTCGAGCATGATATTTTGCCGATGCTAAGTGAGTACTGGTTCGATGAAGAGACTACTCTACAGGAGTGGCAGAACAGCTTGCGCAGTGTCTTCAATGACTAGAGACAAAGGGATCCTCATTAAGAACATTTACTATATGCTGACTTATGCTTTTCAGGTACTGAAACAGTCAAACTATGAGGAAATTGCCTCAGAGGACTTTGAGAATATCCAGGACCTGTTGTCTGCCATCCTAGCCAAAGGGATTGCTCAACAGTTGAAGCAAGGCCTGTACCGAGAATATGTCTCGCGGTGCGACAGCTTACCAGTACTCCGGGGTAAACTGGACATCTACGGTACGATACAGAATGAAGTCCAATGCAGGCGGCTCCTATCTTGCGAGTACGATGAGCTGACAGAGAACAATTTGTTTAACCAAATCCTCAAAACAACTGCAGTCATTCTAGCACGGGAAAAATCTGTCCAGCAAACGCACCGGACTGCGTTGAAGAAAGTGCTGCTATTCTTCGATGACATCGACATCCTAGAACCATCCGCCATTGAGTGGAAGAGGCTTAGTTTCCAAAGGAGTAATCGCACCTATAGGATGTTACTAAACATCTGCTACTTTGTTATCGATGGGATGCTACTGACCACAGAAAAAGGAACGTATAAAGTCGCAACGTTCCGAGAGGAGCATATGTCCAGGCTGTTTGAGAAGTTCGTTCTGGAGTATTACCGCTATCATCATCACCACTTGAGTGCCTCACCAGCACAAATCGCCTGGAATGTAGATGATGGCGTCAGCGACTTCCTGCCGAGGATGAGCACAGATATCACCCTAAAGAATCAAGAAAAAACGCTAATCATCGACACAAAGTACTATACCCGAACCATGCAAACACATGCCCAATACGATAGCCATACACTGCATTCCAACAATTTGTACCAGATATTCGCCTACGTGAAGAACCAAGATAGACAAAATACTGGCAATGTTTCCGGGATGCTCCTGTATGCCAAGACCAACGAAGCAATTACGCCGGACTGTGACTTCCTGATTAGCGGCAACAAGATCAGCGTCAAGACGCTGGATTTGAATGTTGCGTTCCATGATATTGCAGCGCAACTGAATGTCATTGCAGCGTCATTCTGAGGGATCATGTGCCTGCTACGGGGCAAACGGTTACATATGCTTCGTTGGGGCCAATCCTTGATTCGCACCCTCCCTAGCGGTAAATTTAGGATGAAATTCAATTACGGGGTGAGCAAATCATGAACTCCACGATCAAATACTATGACGATAACGCCAAAGCCTATTACGAAAACACGATCGACGCAGATGTGAGCGAGCTCTATGAACCATTTCTAGAACATCTGGAACCAGGAGCCAAAATCTTAGATGCTGGTTGCGGTTCTGGGCGTGATAGTCTTTTTTTCAAGCAGGGGGGTTTTTCGGTTACTGCCTTTGATGGTTCGCAAGAAATGGTCAGAGCAGCTTCAGAACGAATTGAGCAAGACGTCTTATGCATGAGCTTCGAGGACTTGAAGTTGCCGGAGCAGTACGATGGCATTTGGGCATGTTCTTCTCTGCTTCACGTCAATAGAAACGATCTAGTTTCAGTTCTAAAAGGCCTGTCTGATTCCCTCAAGCAGACCGGTGTTTTCTACATGTCCTTCAAGTACGGCACCAAGGAGTACCGAGCGGGCGGGCGATACTTCAACTGCCTAACCGAAGAGAGCTTTAGAGCCGTGATTTCGGAAATACCCAACCTTCGAATTGCGAGCCTTCTTGTGACTGGAGATGTGCGGCCCGGTAGGGAGAAGGAGCTGTGGTTGAACGGCTATCTTCTCAAGGAATCGTCTTGCACAAACCCGGTGCGGTAGGCGACGAGCTGCCTCCAAGATACTCTTCCATCAAATCCTCCAGTTTTTCCAGGGCTCTGTTCAAATCATGGATCTGCCTGGATATGAAATGTTCACGATCGTCAAGTAAAGCACCGTAGCGCAGTTCAACCTGCTTTGCTAGGTACTCGCACTCCTCGAGATACTTATGGGCTATAGCCAAGGCCTCTTCTTCAAATCCTTCACTCTTTTTCACCCACAACATCAGATCATCCAGATTAGCCACTCTATCAGCGAGCTTCACAATGAGGGCATCTTCATTAGCCATAATTCCATCTAGGTAGCTACTCCCATCCGCATTTTCTACATTGCGAGAGAGGAGTTTCAAGCACTCTATTTGGTTGTCATCCAGGTCTAGGGCACTCTGCAACTCCTCCGCAGTCAGATCGCTATCCTCAATAACATCGTGCAGCAAGCAGAGCCGAAAGAGACCGGCCGATCGTCTCATGTCATCAATCAGGTCAAAATAAACATGATCCAGTACATCGCTGGGATGCTGGTAGGCTAGTTTATTCAGCCCTTTCCGTCTTTTTGTTCCATAGACTTCTCTGAGAATTCCAAGTGTTGTGGACGTCTTCATTACCATCGCTCCCTCAGTTCATCTCTACCACTATATTTCTAGACACCAATCGCTTTTCCCGCTCTTGT
>CAZAJB010000014.1:35210-42976 GCA_964485345.1 uncultured Clostridiaceae bacterium
AACCGAGTTCGGTCCTTTCCCAACACGCCAGTATGTCTTTTCAGGAAATAGGGAGGAATTAGCAGTGTATTTGAAAATCATGGGTGGTGAAACCATAGTTCACCTGTAGGCGAGAACAGAGGGGGTGAATTCAACTAGATTTGCAGGGCAGGCACTCTAAATTGCAGGGAGGATTTAACGTGAGACTAACCAAGAAAGCGCTCGTTGTGTCCATGATGGTTCTTGTTTTGAGCTTACTGGTAGTTTCCAGTGGCATGGCCGAAAGCGTCAAATTGACGTTTTGGAGTTGGCGTACAGAAGACGTTGCGGCTTACGACAAGTTCATTGCCGAATTTAACGAAACCCATCCCGATATTGACATCGAGTTTATCCCTTACAGGAACACCGAATATAATACCATCTTAGCAACATCCCTCCAGGGCGGGGCAGGTCCCGACATCATCCATCTGCGTACCTATGGTGGAATGGAAGCGCTGGCTCAAGCTGGATATTTGGTTCCGCTGGATGACAAAATTGAAGCTTTGCAGGATTTCAGGAGTGATGTACTGCTTGGGGCCACTCTTCGCAAGGACGGCCGTGTTTATGGAGTGCCCGTGGTCGAGCAAACAGTCCTGGTGCTCTATAACAAAGCAATCTTCAGAGAGCTAGGGGTCGAAGAACCGCAGACTTGGGATGAGATGCTTGCGATCGCTAGCAAAGCCAAAGCGGCAGGGTATATACCCTTTGCGAATGGTAGTAAGGAGGGTTGGACGCTTGAAACCTTCTTCGGCGCAGTGGCACCAACATTTTATGGCGGTGGAGACTTCTTCAGTGAGCTCACCGAGGGTCAAGTGAACTTTACTGATTCTAGGTTCAGAGCCGCTCTTGAGAAAATGCTCGAGTTAAGACCCTACCTACCCGACGATTACGTGGGTGTAGGTTATACCGATATGCAGATGATGTTTGCGCAAGAAATGGCAGCCATGTTTCTGGCCGGTTCTTACGAATTTGGCACCTTTGCACAGATGAATCCGGATCTAGAGATTGGCGTATTTGTTGTCCCCCATGAAGAGGCAGGACAGAACAAATACTTCAGCACCTATGCGGATGCCTCCTTTGGCATGAATGCCAACACGGAGCACCCAGAAGAAGTATTGGCATTCCTGAATTGGACTGCCAGCAAAGAGTTTGGCGATCTCTATGCCAACACACTTCAAGTACTTTCCGTGGTTCCTGGAATAGGAATCGCGGATCCCCTACTGCAAGAGATCGTGTCAATGTCGGCAGAGCATGCGACTCCGTACTTGATGCTAACCGCATTTCGCTATGGCACACCCAGTGGATCAACACTCCTACAAAATGAACTGCAAGGCGTATTCGGTGACACAATTACCATAGATCAAGCCATAGAGAACATTCAAACAGGTCTCGAGTCTTGGTATGAGCCCTTTAACAAATAAAGCGGGTTGGGGTTTTACGGTAAGGGTTCCATGGGAGCCCTTACCGATTTAAAGGAGGTAGATGCAGTGTGAAGCGTTGGGCTCAAAAACATATCTATCTCTTCTTCCTTCTACCTGGATTACTCATCTATGCACTTTTTATGGTGTATCCCCTCACGTCGGCCATTGGATACAGCTTGTATTCTTGGGACGGAATGGTCAAAGGAGTCTTTCAGGGGCTGGAAAACTTCCGAGTG
This sequence comes from uncultured Clostridiaceae bacterium, assembly GCA_964485345.1. Lineage (GTDB taxonomy): Bacteria > Bacillota > Limnochordia > Darwinibacteriales > Darwinibacteriaceae > UBA5420. The sequence goes on from CAZAJB010000014.1 coordinate 36,886, forward strand.
GTATTAGCAGAAAACCCATACAACATCAGGTTTTGGAGTGCATTTCAACATAATTGGATCTTTTTCGGCCTTACATTTGTGCTGCAAAGCACATTAGGCCTTTTCTTTGCGGTACTGTTTACCAAAAAGAAAAGAGGCTATAACGCACTACAGGCCGCGTATTTTGCCCCTTACACACTCTCGATGGTCGTCGTTGGTTTTCTGTGGCTCCTACTCCTAAACCCCACGTGGGGGCCTTTTAATAAAGGCTTAAGGTTGATTGGACTAGGTCAGTATGTAAGGTCATGGTTGGGTCTGACCAGCACTGCACTTTATGCCATCACTTTGGTTAACGCCTGGCGTTGGCTTGGATTTCCCATATTGGTTTTTAAAGCGGGCTTACAGGGTATTTCGGCCGAATATTATGAAGCAGCCAAAGTCGACGGTGCTAATAGCTGGCAAGCGTTTATCCATGTCACACTTCCCTTGGTGCTACCCACCCTTGGCATGGTCACCATTCTAACCTTTATTTGGATTTTCAACACCTTTGATTTGGTCTTCATTATGCAGGGATCCAGTGGCAACCCGTATTATTCTACCGATCTGTTGGGCACGTTCTTTTACAGAACGGCTTTCGGGGATTCAACAACCGGCGGTGAGCCCGGTCAAACTGGCATTGCTTCGGCTATTGCAGTGTTGATGTTCTTGATTATTTCGGTGGTGTCCTACCTTGGCATCAAGCTACTTCGCAAGAGCGAAGTGGAGTACTAATGAAGGAGCGCTTGATATGCATTCCAGGAGATATCTGTGGCAGAAGGGGATCAGAGAAACCCTAACGTATTTGTTACTGTTTGGCTTTGCCCTGTTCTTTGTCTATCCCATCTTTCTGATGGTTGTTTCAGCGTTCAAGTCTACTCGAGAGATTTTTGCCGATCCGTTTGGGCTTCCCGCAGTCTGGCGCTTCGAGAATTTTGTCACCGTGTGGTCTAAAGCCCGCTTCAACATATATTTCTTAAACAGTGTTGTAGTGACACTAATTTCCACTGTTTTGGTTCTACTCTTGTCTTCTCTATCCGCCTTTGCCCTGAGTAGGTATAAATTCAGGCTCAACAGCTTCTTCTACATGTTCTTCTTAGCGGGAATCATGATCCCTATCAGGCTAGGAATTCTCCCCCTGTTTGTGGTTATGCGCAACCTGAATCTAATCAACACGCATTGGTCTTTAATCTTGACGTATGTGTCCAGTGGCATGCCCATGTCGGTGTTTCTCTTAACGGGGTTTCTTAAAACCATTCCCAACGATCTAGAGGCCTCAGCGCGGATCGATGGGTGTAGTGATTTGCGGATTTTCTACCAGATCATGTTGCCCTTGATACGTCCAGGTTTGGCCACAGTGGCCTTAGTCAACTCCATACCTTGGTGGAATGACTTCTTCTTTCCCTTGCTCTACATTCAGGCGGATCGACTAAAAACAGTTCCACTAGGTATGACACTCTTTTTCGGGCAATACATGACCGATTGGAGCTTGCTTTTTGCGGGAATGGTGATCGCCAGTATTCCTCTTTTGATTATGTATGTGACCATGTCCAAGCAGTTTATCTCAGGACTAACAGCCGGTGCTCTGAAGGGATAGAACCAAACGCTCAGCCGTTGCAGTTGGCAGTTCACTTACACTCGTTCAGTATGTTCTGCAACGTATCTAGATCGACAGGTTTGCCAAGATGGCGATCGAAGCCATATGCCTGTGCCTTCTCAATATCCTCACTTCTAGCATATCCTGACAATGCAACCAAGTAGACATTTTTGAGATCCTGGTCCTCCCTGATCTTTGCCGCAACTGCATACCCGTCCATTTTTGATTAAGATGGTGAATGAGCGTTACGTGCTTTCAGAAACTGCATTCGTCAGCGTATCAACGTCTCCGTCATTGAGGGGCAGGCACATGGTAAATAAAGAGCCCTTCCCTAAACCATCACTACTTGCGGTAACACTACCATCATACATCTGGGCAATACTCTTCACAATGGAAAGCCCTAGGCCGAGACCTCCATCTTCATTTCTATGCAGTGAACGGTCCGCCTGCGCAAAAGGTTCAAACAATTGCGAAATTATCTCAGGGCTAATTCCTATCCCATTATCCCGTATGCTGATGACGGCATGCTCTTTCTCTTCTTTAAGCGAGATCCACACAGTTCCGCCTGGTGCCGTAAACTTTAGGGCATTATGCAATAAGTTCGCTATACATTGTGTGATGCGGATCGGGTCAGCGTTCAGACGAATCGGCCGGGCATGGATTTTCTCACAAAGTAGTACGCCTTTCTTTTCAAACCTAGGCTTGATATCTTCTAAGGCGTTCTTGGCTACTTCGTTCAGGATAATCCTCTCATTTTCTAGTTTGATCTTGTTTTGGTCGATGCGAGTAATGTCCAGTAAATCATTCACCAGCTTGCACAATTGGTTGGACTGTCGCCTCATGATTTTCATCGCCTTCTCGTTTCTCGTTTGATCGTTCGAAACCTCAAGTACTGAGAGGCCTGCGGTAATGGCGGCCAAAGGGTTTCTAAGCTCATGGGACAAGATGCGAAGAAACTCGTTTTTGTTCGCACTCGTTGCTTCAAGTTTCGCGACCAAGGCGCTTGCTTTTTTCTCGCTCTCCCGTACTTCTTCTTCGATGCGCTTGTGCTCAGTAATGTCCATGAATTGCTCGGCCAAAAGCCCCCCCGGAAAAGGAAAGATCGTCTTCGCGTACCACCTTTTGGTCTCACTGCCGTAATACACACTTTCTACAGGTTGGCCACTACGAAAAGCTTTGTCAAAATCTGCAATCCACTCTGGCCCCACATGTGGGATCACTTCCAGCGCGGTCTTACCCAAGAAATCTTTAGCCTGATAGCCCGTTTGCTTCTGGAACGCGGGATTCAACTCCAAAAAACGGACATCGCGCACATTGCCATTTTCGTCAAATAGCGGTTTTTCCAACGCAAAGCCGTATTCTGTGTTGTCGAATAAAGCTCGATATCTTTCTTCGCTCTGCCGCAATGCATCTTCTGCCTGCCTTTTCTTGGTGATGTCGCTTGCTGTACCGAACCATTCAACTATATCTCCATCTGCATTGAACATGGGAACTGCTCTTGAGTGAATCCACCCTATACTTCCATCAACCTTGAAGATACGGTGTTCCAGATCAAGAAAGCTCTTATTCATGATAGCTGTATGAATCATCTCGGCAATAAACGGATGATCATCCGCGGGAATATATTTCTGCATCCAACTGCGGTCTGAGGGTTGACCATCTTCAAGAATCTTTTTACCCTCAAGCGCATGCATCTGGCTCCAATCACCGCTCATATGGTAGACAACATCAACACTTGTTCTGACAAAAGCTCGATATCTTTCCTCGCTTTTCTTTAATGCCTCCTCAGCATTCTTCTGTTCGGTGTAGATTGCCTGCAATGTTCCTAAACCCTCCACAAAACGCTTGCCAACAGGATTTCCCTCTCTGTCATAAAGTTCTAAAGCAATGGCACCTTGATCCATGGATTGAAACAGCGAGTTATACTTCTCCTCTAATGTGCGAAGAGCCTGTTCCATCCGCTTGCGTTCTCTGCTATCGGTGTGTAGAATCGCAAATTTGCTGTGTTCCCCAAGCGGTAGTACTAGAACATCAAACCAACATCCATGATACTCACTGAACATCTCAGACCTGTCATTCTTCCCTGATTTTCCAATTTCGCCATACTTAAGGAACCAACCTGGATCAAAACTAGAACTGAAGTCGGTGGCCTTTTTCCCGACGATTTCCTCCTTGGCCCATCCTAAGAAGTCCGCAAATGTAGAGTTCACATCCAAGTATAGATAGTCGATTGGATCACCCTGGTCATCAAATAACAATTGTACGATTTGTATTCCGACAGATATGTCATTATTTGTATCCATTTCTATACCCTCCTTGGAACATGGGAAGGACGTGGGCCTGCCGGGGCGCAGTTCAAATTACATTTTTCTCTCGTAGCCACGCTACCGTAATGCGCTTCACGTCCCCACTTGGTGTTGTAACCGAGACTACTTCGCCATCACTAGAACCCCAAATGCACCTGCCCCAGGCAGGATGTTCAAATGACTTTCCTTCAACAATGGCATCGTGTAACACTCCTTTGCGCATTTCGTCAATGAAGCGAGATGGTTGCACAGTTCTTCCCCGCATGGTCTTGGGGCTGCTAACCAGCAACATATCCTGTGAACGAGTCACAGCTACATAAGCTAGCCGTCGTTCTTCTTCCAGCTTCCCCCTGTCATTAGCAGTCAACGCTTTTACATAGGGCAAAGTGCCTTCAACCGCCCCTGCTAGAATGACATACTGGTATTCAAGTCCTTTCGCTGAATGGCATGTAGTGAGTGTCACTCCGTTTGACACTCTAGACCATCGCCTCCCATTCCTCAGTTCGGGAAATCGGCGCACAAACTCTTCCACACTTTCACCGGCATCGGGCAAATAGCAGATTGTGTCAGCGATCTGCTGGCACTCCTCATAGTCCAACTTAAAGTCACTCGCTAAGCTTTGGGAATAACCATCAAAGCCCATCTCTTTGCGAACATATTCTAGAGCTGGTTGCGCCTTCATTGTAGAGATTTTTGCTAGATCAGACTCCAGCCTAGCAAGGGATTTCATTCCACTTTCACTGATCGCCTGCTGGCGCAGGGCTTCTAAGGGTGTTATTCCTTCTAGAACCAGCATTTCTGCCGCGGCAACTACCGGCTTACTGAAGAATCGACCCGGACGATTCAGAATGTAGAAGAGGAGTTCAGCGTTGCTAGGGTAGATGGCCGCTTCTAAATAGCCCATCAACCCCTGGCTAATCCAGTGACTTAGGATCTGCGGCTCACCGCCAAGAATTCTAAAGGCAATATTTCTTCTGGCCAGCTCCTGCCCTAGCAAGAAGGCTTGATTGTTTAGACGGTAAACAACGGCTATATCCTGCCATGCCAAGCCTGCCTTGTAACCTGCTTCAATCGCTTGGGCGATCTGACGAGCTTCATCTTTTTCGTCCTGAGGAGCGATGAACCGAGGGCGACTCCCTTTTGCTGCGTCAGCCTCTGCCTGCAGTTTCTTTCCTAGTCTGTTGCGATTGTGCCCAATGAGCGTCAAAGAAATGGAGACAATCTGCCCTGTTGAACGGTAGTTGGTCGTGAGTGACACCCTATGGGCTTGGGGAAAGTCGCTTTCAAACTGCAGAGGGGCATTACACGCCCCGCGCCAGCTATAGATGGATTGATCGTCATCTCCAACGGCGAAGAAGTTGTCGGTAGGCGCTGCTAGACACTTCAATATTTCGTACTGGACTAGGCTCGTATCCTGAAACTCATCGACCATGATATAGCGCCCATTCAGCTGAGGTAATGCTTGCAGCCTTCCATACATCTCTATGAGTAAGTCATCGAAATCCATAAAGCCCTCTTGCTGTTGCTGCTCTTGGTACAACTGGGTTATGGCCCCAAATTGCTCTCTATCCATGGACGATGGTTCGTACTTCGCTAGCTGGATCAATCGATTTAGGCCATTGGAACGCTCCTGAAGATAGGGATGGATCAATTCTTCTGGCAGTTCTAGGCTCCTTATGATCTGGCCCACTCGCTGTTTTTGTTGGCCCTCATCTTGAACATTTAGCGTGTATCCCAGCCTCGACAAGAACTTATAGCAAAGAGAGTGGATGGTCTGAATATGCATTGTATTGGCTATCTCTTCCCCTACCGCCTCAGAAATCCTCGACTTCACTTCTTCTGCAGCCGCCTTGGTAAAGGTAACCACAATCATCCGTTCTGGGCGAACACCTATATTCTGCACTAAGTGAACGGCTCTGGCCGTAATGACTCTGGTCTTCCCTGAACCTGGCCCACTCACAACCAGGACGGGACCTGCGTTGATCTTGGAAATAGCTTCTTGTGTTGGATCTAGACGGTTTGGCATGGCTGGCTCCCTTGCATACGTGTTTCGCTGAGGCTTATGTACCACAACTTCTCTCTTCGCTAGTATTTACCTTCGCCTTGGCAGGACTTTACAGTCTGGGGCAGGTTGATCAACGCGTAAAACTCCCCAACTCTCTATGAGCTGGGG
>CAZAJB010000015.1:0-41284 GCA_964485345.1 uncultured Clostridiaceae bacterium
TTCCTCCAGTGACAAGAAGTCGTTTTCTGTCAAAATCTGAATCAGGCGGAGATAGGAGTTCCCTTGCATGGCTAGAAGCCCGTCGATTTGTTCTGTGGATAGAAGCCCATTCTCCACCGCTAAATCCCCAAAACGGCGATCTGACTGCCTTTGTAGAGCGTTAAGCTTTTCTGCCTGTTCGCTGGTGATCAGCTTCTCGGCCACGGCAATCAGGCCCAGCTTTACTCGGGCATTTGTCTGCTCTTTTGTCACTAATGCATGCTGCGATTCGGAGATGCGTTGTTTCTTCAAGAGATAGTTTGCGAAGTGTTGTTCAAACACATTGTCTCCCCCCTTCTGCTATCCCCTCTATTCTACAAGCGGAAGGCAAATCCTTTGGTCCTTTGGGGCCTGGACCCCACACAATTGCGCGCAATTCGACGAATATCGTACCCGCCTGCGAAAAATAGGGTGTAGTGATGTGAGCTGAAGGGTTGGGCCAGGAGGAATTGCTGGGCGGAGGTGGAAAACTTCAATTATTGGATACTGTAGTTTGGTCCAGGCATCGTTTCATAGCAATATAGTATAGAGATAATCAAGGGAGGTAACGAGATGGGTTTAATCAAGGCTGCATTTGGTGCAGTAGGTGGTACACTTGCTGATCAATGGAAAGAGTTTTTCTACTGTGAGTCCATGCCTGCCGATGTATTAATTACCAAGGGACAGAAACGTGTTTCCGGTCGTTCGTCCAATGTACGGGGTGAAGATAACATCATCACTACAGGTTCGGGCATTGCTGTAGCTGATGGGCAGGCCATGATGATTGTAGAGCAGGGGAAGATTCTTGACTTTTCTGCTGAGCCAGGGCAATACACCTTTGATCTTGGCGGCGAGCCTTCTCTCTTTGCAGGAGGAAGCTTTAAAGACAATACTGTGGCTTCTTTGCGCACTGCCTGGGACCGTTTTAAGTTTGGCGGTAGTCCAGGCAAGGACACCCGCGTCTATTACTTCAACCTCAAAGAACTGGTGGGCAACAAGTACGGAACCCCCAATCCAGTCCCCTTTCGTGTAGTGGATAGCAATATCGGGCTAGACATCGATATTTCCATTCGCTGCTTTGGCGAATACAGCTACCAGATCAGTAATCCCATTCTTTTTTACACCAATGTGACAGGTAATGTGTCACAGGACTACAAGAGGGAACAGCTCGACAGCCAGCTGAAAAGCGAGTTGATGACAGCGTTGCAGCCGGCCTTTGCTAAGATTTCCGCCATGGGTATTCGTTATTCGGCACTTCCCGGGCATACGGCTGAGTTGGCTGAGGCGTTAAATGAGGTCTTGTCCGAAAAATGGAGAAACTTGAGGGGAATTGAAATCGTCTCCTTTGGTGTATCCTCCGTCAAAGCCAACGACGAAGACGAAAAGCTCATTAAAGACCTGCAAAAGAGTGCTGTGATGCGGGATCCTACCATGGCCGGAGCAACATTGGTTGGAGCTCAAGCGGATGCTATGCGAGCTGCGGCAGCAAACGAAGGCGGAGCCCTAACCGGTTTCATGGGACTTGGCATGGCGCAGCAGGCGGGAGGCGGCGCCGCTGGGGCGCAGAATCTCTTCGCCATGGGTCAACAGCAGCAACCGCAGCAACAGCAACCATCCCAACAATCGCAGCCAGCTGGTGCGACGCCTACGGGCTGGAACTGCCCTAAATGCAACCATGGAGGGAACAGCGGGAACTTTTGCTCGGAGTGCGGCGAGCCGAAACCCTCTGAGGGTTGGGCCTGCTCGTGCGGTTCTACGAATAAGGGCCGGTTCTGTACAGAATGCGGCAAACCCAAACCTGCTGGCGCTCCCCAGTACAAGTGCGACAAATGCGGCTGGGAGCCTGATGATCCTCATAATCCACCAAAATTTTGTCCGGAGTGCGGCGATCGCTTTGGCGAGGAGGACCACATTTAAGGCATAGAGGGGGAAAAAGAATGAGCATAACAGAGTTTAAGTGTCCAAATTGCGGAGCTCCCATCCAGTTTGATCCGAGTATTCAAGAGATGCTGTGTCCCTATTGCGAATCGACCCTCAATGTGGAAGCCCTGCAGCATCTCGACGACCATCTGGACGAAGACCAGAAGCCCGAGCCCATGGAATGGGGGTACCAGGGCTCTGACTGGCTTGATGGCGAACAGGAAGGCATGGTTGTTTATTCCTGTAGATCCTGTGCCGGTGAAATTGTGGCTGATGAGACCTTGGGGGCCACAACATGCCCCTTCTGCGACAATCCAGTGGTCTTAACAACGAAGTTTGCAGGTAGTCTGCGGCCAGACTGGGTGCTTCCCTTCAAACTAGGGAAACAGGAAGCAATTGAGGCCCTGAAAAAACACTATTTCCGCAAGAAGCTCCTTCCCCAAGTGTTTAAGGACCAAAACCATCTGGAGGAAGTGAAGGGCGTCTACGTCCCTTTCTGGCTCTTTGATGCGGAGACGGAGGCGGATATCGAGTATGAAGCCACAAGAGTCCGCGCCTGGTCCGACAGCCAATACAGGTATAGAGAAACGAGTTTCTTTCGCAACTACCGGAGCGGGCAGATCGGGTTTTCGAGGGTGCCAGTGGATGGATCCACGGTCATCGACGACCTCTTGACCCAGTCCATTGAACCCTTTGAACTGGCTGATGCCGTCTCCTTTCAAACCGCATACCTCGCCGGTTATTTTGCCAATAAATACGATGTAGATGCCAAGGAAGCCGAAGCTGTGGCCAACAATCGCATTGAAAACAGCACCGCTCGGGTCTTCGAAGAGACGGTAAATGGTTTTGATCTGGTACGGCCCATTCGAACCAACATTCGGCTCAAGGGCGGTAAGGTGGAATACGCTCTCCTGCCGGTCTGGATCCTTAGTACAAAGTGGCAGGGAGAGAGTTTTACCTTCGCCATGAATGGGCAAACCGGGAAGTTTGTCGGTGACCTTCCCTTGGATAGGGGAGCATATTGGAAGCTCTTCGGTAAGGTGTTTGGCATTACTGCCGCAGTCTTGTTGGCCGTATCACTGACGATAATAAGTTTGATCTAGGGGGAGAAGACTGTGAAGAAGAAAGACAGAGACAAACGATTGACAAGTGGCTGGTTTTTTTTGCTCATTGTCCTTCTTGCCCTGGGGGCCAGTACGAGCTGCGCCACCGCGGCACCCCGCTATATTGACGAAGTGGGGCTTTTGAGTCCCACTCAAAACCTGGAGTTGCGCCAGCGCCTCGATCAGGTGAGCGAAGCGCATCGGTTTGATGTAGTCGTTGCCGTTGTGCGCGACTTGGACTATCGGGCGGCCCATCTTTATGCTGCCGATCTCTTTGAGGACCGTGGCTTTGGCTATGGACCGGGCGAAGATGGAGCGATCTTACTCTTGGCCATGGCAGAGCGCGATTTCGGTTTTGCCGCCCTTGGCTCTGGCATCGGGGCGTTTACCCCGGCAGGGCAGGAGTATCTCGACAAATTGTTCCTGCCTGATTTACGCGAGGACCACTATTTCGAGGGGTTTTTGGCCTTTGCCAATGCAGTAGATGACTTTCTGGTCATGGCCGATGGGGGCACTCCCTATGACTCGGGCAATATTCCCCTCTTGGCTTCGGAACGCCGCGCCTATCAATTGATCGCAGTTGGGGCCAGTTTGTTCATTGCCCTGCTAGCGGCCTTGATTACGGCTCAGATTGCCAAGAGTCAGCTCAAGTCCATCAGGCAGCAGCAATACGCCCACGACTATATGCGTAAAGACAGTCTCGTGGTTGCGACCAGCAGGGACATCTTCTTGTATCGAAACGTCACAAGACAAAAGAAAGAACAGAACAAGAAGGGCGGAGGGTCGTTTACGACCTCTTCTGGACGCAAGGCAACGGGCCATAGCGGAAAGTTTTAGGAAAGTGGGGAAGTGGGTAAGACAAAGACTGCAACTCGTGTGCAGTCTTTTTTCAAAGGGGATTGCCACGCTTGGGAGAATTAGGGAAGTATTGGATCGAAATTGCCATAATGGAGGGACAACATGAAAAAGAGACTCACTCGTCAAGAAGTTCCGGCCGTACTCACCTGGGATTTGACGGACATTTTCCCTAGTGATCAAGCTTGGGAGGCTGCTCTGGCAGAGGTTTTGCAGGCTTTGCCCACAGTAACAAGGTATCAAGGCCATCTGGCAGAAGGAGCAAAGGTGTTCTTTGACTGTCTAGAGGCCCTAGAGGCGCTATCAAAAGAGTTAACCAAGGTAATGAGCTATGCGTCCCTGAAACAGTCAACGGATGGTACAGATCCTGCTAATCAGGAAATGTTGGGGCGCAGCTCCGCAGCTGGTGCGCAGTTTGCGGCTCAGACCGCGTTTGTTCGTTCGGAGGCTCTCGCCTTACCAGATGGCACCTTGGAGCGCTATCTCCAGGAGGAACCAAGTCTTTTGGATTTTAAGCGCTATATTCTACGCATGTTCGAGGGAAAACCTTTTCTTCTGACCCCTGAAACGGAAAAGTCCTTGGCTGCACTGGGAGAAGTATTGGGTTCACCATCTATGATCTACAACCGTTCCAAAGCATCTGACATGACCTTTTCTGCTATTGAAGATAGGGAAGGCCAGACCCATCCCATGAGCTTTGCCCTTTATGAGTCCGTCTATGAGCAATCGGCGGATCCCGTTCTGAGGCGCAATGCCTATGCCTCTTTCGTCGAGGGCCTCAAGGCGTATCAAAATACGTACGGCGCCACCTGGGGCACAGAGGTAAGAAAAAATGTAGTCATGGCAAGACTGCGGGGTTATAGGTCCGCAACACACATGTTCCTCCACGGCCATGAGGTTAGTGAAGAGGTTTACGAGCGTCTGCATGATGTGATTTTGGCCGAACTGGCCCCACATATGCGCCGTTACGCCCAGCTCCGAAAGGAAGTCCTCGGCCTTGATAAGCTACTTTATTGCGATATTGAAGCGCCCCTTGATCCTGATTTTGCTCCGCCGGCTACGTTTGAGTCTGCCAAAGAAATCATACTGAAGGGCATTTCGGTCCTGGGTGACGAGTATCAGGAGATCATCAGCGATGCCCTGAATGACCGCTGGATCGACCTTGTGGAAAACATCGGAAAATCGACGGGAGCCTTTTGCAGCAGTGTACCTGGTGTACACCCATACATCCTCGTTACCTGGACAGACTTCATGCGTTCCGTCTTGTTATTAAGCCACGAACTGGGCCATGCCGGACATGGCGTTTTGGCACAGCGCAACCAACGCTTAACGAATGCACGTACCTCCATGTTCTTCGTCGAAGCGCCCTCCACCATCAACGAACTGCTGGTGGCAAATTACATCAAGTCGCAGACGGATGATAGCCGTATGCAGCGCTGGCTAGCCATGCAGCTTCTGATGACCTACTACCATAATTTCGTGCGTCACCTCATCGAAGGCGAACTTCAGAGGCGAATCTATCGTCTAGCGGAAAAGGGCCAGACCATTACTGCCACCACCCTTAGCAGTGTGCAGGGTGAGATCCTGGAGGAGTTCTGGGGAGATGCCTTAGATGTCGATCTAGGGGCCAGACTGACTTGGATGCGACAACCCCATTACTACATGGGCCTTTACCCCTACACATATTCCGCCGGACTGACCGTTGGAACAGCGGTAGCCCAGGCCATCTTTGAAGAAGGAGAGCCTGCTGTAGAACGTTGGCTCAAAGTGCTGAAAGCTGGGGGAACGAAGTCTCCCATCGACTTAGCCCAAATGGCTGGTGTCGACATGACCACTGCAGAGCCGATCCGTAAAGCCGTGGCCTATGTGGGTTCCCTTGTAGACCTGGTAGTAGATAGTTTCGCTAGGTCGCAGGAAACGAGTGAATAAAGCGGATCTTGACTTTCATGACCGTAGTGTTGAGGGTGGGAAAAAGCGATGTTTCATGTAGTGATTGAGCAGACTTCGGCTTATGAGAACAGGATGGAGTATGACCCGGAAACGCAGATGTTTTTTGCGACAGAGTTCAAGAGCCTTTTCTTTGCCCGTCGCTGTCCGTACCCCTATGGATGGTTGAAGGAGTCTGGGGCACCTCCCGGTCCCCATTTAGACGTGATCCTTGTCTCCCTTGGGGCCTATGATTTGGGTAGTGAAGTGGAAGTCAGGATTATTGGATGTTTCTTGCGTGGCGACGGAGATCACAAGTTGGTTTGCGTACCACTGGAACGTTTGGAGACAGATTTTCCTCATCTACCAGTAGGTGCGAAGGATGATCTGCGGAGACTCTATCCTCGGATCGGGGAAGGGGAAGGTTGGTTTGGTGCGGACAGGGCCAGGGAGATCGTGGAGCGGTTCTGCGGTACTGGGGTGGATCAGTCATGCGCAGAATGATGTTTTTCTTTTTCAGCTGGACGCTGGCGGTGTTGGGACTCCCCTTGCTGGGAGTGGCGGTGATCTGCCACATACTTGGTCTTAAGGGCCTCCGAAGTGCCATTGCCGATGGCTACTTGGCATACCTGGCCCGCTGCCTGATACGGCTTACCGGTTCAAAGGTTACGGTGGAAGGATTGGAGGCAATTCCCCCAGAGGGGCCGGTGCTTTTTGTCAGCAATCACCAGGGGCATTTTGATAGCGCCGTTTTCTTGGGTTACATCCGCAAACCGAAGTCGTTTGTGGCATCGAGCGCGGCGTCGAAGTTCCCCATTTTCAGCACTTGGTTCAGGTATGCCCAGACGGTCTTCCTGGAGATCGGTAATGTGCGGCAAAACTATACCGCCCTAAAAGGTGCCAAAGAGATCCTGAATGAGGGACGCAGTATCGTGATTTATCCTGAGGGAGTGATCAGTGCGGGATCTGCCATGGGGGAGTTAAAGCGCGGGGCGCTCAAAATAGCCTTTGCAACCGGTGTGCCCATTGTACCCGTGGTCATCGACGGTACCTGGAAGGTGATGGGCGAGAACAACGACAAGATTGAGCCTGCCATCATAACAGCCAAAATTCTGCCACCCATCCCCACAAAGGGGCTCTCCCGCCCAGAACAGCAGGAACTGCCAGGTGAGATCAACGCCGCGATCCAAAAAGAACTAGATTACCTAAAGGGCAAGAAGTAGAATCTGCCATTTTTCCGCAGGAACTAAGGGAGAATGTCTGCGGTATACAGTTGCCGAAGAAGCTTGGGAGAGCAGGGATAGTATGCAACAGGAGTTTGTTACAATCGGTCTCTTTGGAAGGAAGGTGCGGTCTAATGAATAAGGTTGTAACGCTTGGCGAGATCATGTTGCGACTCTCTACGCCAGGCTACCAACGTTTTGTGCAAGCTGAGTCCTTTGATGTGGTGTATGGTGGGGGCGAAGCGAACTTCGCGGTCTCCATGGCTAACTATGGCCTGGATTCCTATTATGTAACCAAACTGCCAAATAATCCTCTGGGACAAAGTGCCCTCAATTCGCTCCGCCGCTTTGGCGTAAAAACCGATTATGTAGCCCGTGGTGGCGAACGCTTAGGCATTTATTTCTTGGAGACGGGTGCCTCTATGCGGCCCTCTAAAGTGATTTACGATCGGGCCAACTCCAGCATTGCTCAGGCCAGGGCGGAAGACTTTGATTTTGCTACCATCTTTGCAGGAGTAGACTGGTTTCACTTCACGGGTATAACCCCAGCTTTGAGCCAGAAAGCCGCGGCGTTGACAGAAGAGGCCCTCAAGGCCGCCAAAGCCAACGGCGTCACTGTGAGTGTTGACTTGAATTATCGCAAGAACCTCTGGACACCGGATCAGGCTCGAAAGACCATGACTCACCTGATGCAGTATGTGGATGTGTGTATCGGTAACGAAGAAGATGCCCATATGACCCTTGGCTTTAAGCCAGGAGCCTACGATGTGACCGGTGGAAGTCTGGACTTACAGGGATACAAGGACATCTTCGTCCAAATGCGGGAGAAATTTGGCTTCAAGATCGTAGCTACCTCTTTGCGGGAGAGCTATTCTGCCAGTGATAATGGTTGGTCAGCTCTGATTTATGACGGCTCAACATTTCATCACTCTACGAAATATGATGTACGCATTGTTGATCGGGTTGGAGGCGGAGATTCGTTCTCCGCGGGGCTCGTCTATGGTCTGCTTTCCCACATGAGCCCTGCTGATGCCCTAGAGTTTTCGGTCGCTGCTTCCGCCTTAAAACACACCATACCCGGGGACTTTAACCATGTTACGGTGGAGGAAGTTTCTCAGCTGGTAGCAGGTGATGCCTCGGGACGGGTGCAACGATAAGCAAAGGCAGGGGGCAACCGAGACTGCTCCCTTAGCTTTTCGTGGGAAGAATCCTACCACAAGGAGGCATCTTTGATGATCCAAAGCAAACAGCAGTTGAGGCAGGTACTAGAACGTGAAGTAGCTCAGGTGCAGGTAACTGACATTCATACACATGTCTATTCTGAAAACTTTGGGGAACTTTTGTTATGGGGGATTGATGAGTTAGTCACGTATCATTACCTCGTGGCAGAATTCTTCCGCTATTCCAAGATGGACTACAACGAATTTTGGAGCTTATCAAAGCAAGAACAGGCGGACCTCATCTGGCAGGAGTTATTCATCAAGCATTCTCCTGTAAGTGAGGCCCAGCGGGGCGTACTAACCGTTCTCACTAAATTAGGCTTAGATACGGCTTCTCGAGATCTAAACTCCTATCGGAAGTACTTCGCCAGTCTCAGCACAGAACAATACATAAACAAGGTTTTTGAACTATCAGGGGTGAGAGAAGTCGTGATGACGAACGATCCCTTCGATTCTCGGGAAAAATCCGTGTGGGAGAGTGTTGGCAACAATGATTCGCGCTTCAAAGCCGCTCTCAGGGTAGATTCCCTCCTAAATGACTATGAGAACTCCTATCTGAGGCTACAGGAATGGGGCTATCAGGTTGAAAAAGACTTAGATATCCCATCGATTCAAGAGGTGAAGCGTTTCTTGAGAGAGTGGACATTAAAGATTGATGCACTCTACCTAGCAGTATCTCTGCCTCCTACCTTTGTTGTTCCCCAGGATTCATTGCGTTCGCGCCTCATCGAAAAGTGCATTCTTCCGGTGTGTGAGGAGCTCGCTGTTCCCTTTGCCATGATGATTGGCGTCAATAAGCTAGTCAACTCGAAGCTGCAGCTAGCCGGAGACTCACTGGGTAAGGCCAGCATTCAAACGGTGGAATATTTGTGCAAGAACTATCCCAATAATAAATTCCTGGTCACCATGCTGTCCCTAGAGAATCAACATGAACTAGCCATCACGACCAGAAAGTTTCGCAACCTGATGATCTTTGGGTGCTGGTGGTTCCTGAATAATCCCAGCCTTGTTGAAGAAATTACCCGGTTGCGTATGGAGACGTTAGGTTTATCCTTTATTCCGCAGCATTCTGATGCCCGGGTTTTGGATCAATTGATCTACAAATGGGATCATTCGCGCAAGATTATCTGCAACGTGTTGTATGATCAGTATAGTGCTCTCCTTGATAACAACTGGACTCTGACGGAAGATGAAGTAAAGCGGGATGTAGAAGCTTTGTTTAGTGCAAACTTCTGGAATTTCATTCAATAGGGAGGGCTACAGGCTGCGAGAAGGGATTTGTGTGTGCGCGGTCTTGGCCCAGCAGTCCATAGCGTGATGCGGGGCTTGTTGAGGAGTAGCGAATAGAATCTGCAAAGTGAATTGGTGGGCGATAGACCAAACTCCCCCAAGGCGAACAGTGGAAAAACCAAACTGTTCGCCTTGGGGGAGTTTATTTCAGGTACGAAATCCGCTCAATTGTGTCGGGGCCAGGCCCCTATTTGGCCCCTATTTCGGTTACGACCGAGTTGTGGAAGGCCGGTCTTAAGCGGAAGAGTGCTTCGTTGGTGCGTGTGGGGTGCACTCTGTTGGTTAATAAAATAACAAACAAATCTTTCGCCCCATCGATCCAGAGGGACGTTCCGGTAAAACCTGTGTGACCTAGGGCGGTTTCAGATAGTAGGTTTCCACCGGATGAGCCAGGAGTGGGCAGCATCCAGCCTAGGGTGCGGCGATCGTTTAGGCCTTCCGTAAAGCATGTTCCCAGCAAGTTTAGGGTTGTTTCGCTGAGTAGTACTTGGTTATGGGCCCGACCTTTGCTCAGAATCATTTGGGCAAACTTGGCTAGATCACGAGCCGTTGAGAAAAGCCCGGCGTTGCCGCTAACCCCATGGAGTCCTTGGGCATTCTCGTCGTGCACGATTCCTCGCAAGAACTGCTTGGACCGAGGGCACCATTCTGTGTAGGCTACTCTAGGATGGAGTGCTTGCGACGGGTTGTAAGAGGTGTCTTCCATTTCTAGGGGCAAAAGTACCCTCTGCTTAAGGAGCTCATCTAGGGGCAAGTCTGTGAGGGACTGAAGCAGATAACCCAAGAGAATAAAGCCGAGACAGGAATAAACGACCTGAGTGCCTGGGGCATACTCCAATGGACAGGCTAGAATTTGCCTGATGGCATCATCGGCATCCTGCGCTTCAAGGTAAAGGGGAAGCCAGGCAGGTAGACCGGAGGTATGAGTTAAGAGCTGCTCGATGGTGATCTGGGCTTTTTCTTTCGGGAGATCGCCTAGACTACCTCCCATACGGCCCAGAAGCTCGCCCAATTCAGTATCTAGACCAAAAACCCCCTCTTCCAATAGGCCCAAGGCCAAAGTTGTAGTTCCTACGACCTTCGTCAAGGAAGCGATATCAAACATTGTATCCGACGTTACTAGAGGGGCACCAGGGAAGAAAGCTGTAGCACCAAAAGCCACAGGCCCATACTGCACCCCTTTGTACCCCACTAAGGCAACAGCTGCGGATGTATTGCGCTCCTGCACAAATTCCTCCACAAGCTGAAAGGATGTTAGACTCATCAATTGTTGCTCCTCTCTAGACACTCTTTACACCGGGAAATACAATCTTGCCAAGTACAGCCCCTCTGCTGGCCCCTGTAGCCCGCGGGACATTGCCAATGGCCCTGCGGAGCGTGGCGTCCGCGAGCATGGCAAAGGCCATGGCCTCTTTCGCATCGCTGGAGATGCCAAAATCTTCGTGCACATAAATAGGGCAACCAAGGCGCTCTTTGATCATCGTTAAAAGCGTAATATTGCGACTACCACCGCCCCCGATGATCACACGTTCAAGTGCGACATGGGGCAGGATAAACCGCCGGTACTGATCCAAGATACTCTCGGCGGTAAAGGCGGTGACCGTCGCCACAAGGTCATTGGCCGGTAGTGAACTCTTCTCTAGGAGGCTGGCACTAAACTGAGCGCCAAAACGTTCTCGGCCGGTTGTCTTAGGGAGTGGTTGGTTGAAGTAAGGATCTTGCATCAATTGCGCTAGTAAGGCAGCATCAACCTTCCCCTTGCCCGCCATTTGACCACCATCATCATAGGTCATCGCTCCCTTGGTTAGGGCATGCACCACAGCATCAATCACCATATTTCCGGGTCCAGTATCAAAGGCTATCCAGGGCAAAGTATCCGTCCCGTTTCCAACAACAGTGACGTTGCCAATTCCTCCGATATTCTGTACGGCGGTGACAGGAGACGTCTCGTTCTTCCCAAAGATGATTTGGTCGAAATAGGGGACGAGCGGTGCTCCCTGCCCTCCGGCGGCTATGTCTGCCGGGCGAAAGTCTGCCACCGTGGTGATGCCAGTACGCTGGGCGATGATGGCGGGTTCACCGATCTGCAGAGTGGATTCGCCGGGGATATGGTAGATCGTTTGACCATGCGAACCAATGACGCTCACCTCATCCGGCGAGAGCTGCGCTTTTTTCAGAAGCTCTAAGGTTGCCTCGGCGAAGAGCTCGCCGAGCTTGAAGTTCATGGCACAGATTTCAGCTACGGTAGCCTGTCCAGGTTGGCATAGCCGCAAAAGAACCTCCCTTTGCTGGTTCGTAAAGGGAAGGGTAACAAACGCCACCAGATCGATCTTTGCATCTCCTTCTAGGTGAACCAATGCAGCGTCGATTCCGTCCAGGGACGTCCCAGACATCAGACCAATTGCATAGCGATCCAGCATGATTCCACAGCCTTTCTTCACACTCAAACTCACATTCACACTCCCACGATAGAAACGGGCAACTTGCCTAGAGCCCTTTCTTTCCCCAACAAAACCTTAGAAACTTCATCCCATACGAGAGGCCTACTACCATAGGCCGCAACATAGGTGATAGCTTGCGGCAATACTGCCAGCTCATACGGTGTGCGACTACCAACTACGATCACGCTTACGCCACTCTGAACCAGATCCCGCACGAACTGCGCCTGGCGCGAATCGCGATGGGCATCAGACGTAACAACGACTACTTTGTCATACCCTTGGGCTTCTGCCAAGATCAGATCATGGTCCTCCTGAGAAACTCCCATCTCAAGAGGACGATCGTCCACATTGACCAGCCCATTCGCCCTCAGGGAAATGGACAGGGATCCCATGTTCATAAGGACATCCTCGGCAACCGTAGCCGCTTTGTTCCCAGGCTCAATGACTAAGACCCGCTCATCTCTAAGGGGCAGGCGCTCCTCATGACGAACGATGGTAATGCTCTGTTGGATTGCCTCTCTAAGCACTGCAATATGCTGCGGGGACCCCACCACCGTAAGGTCGGGTTGAACCCGCTGGAGCTGCTCCTTAGCCCTACGGATCCGGCCTAGAGATTCATCAATCCGAGCTTCAGAAATCCGGCCTGTCTTCACCGCCGCTACAAGCGCCGTCAAGGCCTCGTTCTGCAGTTTCTCCGTTTGACTGATTAGTACCATGTCTGCGCCGGCCTCAATGGCCATCACGGCTGCCTCTACCGTACCGTAGGTCTCCTTGATCGCGGCCATTTCCATACAATCCGTCATAATCAACCCAGCAAACCCCAGTTCTTCCCGGAGTAGTTTGTTAAGGACCTGGTAGGAAAGGGTGGAGGGAAGTCCAGGCGTATCCTCAATCGCAGGAAAGACAACATGGGCCGTCATAATTCCTGTGACTCCCTGGGCAATTGCTTCCTTGAATGGAACAAGTTCGACCTGATCAAGGCGCTTCCGACTGTGACGAATCACCGGCAGTGCTAAGTGCGAATCGAGATCGGTATCGCCGTGCCCAGGGAAATGTTTCGCTACGGCTGCCACATATCTCTGATAGCCACGGATGGCTGCCCCGCCTAACTTGGCAACATCAGCGGGGTTCTCACCGAAGGAACGGACTCCAATGACGGGATTAAGGGGATTGTTATTTACATCCACAACAGGAGCTAGGTTCATGTTGATCCCGGTGGCTCGCAGTTCCAAACCCGCCATTTCGCACACCTTTTCTGTGGTCTCAGCACTAGCGGAAGCCCCTAGAGCCATGGCACTAGGCAGTACAGTCACTCCCTTGGTCAGGCGGGCAACTGTGCCACCCTCTTGGTCCACAGCAAGAAAGAGTTCGCTGCCACTGGGCGATTGCTTAGCCAAGGCTTGGAACTCCTGATTGAGCTGCGCAAGCTGTCTGGGATCCTGCACATTACGGGCAAAGTGGATAACTCCACCTAGATTATGTTCCACAATAAACTTTTTGATGTGGGGGGACACCGTGGTCCCGGTAAAGCCAAACATCAATAACTGACCAATTTTCGCTTCTAAAGAGAGCATAAGCACTAACCTTTCACTCCGCCGAGCGTTAGTCCCTTCACAAAATACTTTTGGAAGGACAGGAAGATAATAATCATGGGCACTGCCGCCACAGCAGCACCGCTCATCAGCAGACCATAATTAACGAGATTTTGATCCTGGAGGGTCTTGAGACCCACAGGAAGAGTAAACCATTCTGACTTCTGTACAGCGATTAAGGGCCATAAGAAAGAGTTCCAGCTGGAGGTAAATGTCAAGATACCCAAGGTTGCCAGCCCCGGTTTGGAGAGGGGCAGCATAACCCGCCAGTAGATGCCAAATTCGCCAGCACCGTCGATGCGGGCGGCTTCGATAAGCTCATTCGGAACAGTCATCATGAACTGCCTGAGCAGGAAGACACCAAAGACCATGGACAGTTGGGGAAGCAGGATGGCCCAGGGCGTGTTCACCACACCAAGCTCCCGCACAACGATGAAAAGGGGTACCAAGAGCACTTGGCCAGGAATGGTCATCGTGCCCACCATGATCCAGAAGAGAATATCCCGTCCTGGAAACCTCTTCTTGGCAAAGCTAAAGGCGGCCATGGAGTCAAATAACAAGATGCCGGCAGTAGCTGACAAAGAAATGATTAGGCTGTTTGTAAACCAGCGGGCAATCCGGGTACTGCGAAAAAGGAGCCGGTAGCTCTCTAAAGCCCCGTCAACCAAAACCTTGGCGCTTTCACGTTCTCCCGTTAGCTGCAAGGGTAGATAGCGGCTGATGACCGAAGGAATAAACCTAGGAGGCATGATCTGCACTTCCTCAGGCTGTTGGATGGAGGTTGTAAATACCCAATAAAGCGGAATCAAGGAGATCACTGCCGCCGTAATTAGGATTAAGTACACAAAGCCCATACCGATATAAGAAGCTCTGAGTTTCTTCATATTCTCACCCCTTATACTCTACATCGCTAGAGAGCACCTTCGATTGAATGATGGCTAGCGTAATAATGGCAACAAACAAGAACATAGACATGGCGCCGGCATAACCGAACTGGAAATCCCGAAAGGCCACGTTGTAGATTCTGTGTACAATTGTGGTTGTTGCATAACCCGGCCCCCCTTGGGTCATCAGCATTACCTGATCGAAAACCTGGAAAGAACCAATGGTGGAAACGATCATCAAGTAAAGCGTAGTGGGCTTTAGCAAGGGTAGGGTTATTTTCCACCACTGCATGAAGCGATTTGCTCCATCAATTGTGGCAGCCTCATAGAGGCTCTCGGGGATTGATGCCATCGCAGCCAAGTACAAAATGATACCCATCCCGGGAGGGGTCAAGACCGCCATAATAATCACCGATTTCAAAGCCCAAGCCGAGCTGTGCAGCCAATTGACGGAGTCAACGCCAAAGAGACTGAGGAAGTAATTGGCCAAACCGAACCTCGTCTGAAAGATCCAGCGCCAAACCATGGCAATAACCACACTTGAGGCTACTGTAGGCAGGTAAAAGCTGGCCCGAAAAAAAGTCTGGGCGCCACGTTTGAGGGGGTTAATCAGTGAGGCCAGAGTAAGGGCAATAAGGACGGATGAAGGCATAACAACCACGGCATAACGCAAAGTGTTGCCCACTGCGGTCCAAAACAGGTCATCGTATAGGACGTCTTGGAAATTGCGTAAACCCACCCACTCTGTTCCAAAAACTCGGTATTCTTGGAAAGAGACAAAGATGGACCAGACAATGGGAATCAAGACAAACATAGTGAAGAACACATATTTAGGAAGAATGAAAAGGTAGCCCGAACGGGCTTTCCAGATTCGCTTAAAGAGCATCTTCAGCCTCCTGTTCATAGCGGCGGGGGCGTCCTAAGACGCCCCGTAAAGACCTGCCACTTTGTGTTAGCGCAACAGACGATCAACCTGTGCTGCTGCACTTTCCATACCGTCTTCCACCGATTTCTCTCCGGCAAAAATCAGCTGGAGCTCAGCCTGGATTCGCTCATCAATCTGAGCCCAGGCAGGATGTTCAGGCAGAGGTACGGAGTGTTCTACCATCTGGGCTGCTCTTGCCATGTGAGGTTTATCAGCAAAAGGGTTCATGGCTTCCGCAGACTTGCGGGCAGGGAATGTTCCGTACTCGGTGGCAAAGATGTATTGCTCTTCTGGCGTGGAAAGGAACTTTGTCAATTCCACAACCAGGTCTTTCTTGTCCTTGTTGCTTTGATGCATAACGACCCAACCGCCAGCGCCACCAACGGTTACAGGAGTGCCTGTGTTACCCGTGGGATATTCGGCCACCATTACATTGGGTAGGTGGTTGACGCCTTCGCCCGTAACGGATGCAATGGCCCAGGTATTCCAGGGTTGAATAGCTACAAAGCGCTCGCCTTCACGGGCTAGGGCTCTAAAGGTTCCGCCAACATCGGCACTACCCATTTCTACAGGTGCTGCCCCGTGAACAAACTTGAGGTCCACGAGCTTCTGAATAGCGCTGATAGCTTCAGGCGAGTTGAAAGCGAACCGATTCTCGGCGAGGGGCACGCCTCCATCCATGTAGAAGAAGGGCCAAGCCTCGTAGTAGCCTTGGAGAATGTAGGTGGAGAATCCATACTTGTCAATCTTGCCATCGCCATCACTATCGAAGGTGAGGGCTTTTGCCTTCTCCACAAATTCATCCCAAGTCCAGCGTCCGTCAACTGGAGGTTCTACGCCCGCTTCGGCAAAGTGATCAAGATTCAGCAGCATGACGTGGACTGTCATGGACATGGGAATTCCATAGAGTTTATCTTTATAGGTATAAGCCTGCAGGGCGCCGGGGAAGAAATCATCGAGCTCTTCTTGGGTCAGATAAGCATCGAGGGCTTCTACGACTCCTTGTTCTAGGTGATTACGGTTGATTGCTCCGCTGATGTCTACGGGAACTACATCAGGCCAAGCCCGACCGGCAATAGCGATACTGAGCTTTTCGCCCAGTTCTGCCCAGGGTGTCTCAATGAGTTCGATCTTCACGCCAGGATGGAGAGCCTCAAACGCAGCAATTTTCCCCTTAATCCAATGAAACTGATCATCGTTCTCGTCACGCCATCTCGGGGCGTCCCAGAGCGTGATTGTTCCTGTCCAGTTAGCAAAGGCCGATGCGCTTACAACCAGAACCATAATCAGCACCAGCATGACACTAAGTTTTTTGCCCATCTTTTATTCCTCCTTGGTGATAAACTTTACATTCCTCCAAACAGTCTAAGGAAGATCGATCCCCCTTGCGGGCTGGGTATTTGCTGTTATCGCCCCCCTCAAGATTATTTCACTCACCCAAATTGTAAATTCCCCTTTGTAGGATTAATCCCTCCATAGTTAAGAAATTAGCAGAAAAATATTCTAGCAAAAGCGCCCCTTGTGCCTCTAGAGTTGGTAGATAATTTTATCGGAAAGCTGGCTTTGTAGTTGGCCGCCGCTTTCAGGTTTGTAAGAAAATTCTCGGGTAGGAGGAAGACCATGACAACGAAGCACAAGATGATGGTGGTGGGAGCCCATGCAGGCGACGCCGAGATTATGGCAGGGGCCGTAGTGGCCAAGTATACAAGTCAAGGGCATCAGGCTGTC
This sequence comes from uncultured Clostridiaceae bacterium, assembly GCA_964485345.1. Lineage (GTDB taxonomy): Bacteria > Bacillota > Limnochordia > Darwinibacteriales > Darwinibacteriaceae > UBA5420. The sequence goes on from CAZAJB010000015.1 coordinate 17,126, forward strand.
TTAGTGCATTTGACCCCAGGGGAGAAGGGGCACAAAACCCTAGCGCCTGAAAAGTATGCCGAGCAGAAGGTGGAAGAAGGGCACAGAGCTGCGGCAGTCTTGGGCGCCAAGGCCATCTTCTTACCCTATAAAGACGCGGAGCTACCGGTGAATGACGAAATGAAATACGCTCTAGCCGATCTGATTCGTGCAGAAACACCGCATTCTGATCACCCACTGGAAGGGCAGCATTCATAAGGACCACGAAGCCACGTACCAGATCGTGCAGGATGCTATTTTCTATGCGGCACTTCCCTCCATAAAGCGGAAACTCCCAGCCCATGGCTGCTATACACAGTTCTTTGCGGAGAACTGGGAGGATCCCCATGATTTTGAAGTCGATACGTACGTTGATATCACAGAGAGCTACGATCAGTGGATCGCCGGCGCACTGGAGTACGAACTCTTCAGCGGTTCCATCTCCACGTTCCGCTATATGGACTATTGTAAGGCTCTAGCAGTGACACGCGGTTGTCTTGCGGGTAAGAAGTATGCCGTGGGTTTGATGCGCCCTAGGGGGGCAAGAATTCAAAAGGGAGATTCCCTCCCAGGAAAGCCGCTCTAAATTTGGCTTGTGAGTATTCGGCAAAACTTGCCAAGAGAACAAAGGAGGCGCTGCCTCAGCGTCGAATAAAGCAGGAGTCATCACCCCTTTGCCCTAAACCGCAAGGGGGTTGTTGCCGATAACCAAGGAAAGGCAAGAAGAGGGGTGATAGGAACGAAATGATCCAGACTATTGGCAAGGAAAAAATCGAGGGGCAATTTGTCGTTTTCGCATTAGGTGAAGAGAAATATGGTGTTCAGATTTCCTCCGTGAAGGAGATTGTCAAGTGGTCTAAGACCACGCAACTGCCGCAGATGTCGGAGGTGTTAGCGGGAGTCATTAAGCTAAGGGATCAAGTAATCCCCGTCATTTCTCTGCGCAAGAAGTTTGGCTGGCCTGAGGCGGACGACTTAGCCGACACGAGAATCATCATCTTGGAGATTGATTCTACCCTGATTGGAATCAATGTAGATGACGTTGATTCAGTTGTGCATGTTCCGAGTTCGGCCGTGGAGTTCCCCATTGGACTCATGGATCAGACAAGTATGATCTGCGGAATTGCCAAATTGCCAGATCTCCTCTTAATCTTGCTGAATGTTGAAAGACTCTTTTCCCGGTCCATGCTCGAGGAGCTCGCCGCGGAAGACAATGAGACGTAAAGGGGTTTTAACGATGAAATTCAAGAGCCTTGCAACAAGATTATCCTTGTATATCGGGATCCTCGTGCTGGCTATCTGTGTCACACTCGGTGTGTTCGCTTACCGAGATGGTTCTGAGGCGGTCAGGGGGGAGACTCAAGCAGCGCTCGGACTCATGGCAACAGAAGGCAGTCGGTATCTAGAGAGTCAGTTTGCGGAAAGTATAGCCATCCTGGAGACGATTGCCGAAAGGCCCGAAATCAAGGGTATGGTCTGGGAAGAGCAAATGCCCACCCTACAATCGGAAGAGAGCCGCTTATCGCAATTTCTAGCTCTAGCAGTCGTAGACCGAGATGGAGTCGCTCACTATAGCGATGGAACCACGGCAAATTTGGGAGATCGCGCCTATGTCGTCAAGGCCAGGGCTGGTCATTCCAATGTCTCGGATCTAATCGTGAGCCGAGTTAACAATTCGTTGGTCTTTATGTACGCGGTGCCGATTCGAGCAAATGGTCAGGTAGTCGGTACCCTAATCGCTAGGCGCGATGGTACATCATTGACCGATATCACCGATCAGATGGGATTTGGCGCTCATGGATGGGCTTACATAATTAATGGTGCAGGTACCTTGTATGCATACCCTGATCGCCAGATGGTACTGGACGAAGTAAACCTCTTTGACCCATCATCGTCATTGAACAAGGCTGGAACGGCGATTCAAGAGGCTCGCTCCACCGATGATGATGTGTTGGTAGTCAGCTACCAACTCGACGATAAAGAGACGAGGCTTGTGGGATTGGCCCAGATACCATCCACGGGATGGACAATCGCTGTGGGGGCTATGGAACGTGATCAACTCGAACAAATCAACCAGCTCAGGGTGTTCTTAATCTGGCTTTCCCTTGCCATAATTGTAGTTGGAGTTGTCGTCGGAATGGTTACTGCTAAGCGGATCGTTAAGCCTCTGCAAGAGGTCCAGCAGGTAATTGAAGCAGTTGCTGAGGGTGACTTGACGAAGGAAGCTCAGGTTACCACAACTGACGAGATTGGCAGGGTTGCCCAGGCGCTAAATGCCACAATCAAGAGCGTGCGAGAAGCTATGGGATTGGTATCGACGACAACCGATGAACTGGCTAGCACGAGTCAAGAGATGGCTGCCGCTTCGGAGCAAGTTAGCGCCTCCATTGAAGAGGTAGCAAGTACTACCAATCAGTTTTCGAGCTCCCTTGACATGATGAACACCAATGCCCAGGATTTAAGCGCCACGGTGGATGGTGTATCGAGTCAGGCGGCGGAAGGCGACGGGGCCGTGGTGAACGTGGTTAAGCAGATGAATGCCCTGCGAGAAGACACACAGAAGATGAGCCGGGATGTGACTTCCCTTGGTACCCTTTCTGATGAGATTGGGAAGATCGTGGACGCTATCAGCGCCATTGCGGACCAAACCAATCTATTGGCTCTGAATGCAGCCATTGAGGCGGCGAGGGCTGGAGAACATGGCCGTGGATTTGCTGTGGTAGCAGATGAGGTCAGAAAACTGGCTGAGGAGTCCTCCCAAGCCACTGCTGAGATCACATCGCTCATTCACCAAATCCAAAACGGTATTTCCACTACTGTGAGCGGTATGGGCAATAGTGCCGAGCAAGCCGATCAGGCTCTCTCGAGTGTCAATGCGAGCGGACGGATCTTGCGGAATATTCTAGCATCTGTAGAGGGCATCGTGGGACAAGTGCAAGGGATCTCCGCTGGAATTCAGGAGACGAATGCTGCAGGGCACGAAATATCTAGCGCCACCGAAGAGCAGGCTGCCTCCATCGAGGAAGTGGCAAGTTCTGCTCAGGACTTGACGGATATGGGTATCAGACTGCAGGAACTCGTTAGACACTTTAAGCTATAATCTAGACCGAGTACGCTTTGCACCATGTAGAGGCGCCTGGGACTTCCGGGTGCTTTTTGCATGCAGGCAAGAGAGTTTTCGTGGCAGACAAATAAAGGTTGACAAAAGTGGCGGAAGATACTGTATAATAAATAAGAATAATAATTACTATGGATAGGAGGCATATGATGACACAGGAAAAAGGACAAAAACTGACAACTGTTGCAGGGGCACCCGTTGTGGACAATCAGAATTCGATGACAGCCGGGCGAAGGGGACCCATGTTGCTACAGGATGTATGGTACTTAGAAAAGCTAGCACACTTTGATCGGGAGGTTATCCCCGAACGCAGAATGCACGCCAAGGGTTCGGGTGCTTTTGGAACATTTACCGTAACCCACGACATAACGAAGTACACGAAAGCAAAAGTCTTCTCGGAAGTTGGTAAGCAGACAGAGATGTTTGTGCGTTTTTCTACAGTGGCCGGTGAGCGAGGCGCAGCAGACGCAGAACGGGATATTCGGGGATTTGCCATGAAGTTTTACACTGAAGAAGGGAACTGGGATCTAGCAGGCAATAACACCCCAGTGTTTTTTCTGCGCGACCCAATGAAGTTCCCTGATCTCAATCATGCCGTTAAGAGGGATCCTCGCACGAATATGCGGAGTGCCAAAAACAACTGGGATTTCTGGACTTCTCTGCCAGAGGCGTTGCACCAAGTTACCATCACCATGAGCGACCGGGGGATTCCCAAGTCTTATCGGCATATGCATGGTTTTGGGAGCCATACATTTTCCATGATCAACGCGGCAAACGAGCGGGTATGGGTGAAATTCCACCTCGTGAGTCAGCAAGGTATCGAGAACTTGACGGACGAAGAAGCGGAAGCTACGATCGCCAAGGATAGGGAGAGCCACCAGAGGGACTTGTTAGAGAGCATCGACCGTGGAGACTACCCCAGGTGGACGATGTACATCCAGGTCATGACAGATGAACAGGCTGCCAATATGCCCTATAACCCCTTTGACGTGACAAAAGTTTGGTACAAGAAGGATTTCCCCCTGATTGAAGTGGGATATTTTGAACTGAATCGCAACCCCGAAAACTACTTTGCCGATGTGGAACAGGCTGCATTTAACCCAGCGAATGTGGTGCCAGGAATTGGTTTTTCACCAGACAGAATGCTCCAAGGCCGCCTCTTTGCTTATGGCGATGCCCAGCGCTATCGTCTTGGGGTCAACCATCACCAGATCCCTGTCAATGCCCCGAAGATTCCCACGAACAGCTATCATCGAGATGGACAGATGAGGGTCAATAACAACTTCGGCTCTACCCTTGCTTATGAACCCAATAGCTACGGCGAATGGCAAGAGCAACTAGAGTATAAAGAGCCCCCGCTGGCCTTGAGCGGGCCAGCAGATCACTGGAACTTCCGTGAAGACGATGATGACTATTATACACAGCCCGGTAAGCTCTTTAGGCTGATGAGCCCAGATGAGCAGCGAGTACTCTTTGAGAACACCGCTCGCAACATGGGCGACGCACCAAAAATGATCAAGATCCGTCACATCGGAAATTGCCTCAAGGCAGATCCCGCTTATGGCAGAGGCGTTGCCTCTGCATTAGAAATCTCCCTGGATGAAGTAGAGTCAAAGTGAACTAAGTAAGATATGCGATAGCCCTGGGAGCAGCGTCAATGGCTCCTGGGGCTTTCCTATGGGCGAAGTATGGATCGCGCCAGGTCCAAGGCGTCCCCATCTTCTGTTGTATCAACTGTCATGTCTCCCTGGACCCCTTCCCAATCTGCATACTGCCGTTCGAGCATCGCCTCAACGGGTGGGGGCAGGTGGCCGCGCATTCTCTTGGCAAAGCGTGATTTGATCGTATCGAGGGAAGCGGTAAACTTGACCTTGTAAGCGCCTTCCAAGGGTGCTACTCTAGCTAACTGGTCCTTTTCTGTTATGACGTAGACGACTGGCGGCTGCGATCCATCGGTCTGGTGGGCTGCCTTGGCAAGCTTTTCATAGAAGAGGCCCCAGGCTTCGTTTTCGCCCTTGGCCATCCGCAAATAGTCTTTGCCGGAAAAAACTTCGATCTCCCTGAGTTCTCTAAGCTTCTCTACGACCGTTGACTTTCCGGTGCAGCTTGGGCCCATGAAGATATATAACATGGTGCATCTCCTCCTCGTGCTGGGTCTTTGGGTATCTCCCAGAATTCGGTGTCTTCTAGCAAAATCCCTCTCGCAAGTTCTGTCCCTTCCCCTCATAGGAGGTATTCTCTCTGCCTTGCAGAAGATCGCAGATAGGGAGGAATCACTTTGAAATGGCAGGAATTTAAAGCTCGAGCAACAATGGAGTTACGGAGATTTATGTATGGACGAAATGGTGTCGATGAGCTGACGGTTCTCCTGTTGAGTGCCAGTGTAATCGCGGTGTTTATGGCCAGTGTCTTCAGACAGCCGTGGCTGCAGCTTATCTACTACGCAGGAGTCTTTGTGGCCCTATATCGTACCCTTTCCAAATCTCTAGTGAAACGACGCAAAGAGAACCAGGTTCTCCTGGAGAAAAGAAGGAGTGGGCGGTCGTGGTTTAGCGTCCAAAAACGTATCGTCCAGGAGCGCAAGACTCACAGGCACTTTAAGTGCCCCAGCTGCAAGCAGAGGCTGCGAGTTCCCGTGGGTAAAGGGAAGATCGCGATTACATGTTCGAAATGCGGCGAAAAGTTCAGTCGCAAGAGCTGAAAAACGATGGCAGGTCGATAGCGGAATACTGAACACGATTTGAACACCTTGGGTTGCTTTGTACCGAGGTGTTTTTAATTTGGATTTATTTATATTTGCTTATTGACAATAGTGTGCGCCGCACACTACAATGAATTTGGAGTTGATGCAGATGACAAAGGAACTAGAACGGGAGACCCTGGCGAATCTCACACAGGAGTTGCGGCGGGGGGTTGTTGTGCTTGCGGTGTTGAGCCAACTCGATGAACCGCAGTATGGTTACTCCTTGGTATCGAAGCTGGCAGAGAAGGACTTCCCCATTGAGGCCGGAACATTGTATCCCCTTTTTCGCAGACTCGAAAAGCAGGGACTACTCGGGAGTCTATGGGATACCAACGAGTCTAGACCGCGCAAGTACTACAGGTTAAGCCCCCTGGGCAAAGAGATTTACAGCCAGCTATGTGATGAATGGACAGAAATGGTATCCAGCGTTGAGAATCTACTAAAAGGAAAAGAAGGCGAAACGGATGGAAACAGTTGAGCGTTACATCTATGCGGTAACCCGCAGGTTGCCAGAAAGAGCAAGGGCAGAGGTGGAACTCGAGCTTAGGGGCCTGATTGAGGACTTGCTGGAAGAAAAGACCCAGGGGAGAAAGGTGACTGAGCAGGATCAAAATGAGGTGCTCACGGAGCTTGGGGATCCCGAGGCTCTGGCCAAGGAATATGGAGGCGAACCGCGCTACCTGATCGGACCTAGCTTGTATGATTCATATCTCAAGGTGCTCAAAACTGTGGGTTCTATCGCATTGGCGCTGGTAGAGCTTGTCGTTGTAATTAGGGCCTTGATGGCGCCTATGGGTATTGTAGCCTTTATAACGGAGTTTTTGACCTCCCTGGTTTCCGCAGGCTTTCAAGTATTTGGCTGGGTGACCCTGGTTTTTTGGGCTGTGGAGTACTCTGGGAAAGGGGAGTTCGACAAGGGGGCTGAAAAGGTGTGGACCCCAGCGCTCTTGCCAGAGATTCCGGTCAAAGAGAAGCAGATCTCAATCAGCGATCCACTGATGAGTATTGGCGTTTCCATCTTGTTCTTGGTGATGTACGTCATGCCCCAACGATTTGGTGTCTTTCAGGCAGCGGGATCAACAACGACTGTGATTCCTGTTGTGAATCTAGAGATGACTTCTTACTTCCTACCCCTGTTCATTGGATTTGTAGGCATCACCATTGTGAAAGAATTATTCAAGCTTGTGGGGAGAGTGTGGAGCAAACGACTTGCTACGGTTAGTGTGGCCTGTAACGCGATTGCCATCGTTCTGGCCTACTTCATTTTTGCCAATCCCGAGTTCTGGAACCCAAGCTTCGTGGATCAGTTGCTCGCTGCGAATCTAGCCAGTGTAAGCGGTGTAGCCGGAATCCTGCAAAGGGTTTGGCCTCAAGTGACTGGGCAGTTTGTCTATATAGTGGTCATAGCCTACGTCATCGACACGATCGGCGCCCTATACCGTGGGTTCATGTTTGGCAGGGCACGAGGATAGTGGACTGCAAGAAAACGAAAATCGTTAAATTGCGCGCATTGCGCGGGGGCCAGGCCCCAAGGAGGTAGGATCGATGTTGACAATTATCGAAGGTGTTCATGTTTATGCTCCCCATGACCTTGGGATACAGGATATTGTCTTCTGCTATGACAAAATTCTGGAAATCGGAGACAACCTTTTCCCTTCCTATCCAAAGGCCAAAAGAGTTGACGGCAAGGGTCTTATGGCTACGCCTGGTTTTGTTGACCAGCATGTTCATGTCACAGGTGGGGGAGGCGAGGGGAGCTTTCGAACCCGCGTTCCAGAACTTAAGTTGACCGATTGCGTGCTGGCAGGCGTTACAACCCTAGTGGGTGTACTGGGTACGGATGGGATCACTCGCAGCGTGGAGAACCTGGTTGCCAAGACAAAGGCCTTGTGTGAAGAGGGGCTTACGGCGTATTGCCTGACCGGTTCGTATGAGTATCCTACCATTACCTTAACGGGCGATGTGAAAAAGGACATTGCTTTTATCCACGAGGTCCTTGGGGTTAAGGTAGCCCTCTCTGATCACCGCTGTTCACACTTGACCAAAGCAGAGCTGGTCAGGCTAGTGAGTGATGTGCGCATGGCATCCCTGATCAGTGGTAAGCCTGGCCTTGTCACAATGCATATGGGTCGTGGCAAGCAACACCTCAACATGGTATTTGAGATCCTAGCAGAGACAGATTTACCCATTAAGCACTTTAGGCCAACCCATGTGGGTAAGCTCGGCGAGCCAGCGCTACGCTTTGCCAAAATGGGGGGTTATATCGATTTTACGGCCAGCCCCGACCCCAGGGATGCTGCAGGCGACATTCTAGAGGCGATCAAAGCTGGTGCACCCCTTGACAAGATGACCCTGAGTTCGGATTCCAATGGCAGCCTGCCTAAATGGAACGAGAAGAATGAGATGATCGGGATCGTGGCCGCTTCGATGAAATCCCTGCATCATGTCCTCAAAGAACTGATCCAGACAGGAAGTATGGAAGTGACAGATGCCTTGCGTCTCGCCACAACGAACGTGGCCCAGGCGCTAGAGCTCCATGGGAGAAAAGGCAAGCTCCAGGCAGGTTATGATGCAGATCTTCTCTTACTCGATTCTGACCTTAACCTCGACACCGTCATTGCCCGGGGCCAACTCTTGATGCGAGGCGGAGCGCTTCAGGTTCAGGATACCTATCCACGATAAGCCCTTGAAGGAGATTTTGCTTGCAAGCGGAAGGCTATAAGGTAAAAACATCGACGAAAGGGGAAGGCCACATGGGAGACCGACGAGACCGCCAAAACACACGTTATCTTAAGCTTTCCGACTATGTAATTCTCGCCATGCTTGCTGCCATGGGTATAGCCAGCAAAGTCATCATTGTCCCCTTGGCGCAAGTGATCACAGGACCCCTCTTTATTCCGGGCGGAGTGGTTGCTGGTGGGTTCTTTATGATGTTCATCATTCTCGGGACGGCCATCACAGGAAAACTCGGTGCCGCTCTCTTGATGTCGCTAGTTCAGGCAGTCCTCGTCACAATCACAGGGACCTTTGGCTCCCACGGGGCAGCCAGTCTCCTTACCTATACCTTCCCGGGGCTCGCGGTGGAAGTGTGGTTTTTCCTCAGTAGACACAGGGGATGCTGTCCAGTTTGCTGCTTTATCGGGGGTATGGTTGCCAATGTCGCTGGGACCGTCGCAGTCAACCTAGCCATTTTCAACCTGTCCTTGATTCCCCTACTGTTGTCTATGGCCGTTGCTGCACTTTCGGGGGGATTAGGCGGTCTTGTGGCCAGTAGTATCGCCCGGAATCTGAAAAAGCTAGAGATCCTTTAGGCCTGAGAAAAATAGACCGTGACCCCATGCTAAAGACTGGGGCTTCCAGTAGCGTTTGGGTGAACAAAGCAAACCCTGGAACTTCCGGGGTTTTGGCCATTCTGCGTAGCACCATAGTGGAAAACAGGCGAATTGGGGAAGACTGATCAGGGGTCCGATCAGGTGCCAGACCCCTTGCAGGAGATTCTGCTTCCGAGGGGAAGCTTTCATCAGGAAGCTACTAGACCCGAGGGGGGATCGGAGATGAAAAAGATGAGAAAGCAGACCGTAGGAATCGTGATCGCCGTACTTCTCCTCGTTTTTGCCGTGGCCATCTTGGCCTACCTTAATGTTGGAGATCTGCAGAGAAAAAGAGAGCTGGGGACCAATGCAGAATTTGTGTTGATCCATGGCCAGACAGAACAGCGAGTGACTATGGAAGATCTTCAAGCCTTGAATCCTGTGGACTTCATGGCAGTAATACGCACAAGTACGACTGCGGGGTCCACCACCGTAACCTTCACCGGCGTGCAGCTCAGCGCCTTGCTGGAGAAATATGGGGTGAATGTGCGTGCAGGATCAACCATTGAGGTAAAAGCTCTAGATGGCTACTCTTCGGCCTTGCGAGGTGAAGAGGTACTTGAAGAGGAAAACGTGTACATTGCCATAGCCATGAATGGGGAGCCGCTGAAACCCAAGGCTGAGGGTGGCCTGGGCCCTTATTACCTAGTGATGCCAAATACAGAATTCGCCCAGCGCTGGGTTAAGTTTATGGAGGAGATTGTTGTTCGGTGAAAGCTTTTGAACAGAACGCTCTAGAAGGACGCCAGATTAGCTTTTCATATGCCGGGGGCAGACCCCTGTTTAGCCAAGTCAATCTTCATGTTAAGCCTGGTGAGTGCGCCATCTTACGAGGTCCTTCCGGTTCGGGTAAGACCACCTTGTGCCACATTTTAGCGGGGATCATCCCACGTTCCATTTCAGGTACCTTAGAAGGCGAGGTGCTGTTGTTTGGGGATAATCTCCGCGCCCTTTCGTTGGCCAGCGTCGTAGATAAGCTGGGGATTCTCTTTCAAAACCCAGACTCCCAGCTCTTTTTTCCCACTGTAGAAGATGAGATCGCCTTTGGACCAGAAAACCTCTGTCTATCGAGGCAGGAGATGGCTTTCCGCATTGAACAGGTCTTAGAGACAGTGCAGATGAGTGCCTATCGCTGGGTCGAGACAGAAACTCTCTCCCATGGCCAAAAACAGCGTATTGCTTTGGCCGCCGTCCTGGCTTTACAGCCACAAATTCTTATCCTGGATGAGGCTTTTTCGCAGCTTGACACGGAGTCTACTCGGCTTGTAAAAGGGATCATTCAAGGGCAAAAGGAACTAGGTCATGCCATTTTCATGGTGGAAAACGGTGAAGAGCATCTCGACCTGGCTGATCGCATCTACGAGCTCCAAGACGGACAGGTAAGGGAGGTAGTTCTGTGATCTCCGCCATAACCCTACTTGATCTTGTTTTTCAATACGGAAAGGGCAACTTCACGCTCTCTTGCCCACATCTATCCTTCGCCCAAGGTGAGCTGAGCCTGATTACTGGGGCTAATGGTAGTGGCAAGACCACCCTTTCCAAATTGATGTGTGGCATCCTAAAGCCAGGCCAGGGCGAAGTGCGCATCTTCGGCCGATCCGCTGCATATATGTCGTTGGGGGAAATAGGCAGCCAGGTGGGCTACCTCTTTCAAGACCCGGCACGCCAGCTCTTTGCTGGAACAGTGTGGAGGGAGATGACCTTTGTTCATGATCTTCTTGGAGAAGAGCAAGAATCTAGCAGAGAGAAAGCCTTAAGCCTCTTAGAACGCTTCGGCCTCGTTGCCCTCAAGGAGAGGAGTACCTATTACCTGAGCGGGGGCGAAAAGCAAAGGCTGGCCATCTGCACCACTCTCATGGGAGGGGCGCAGTTTTTGATCTTTGATGAGCCTACCGTCGGCCTAGATCGGAAAAACAGGGAGATTCTCTATGGGATACTCGATGATCTTACTGGGGAGGGGAGGGGTATCGCTGTGATCACCCATGAAAAGGAGCTGATCGACCGCTACCCACAGGCCCCTCGGATCAAAGTGGAGCATGGGCAGGTGACCCTATGATTAACGTAGATCCAAGGGTGAAGCTACTCTGGGTATTACTTTCTACAACCGGAGCACTTGTCTTTTACCGACCGGTTTGGATGGCAGGTCTAGCCCTTTTTTCCTTGTTGGGCACCATGTGCTTTGGAGCTGATCTGCAATCGCTTAGGGGGCGCTTGCGTCGTTTTTTTCCTCTCTTTGTTGCCGTGATCCTAATCCATATGGCCTTTGTACAAACTGGTACTCCACTCTTGGTGATCGGAGACTACAAGCTCATCACCACGGACGGTGTCAGGCGCGGAGCCATTACGCTGCTACGGTTTTTCGTTATTCTCTGTTCAGCGGCAGTGATGGCCGCCGAGAACAGTAGGCGAGTCCTCGCGGCCCTAGGTAAGCTAAAGATACCCTACCTCTTCTCCTTTATGCTGATGATCGCTTTGCGCTTTATACCCTCCTTTAGCGCTTCCTTTTCCGATTCTTTGCTTGCCCTCCAATTGCGCGGAGTTGAGCTCAAAAAGATCCCTCTGCGCAAGAAATTGCGGATGTATCGTGATCTGTTACTCCCGGTTGTAGCTGACTCTGTAGTGAAGTCTAGGGTGCTTGCCATCGTGATGGAGGCTCGCGGTTTTGGATCCCTAGGCAAGCGGACAAGCTATTTGGACGTGAGCATGACCCCCTCAGATTGGGTATTAACAGGGGCACTCTTTGGCTTGACTATCGCCGCTTTTGGCATTTACTATCTCACCATCTAGGGGGCTTTATATGAAGGCGATTGCGATTAACGGCACATCAAACTCGGGTAAGACCGCCCTTTGCGAGGTGATCATCAGGGGACTGCGCCAGAGGGGTTATACTGTGGGATCTGTTAAGGAGATTCACTCCCCTGACTTTGCCCTCGATCCAGATCTGGAAGAGGATACGGGACGTCACCGCCAAAGCGGATCCCAGCTGGTCACCGCTCGGGCCTTCCAGGAGACAGACGTTCTCTATCAGGTGAAACTTCCCATAGACGAGATTCTCGGGCACTATGACCATGATTTTGTCATCCTAGAAGGCGTTACAGACTGCAACTGTCCTCGGATTCTCACCGCGCATCATGAAGATGAGATCAAAGAACGTCTCGACGGGAGGGTTATTGCTGTGTCGGGCGTCCTAGCTAACACAGGCTGCCGGGAGGTCTTGGGTCTTCCGGTTTTCCACGCCCTGCAAGACCCAGCAAGTTTGGTAGATTTTGTGGTCGACCACGCCTTTGAACCACTTCCTTCCTTTGATGCTGATTGTTGTCACCTGTGCGGCTACAGTTGCCATGAACTAGCAGGGCGGATCGCCAAAGGACAGGCAAGCAGGGAAGACTGCGTTTTGGATGCCCAAGGGACGGAGCTCGTGATCGATGGAGTCTCCATTCCCATGGTGCCCTTTGTGCAAAACATACTGAAAAATGCAGTCCTAGGGGTGACCCGAGAGCTCGATGGCTATAAGGAACACAGCAAAATAGAGGTTAGGTTCAAAGCATGAGATTCCCATCGAAGAAAAACAAGGTCACTCTAGAAGGCGGAATCGTGATCAAGCAGCACGCAGACGGAGACGCCATGCGCCGTGAAGTTCGGGCCCTCGAGCACCTTCACCAGGCGGGGCTTGCGGTTCCTACCCTTTTGGCGGTGGAAGAGAATGCGCTCAAGCTCCAGTACCTAGCAGGCCCAACCTACGCCGAGCTTGTGGAGGCGATGACCCTCAAGCAAGCAGAGGCCATAGCGGCTTGGCTGGCTGATTATCATCGCATCACTGGACTTTTGCGCGGTGACTGTAACCTGCGGAATTTCTTGTGGTCTAAGGAGACGTGTGTAGGTGTAGACTTTGAAGACTATGCAACTGCCGGCGAGTGGGAGATTGATATGGGGAAAATCCTGGCCTTTGCCGTCACCTATAATCCACCCCTTACGGCAAAAAAGGCAGATTGCGCCGCGCTCTTGCTCCAGGCTTTTGGGGAATCGGGAGGAGAGTTTGGACGTATAAAGAGTGCTTATCTACAGGAGATCGCCGCCATGAACCAGAGGCGAGAAAACGCCTTGATCCATCTTCCGGCAGCGGCCTCGTTTCTTGAGAAGCTCTTCTAGGAGAGGCGCTTCTAATAAAGTTCCAAAAGCAACCAAAGGATTATTGCTTGTGGTGCCTAATAGGGATATGATATTCTATAATAAGTACGATAATTTTTTCACAGGAGGTTTTTATGGGGACTTGTACTTGCAAAACAGCCTGGGATGAGCTGAATGAAGTCATTGAGGCCAATCGGGGCAACGAATCTGCCCTGATCGAAGTGTTGCATAAAGCGCAGGAAATAATGGGTTACCTGCCCCGTGACGTGCAGGAAGCTGTTGCGGAGGGATTACACGTTCCTTTGAACAAGGTGTATGGTGTAGTCTCTTTCTACCATCATTTTTCTGTGGAGCCGAAGGGCAAGTACCAAATCGCGGTCTGCAATGGAACCGCTTGTTATGTCAAGGGAGCATCAGCCGTGATTAGTGGTTTGGAACAAGCCCTCGGTATCAAAGCCGGCGAGACCACAAAGGATGGCAAGTTTTCTTTGGCAGCAGTGCGCTGCCTAGGGGCTTGCAGCCTTGCTCCTGTCATGACCATTAACCAAAAGGCCTACGGCCTGATCGACGCGGACAAAGCCGTTGAGATTTTGAAACAGTACGAGTAGGAAGGAATGGAGGTGAATGTCCATGATTAGAACCTTAGAAGATCTGCAACAGTTCCAAGCAGAGCAGGCAGAGCGTTTGCGCCGGGAAAAAGCGAACACGCAGGCAAAAGTCCTGGTTGGTATGGGAACATGTGGTATCGCCGCAGGCGCCCAAGAGGTTTACGATGCCATTTGTGCTGAGCTCAAGGAGCAGGGTATCGAAGATGTTGTTGTGGCGCAGACAGGATGCATAGGCTTTTGTGCCCAAGAACCCCTAGCGGAAGTGATCCTGCCAGGTGGCAGACAGGTTCTTTATGGTCACATTGACGCTGAAAAGGCGCGCAAAATTGTTACCCAGCACATCGCCGGTGGTGAGGTTATTACAGAGTGGGCGGTGAACGGTGGGGCCCTTCTTCCTGAGGATCAGCGAGCTGAGGCCGAGATTGTGGAATTTAGTGAGGTGCCTTTCTTTAAGACCCAAGTGCGGATTGCCCTGAGAAACTGTGGAGTCATCAACCCAGAATCCCTCGGCGAATATATCGTGCGCGATGGTTATCAATCTTTGGCGAAAGTGTTGACCCAGATGACCCCGGCCGAAGTCGTGGAAGAGATGAAGCAATCCGGTCTAAGGGGAAGGGGCGGCGGAGGCTTTTCCACTGGTATGAAATGGGATTTCGCCCACAAGCAGCCTCCGGGACAAAAATACATTGTCTGTAATGCAGACGAAGGTGATCCCGGTGCTTTTATGGATCGCAGTATTCTAGAGGGCGATCCCCATAGTGTGGTCGAAGGTATGGCCATCGGAGCGTATGCTATCGGGGCAAACAAAGGTTATGTTTATTGTCGGGCCGAATACCCCATCGCTGTGAAGCGCCTGAACCTAGCGATTTCCCAGGCAAAAGAGGAGGGGCTGTTAGGAGAGAATATCTTCGGTACGGACTTTTCCTTCGATCTCGAAGTTCGGCTTGGTGCAGGGGCCTTTGTCTGTGGGGAAGAAACCGCGCTCTTGGCCTCCATCGAAGGCCAACGGGGAGAACCCAGGCTGCGCCCGCCCTATCCTGCCGTCTCGGGATTGTGGGGACGACCGACAATTATCAATAATGTAGAGACCTTCGCTAATGTAGCTCCCATCATTCATAAGGGTTCCACGTGGTTTGGCAGTATTGGTTCGGAGAATAGTAAGGGCACCAAGGTGTTTGCTCTGGCGGGCGAGATCAACAACATTGGACTGGCGGAAATTCCCATGGGAACCACTTTGCGTGAAGTTATCTTTGATATTGGTGGAGGTGTCCCCGCTGGCAAGCGCTTTAAAGGGGCACAGACCGGGGGTCCCTCCGGAGGCTGCATTCCCGCAGAATATCTCGACACACCAATTGACTACGATAATCTAGCCAAACTAGGCACCATTATGGGGTCAGGTGGTCTGATTATTATGGCCGAAGATACTTGTATGGTAGACTTAGCACGCTTCTTCTTGGATTTCACCCAAGAAGAGTCTTGCGGCAAATGTCCTCCCTGTAGAGTGGGAACGACCGTGATGTTAGATATGCTGAATCGAATCGTGGAAGGAAAAGGCGAAGCAGGGGATCTGGAGAAACTCGAAGAGCTTGGGAAGAATATTAAGGCGGCTTCCCTCTGTGGTCTCGGGCAGACGGCCCCGAATCCTGTCTTGAGCACGATGCGCTATTTCCGGGAAGAATACGAAGAGCATGTACACGATAAGAAATGCCGAGCTGGCGTTTGTACCGCCCTCTTCCAGTACTATATTATTCCAGAGAACTGCAAACGTTGCGGTATCTGTGCCAAAGTCTGTCCGGTTCAGTGCATCAGCGGTGATAGAAAAACGCCCTATGTAATTGACCAAGATCCATGTATTAAGTGCGGCGCTTGTATGGAGAGCTGCCCATTTGGTGCTATTATAAAGCGATGAGAGAAAGGAGATGTGTAGATGTTAAACGTTACCATTGATGGTCACCGGTTGCAAGTTAAGGAAGGCACGACGATCCTCGAAGCCTGTGAGCTTGTGGGCATCGAAATACCAACTTTGTGTCACCTCAAGCACCTCGCGCCCGAAGGTTCCTGCCGGATGTGCGTGGTTGAAGTAAAAGGCGCTAGGGATCTGAAGGTTTCTTGTGCCACTGTATGCGATGAAGGCATGGAAGTGGTCAGCATGAACGAAAAAGTCCATGCCTGGCGACGCTTTATCATTGAGATGCTTCTTGCAGACCATCATATAGACTGTTTTTCTTGTTCCGATACGGGGCAGTGTAAGCTGTATCAATATTCTTTGGATTACGGAATTCGTGAACCGTTGTTTAAGGTAGAAGCTCGAGATTGGGAAAAGGACGAGACCAACAGGTTTTTCGACTACGATCCCCATAAGTGTATTCTCTGCCGTAGATGTGTCAGGGTTTGTAACGATCGCCAGTGTAATCATACACTGACTCTGAACAATCGCGGCATTGACACAAAAGTCGGTATGCCTTTTGACGAGCTTTTCATCGATAGTAATTGTGTCTCTTGCGGTAACTGTGTCTCTGTTTGTCCCACCGGTGCCTTGGCTACCAAGTCGAGCAAGAACTACCGGTCCTGGGAAGTGACGAAAACTCGCACCACCTGTTCGTATTGCGCTGTGGGTTGTCAGATGGACCTGGTGGTGAAAAAAGGGAAAGTGGTGGGAGTCGAACCCGCTGACGGCCATTCCAACAAAGGGTTGCTCTGTGTAAAGGGCAAGTTTGCCTACAAGTTTATTGATCATCCTGATCGGCTTACCACACCTCTGATTCGCAAAGACGGTGTCCTGGAGCCCGCGAGCTGGGATGAAGCCCTTGACCTTGTTGTAGATAATCTGCAGAGGATTAAGGCAGAGAGTGGTCCAGATGCCATTGCTGGTTTTTCCTCGTCTCGTACGGCGAACGAGGACAATTACGCGTTTATGAAGATGATGAGAGGAGCCATTGGCACCAACAATGTGGACAATTGTGCCCGTGTCTGACACGCTCCTACGGTGGCTGGTCTAGCCATCACGTTAGGTAGCGGGGCCATGACGAATTCCGTAGCGGAAGTCGTGGATGCCGATGTCATCTTTTTGATTGGATCGAATCCTACCGAGGCGCATCCTGTGATGGGCACTCAAATTAGGCAAGCGAGAAAACGTGGAGCCAAGCTGATTGTGGCGGATCCGCGGGTAATTGATCTGGCGAAAGAGGCCGCGGTGCATCTACAACTGACGCCTGGTACGAACATTGCCCTCCTAAATGGTATGATGCACACGATTATTACTGAGGGCTTGATGGATAAGGACTATGTGGAAAACCAAACCGAGGGCTTTGACGCACTCTGGGACGTTGTTAAGGATTACACGCCAGAAAAAGCAGGGGAAATCTGCGGTATTGACCCAGAGGATCTCAAAGCAGCCGCTAGACTCTACGCGAGCGGCAGACGTGCGCCAATTTACTACTGTCTTGGCGTGACAGAGCACTCCTCGGGTACAGCAGGCGTGATGTCCATTTCGAATCTGGCCCTTCTGTGTGGTAATGTGGGCAAGTATGCAGCTGGTGTTAATCCTTTGCGTGGCCAGAATAATGTACAGGGCGCTTGTGATATGGGAGCCATACCTGCCATGTATTCCGGCTACCAGAAGGTTGCTGATCCCGAGGTTCGTGCGAAGTTCTCGCAGGCCTGGGGCGTGGAGATGTCGGAAACAACCGGCCTTACCAGCATTGAAGCAATGAATGGGGCAGTGCGCGGCGATGTGCGAGGGATTTATATCATGGGCGAAAACCCCATGCTCAGTGATCCCAATATTGCCCATGTGGAGCAGAGTTTGAAGAATCTAGATTTCCTGGTTGTGCAGGACATCTTCCTGACTGAGACGGCGGAGCTTGCAGATGTGGTTCTTCCGGCCTCCTGTTTTGCTGAGAAGGAAGGTACCTTTACCAATACCGAGCGCAGGGTGCAAAGGGTGCGCAAAGCTGTTGAAGGCCCGGGCGAAAGCCGCGAGGATTGGGCTATTTTGGCCGAAGTGATGCGCCGCCTTGGTTTTGATCCTGGGTTTGGCTCTGCGAGCGAGATTATGGATGAGATCGCCAGGCTCACTCCCTCTTTCGGGGGAATCAGCCATAAACGTCTAGAGCAGGAGCAGGTTCAATGGCCCTGTCCGAGTTCTGATCATCCAGGTACCCCCATTTTGCATGTGGGCAAATTCTCCAGGGGAGAGCGTGCTATGTTTAGACCATGGCCCTACATTCCCGCCGGCGAACTGCCAGATGATGAGTATCCTATGCTGCTCTCTACTGGACGGTTGCTGTATCATTACAATACACCAACAATGACTGGGAAGAATGAGGAGCTTATGGAGATTGAGGGCCGCTCCTTCATTGAGATTAACCCTGCAGATGCGGACAAACTTGGAGTGGAGCAGGGCGGAAGGATGAAGGTTGCTTCTAGGCGGGGCGAGATCGAAACAGAAGCTCGGGTGACAGAACGAGTTCCCGAAGGTGTGCTCTTTATGCCTTTCCACTTTGCTGATGGGCCGGCTAACGCGCTAACGAGCAGCGTTGTTGATCCGATCAGCGACACGCCAGAATACAAAGTCTGTGCAGTGAAGATCAAAAGGATTGCCCAAGATGCCAGAGTTTCGTAGTGCGGTGATCCTTGCGGGTGGTAAATCCACCCGCATGGGTTTTGATAAGCAGCTTTTACAGATGCAGGATGAGTCCATCGTCCTGCATTTGGTTACCCTACTGAAGACTCGCTTTCGTGATATTATGGTGTCGAGCGCGACTCCAGAGCTCTATGCCGGGATTGACGTGCGGGTGATCCAGGATCTTCACCAAGATATCGGTCCCCTAGGGGGGATTCATGCAGCATTGTGTGGCGCCAGGAGCGAGGCTGTTTTTGTGATTGCCTGTGATATGCCCTATGTGGAGATCGCCTACATTGATTATATGGTAGGCGAACTGGCGAAAGGAAGCTATGATGCTTGCGTTACACAGCACGGAGATTACCTAGAGGTTTTCCATTCGTTCTTCCTCCGTTCGGCTTTGCCCCTGCTCGAAGAGGAGTTAGCGGCAGGCCGCCATTCCGTACAGCGCTTCACGAGAAAACTTGATGCCCTCATCATCCCTGAAGAGAAGGCAGCACCCTTCCTTCCAGGTTGGCGGGCTTTTACCAATTTGAACACTCCCGCTGAGTATGAGCAATTCCTGGGGGCCAAGTGAGGGATGTAGCATGATGGATGTTGCCAAGCAGTTTGAGATTATTAGGATCGAAGATGGCCAGAAAAAACAGGTGCACGATCAGATCATTGTAGAGTACGATCTCGCCCTGTATGTCAATGGCGAGCATTTTGTGGATATGCTTTGCACGCCTAGGGATCTGCAGTGTTTGGTTTATGGACATCTTTTTGCAGAAGGTGTAGTTCGCTGCAAGGAGGATGTGCAAGAGTTCACGCTCGCCGAACACCGGGCGGATATAATTCTAAGGGGAAATGTAGCTAAGGAAGTCCAAGCGCTGCAAACCAATGTCCTGCTACGGGCAGAAGATGTCTTCGCCGTAGTGGGTTCCTTTCATGGTCAATCGGAGCTTTTTAGCAGCACCGGTGGAGTGCATAATTGTGAGCTCCATCATCTGGATGGGCGGAGGATCTTTATGGAAGACTTAGGTCGGCATAATGCGGGGGACAAAGCCTTGGGTGGGGCGCTGCTAGAAGACTGGGACCTGACAAGGGCTTACATGATTAGTAGTGGCAGAGTACCGAAATATATGGCGCAAAAGGCCATCAATACGGGGATTTCCATCATTATATCAAAGTCTCCTGCAACTGCTCAGGCTGTGGAGCTTGCGAGGGCCCATAACTTGACTCTGTGCGGTTTTGTTAGGGGAAGACGAATGAATATTTATAGTGGCCCAGAGCGGATTTTGGGCTAGCTTTAAAGCTGCATACCTAGCAATCGAATTCAAATGAAGGCGAGGACTCCTAATATGGCTACTGGCCAAAAAATTAAGAGCTTAAGAAATTTGATGAAGAGTAAAGGTCTGGATGCCTATATAATCCCCACATCAGATCCACATCAATCTGAGTATTTGGCAGACTATTACAAAACCAGGGTCTGGTTATCGGGATTTACGGGCTCAGCTGGAACAGTTGTAGTTACTGAAGATAAGGCTATGCTGTGGGCTGATGGAAGGTATTTTATTCAAGCAGAAAACGAGTTAAAGGGTAGTGAGATCGAACTGTATAAAATTGGCATCCCTGGATTCCCAACCTACCCTGAATGGCTTAGGGATCATCTGGAAAACAACAGCCGGGTTGGTTTCGATGGTGAGGTTTTTGCCCAAGCCAGCGTGGCAAGCCTGGAGAAAGTGCTAGAGGGAAAGGGCATCGATCTAGTTGGTCAATACGATTTGATCGATGAAATATGGGAGGACAGACCAAAAGCTCCAAGCAGCAGGGCTTTCCTCCACGAAATTCAATATACGGGTAAGACTACTGCCGAGAAGCTAGAAAAAGTCAGGGAAATCATGGAGAAGAAGAAGGCTACCCATTTTATTGTGGGCAGTCTAGATGACATTGCCTGGCTCTACAATATTAGGGGCGGGGATGTAGAGAATAACCCCGTGGTCATCTCTTATGCGATGATTACCCAAGACGAAGCGTGGCTATTTGTCGATCAGGAAAAGATAGGTCAAGATGTAAGGAATAACTTGAGCGATCAGGGAGTGAACATTGACGACTACGAGAACCTTGCAGATCATGTACAAGGGATCAATGAAAATGGCAGCATATTCTTAGATCCTGCTAACATTAATGCCTGGTTATACAGTGTGATTCCTGCTGAATGTGAGATCATCAAGGGCACAAATATTACGGCAGAATTAAAAGGGGTAAAAAACCCAACGGAAATTGAGAATCAACGAAATGCCTATATCAAGGATGGAGCAGCTCTAGTCAAATTCATGTATTGGTTGGATGAGAATATAGGCAAGATGAAGATTACTGAGCTATCCGCAGCAGAAAAACTGGAGGAATTTAGGCGGCAGCAAGATGGCTTTATAGAACCAAGCTTCACAACGATAGCAGCTTACAAAGAAAATGCGGCAATGATGCATTACTCTGCAGTAGAAGGCAAATCAAATTATGAGTTAGAACCAGTAGCTATGTTTTTGGTGGATTCTGGTGGTCAGTACTATGACGGAACAACAGATATTACCCGTACGATTGTCTTGGGAGATATTACGGAAGAAGAGAAGAGAGATTTTACCCTTACGCTAAAATCCCATATCAACCTCATGAATGCCAGATTTTTGTATGGGGCTACCGGAGCAGGGCTGGATGCCATAGCCCGTTATCCCCTATGGCAAGAGGGTTTGGATTACAAATGTGGTACTGGCCACGGTGTAGGTTTTTTGCTCAATGTGCATGAAGGGCCTCACGGAATGGGTATGAATAGAAATAACGTAACCTTTGAAAAAGGCATGATTATTACAGTCGAACCAGGAGTCTATAAGCAAGGAAAACATGGAGTTAGAATTGAAAACGTGGCCGTTGTAGACGAAGACATCAAGACAGACTCGGGACAATTTATGAAATTTGAAGTCCTCTCCTTTGTGCCCATCGATCTAGAAGGAGTTCAAGTAGATTTGCTCAGTTCTGAGGAAAAGGCGTGGCTAAACAGCTATCACGCAGAAGTGTACAGCAAACTTTCACCTTATCTTGCCGATGGTGAAAAAGAATGGTTGGAAAATAAGACGAGAAGTATCTAGGGAATGTGCCTCGTGCAGTGTTATCCGTGCAGTTGACACTGATCGGTCAATAGACTAAGATACTTATAGGCGCCCGTAGCTCAGCTGGATAGAGTATCTGACTTCGAATCAGAGGGCCACAGGTTCGAATCCTGTCGGGCGCGCCATACGTAAACAAAGACTGCAACGGTGTTGCGGTCTTTTTCGCTTTGCTGGAAAATCCTTGTTATTACGTGTTGACAGCAGTTATCTAAAAAAATGGCATTTGTGTTCCCCTGCTTGCAATAATAGGGTGGCAGCAGTATGCCTTAAATCATGGAAACAAATTTTCGGCAACTCCGCATGCTCTAGGATAGGATGAAAGTGTCTCTGTCTAAGACGGCTGTGGTCAAAAGGTGTACCAACTCTACTGGGAAAGACGAGATCATAGGTTAAATCGCAAGAACTAGCCTGTAACCCTCTAGGATGCCGTTGTTGATTGGCTTTATGTGCCATGCCATAACCCCATCCCAGTGTTTCTTAATCGTCTTGGCGACTTTGATTATCGGCTCTAGACGACTATGAGTAGCCCAGTAATACCAGCTGTTTAGGTAGGATTCTGCCGATGCATAGTCTTCTTGCTCGAAAAAATGCGCTAATGCTAGTTTGATGCGGTAGGCCCTCGCGGTTTTTAAGTTTAGCTCCGATAGGCTTGAGAGTTTTTCCGCTTGATCAGCGCTTAGATTTTTAGCACCCAGAGGATAATACCTTACAAGTGGTTTCAGTTCACTGGGCACTACACTAGAATTCCGGCTCGGTCTTGAGCCTAAACTCGCCTACTCCAATTACATTGGACGTACCATCCTCGAAAGCCTAAGTCCGCCTGGCGAGCTCCTGAAATGGTACCCGATGACTCTATTTCGCGGGCAATATCTCTGCGTTGGACAGGTATGTGGCTTGGCGCCAAACTCTGTCTAGGCCTCTGTGCCGTATTGGGAACAGATTGTTGACTGAAAACATTAAATTCTCCGGCTGCCACAGCTACAACCACTACGACTAAAAGTATCATCCATTCCCTGTGGGCAGGTGCTAACAGGACTAATCCTCATTACCCATCTACGGATCGGCGGATCTTCGCGCATATTGGGTGGAGGTTCCATCCAGTTCCCAGCATTTCGCGTAGTAGTTGTTGCTTAACATAGTTCGCTCCATACCTGTACCGACATCCTGGTCCCTATTTCTAGATATGGGATCCTTTTTGTGACCGTTATTTGGAAAAAACAGCATAGAATAACCGAAAAACTTGCGGATCTTGTCGCTAAGATGAAAGTGAAGAACTAACTATAGGAGGTGCGCCCAATGAAACGGAATGTTCAACGTGTGGTTTTGGTGTTGTGTTTCGCTCTGCTCATGCAAGGTTGCAGTGGAGGGGTCGGGGCAGCTAACAAGGTACCGAAAATTGACAGCGTAACGCCCTCAGCAAATCAGGCACTGCAAGTGGCTGTTTCAGATGAATTGTCTTTCAGTCTTATCGCCACGGATCCCGATGGTGACCCCCTTCATTATTCCTGGAGTCAAACAGGTCCCGGCGATCTATTGACCACAAATGAGTCTCAAGCGATATGGAAAGCAGCGCAGACTGGAACGGCGAGTGTACAGGTTGTTGTAACAGACGGTAAGGGAGGAACCGCTTCTCACACCTGGCGGATCCAAATCAGCGAAAATCAAGCCCAGGATGTAGTGGGCGTTTATCTAGCTCACCGAAACAACTGGCCATGGGGTGAATTCATGGCACCATACTGGATGGTCTTACATAACGATGGGACGGTTTATTACTGTCTTCCCCTAGAGGGTTTGGACAGCTTCGATAGAGCCAAGAGCAAGATCGAAGAAAATGAAGACTGGGGTTTCTATCAGATTCATGGCAACACAGGCACTTTCACCCGAGAAAGCTATCCAGATCAGTCGGTGGAGGTTGATTCCCAAGGAAACATCTTGCGAGATGACTCTACTTACCGTAAGGTTAATTCTGTGAATGGGTTGACACTCGAGGGCTCATGGACCTTCCACATTGTAACCATCGATGCGTTGGATCCTGACGTCTATCCAACCTACAAGCCCATCATCACCTTTTCAGCCAATGGTACCTTTGTCGATCAGGGCCTCTTCAAAGCCGACTACATCCTCATACCTGAAGATTATGGTGATCCAGGCCGTGACGCAGCAATTGAGCCTGGTCAAGGATGGTATGAGATAAAGAACTACACGCTCTTCTTACATTACGAAGATGGAAGGGTTCGTAAGGTAGGGTTTTGTCCCTATTATGGAGAGCAGCAACTGGAATACCCTATCCGTCTCTATTTCGGCCGTACTCCCATGTATCGGATGGAGTAATGAGTTCTCCCTAATGACCCATTCAAACGCCTGTTAAGACCTCTTTAGAGGACAGACCTCTGAAGGGGT
The DNA here is from genome assembly GCA_964485345.1 of uncultured Clostridiaceae bacterium. Lineage (GTDB taxonomy): Bacteria > Bacillota > Limnochordia > Darwinibacteriales > Darwinibacteriaceae > UBA5420. Next base: position 41,279 of record CAZAJB010000015.1, read on the forward strand.
CTTTTT
>CAZAJB010000016.1:0-38335 GCA_964485345.1 uncultured Clostridiaceae bacterium
GGTCAGATGGACCTCGTCTTGGCCAGTCTAGAAGATCGCAAGATTGATGCCATGATTTGCATGGGCGGCGATGATACACTGGGAGTGGCAGCCCACTTAGCTGAACTGGGCTTCAATGTGGTTGGTGCACCCCAGACCATTGATGATGACTTACTCTTCACCGATCACACCCTCGGTTATGAGACCGCTGTGCGTCAGGCCTCAAACTACATTAACAGCATGATTAACAGTAATGTTGGCCATGACAAGGACATGATCGTCGAAGTAATGGGACGTGACGCTGGTTGGTTGGCCTTGGCCACAGCAATGAACACACCAGCTTGCGCCTGTATGTGTCCTGAAGGTCCTATGGAACTAGAAGAAATGATTGCCAGAATGAAAGATTTCAAGCAGAGGACAGGTAGAGCGGGCCTCGCCATCGTCTCCGAAGGGGTTGAGCTGAAAAACGTAGACCGCGGTGATCTGCGGAAAGACGCCTTCGGTAACGTCTATACTGCAGGTGTGAGCCACATTGTGGGAGAAAAATTCGAGGCGGCAACAGGTCGCAAACCTCGTGTGCAAGTCATGGGTTATCTCTTGAGAGGCGGCATTCCCTCGCCCTATGATGTGGACTTAGCTCTAAGCTTTGCGAATCACGCTGTTGACTTGGCCTTAGCAGGCAAAACCGGTTATATGGTAACAAGGCTTGAGGGCCGTGACCAAGCCATACCCTTGAAGGATGTAGCAGGCGGAAAGAAATATCTTGATCCTGCCTATTTGGAACAACAATTTGCCAGAATATTGGCCTAGCTCCACAGGGAGCAGCTCCCTTGGGAGCCATGGCAGAGTTTAGCAGATGTATATGAGTGGTGGGCAGCAAAGGTTTGGCGCCCACCACTCTTTGCGTTAACAGAACGAGCTGCCATTTTCGCAGCCGTAACTCCGATATCGCGGTGAGATAAAAAGCTCATCGCTGTATGGGAGTTTTTCGCGTCCGGCTTCCCAAATACATGGCCAAACATTGCCAGAAGGATGGAAGACAACTCCCGCCGGCTTTTCGCTCCTAATGGTTAAGAACGTTAACCATATTTGTAAAAAAGGGAAGGATTTTTCACTCGCAATGCGAATAACCAACTAACAACATAACTAAGCAGGAAAAATCACGGAGGGGTGACTGCGTATGGTTGATGAGTGTCTATTGCATATCAAAGGATTGTATCCGTCCTTGCGCCCATCAGAGCGGCGCGTGGCTGATGAGATTCTCGAGAATCCCAAAGAAGTGGTGTATTTATCCATAACGTCCCTAGGCAAGCGAGTAGGCGTTAGTGATGCGACGGTCGTCAAATTCTGTAAACGACTGGGCTACAAGGGATTCCAGGATCTGAAGATTCGCCTAGCCGCAAGTGTAGCAGTAACTCCCAAGCCTATCTACGGTGAAATCAATCGTGGCGATGACATTCCCGCCATTAAAGAGAAGATCTTTCGCATCAATATCCAGGCATTGGAAGATACAATTCGAACCCTCGATAGTCAAGAGCTGCAGAAGGCCGTGACTGCCTTGGTGAATGCACCCAGAATTCATTTTTATGGAGTTGGTGCTTCTGGGATTGTGGCAGAGGATGCCCAACAGAAGTTTATGCGCATTGGGCTTACGGCCGTAGCCTTTATCGACTCCCATGTGCAAAGGACGATGGCTGCCCTATTAGGCAAAGATGATGTTGCAATGGGAATATCCTATTCCGGTCAGACCTGGGAAATCGTGGAGGCCCTAAGGGTAGCCGGGGAAACGGGAGCAACGACGATATGCTTAACCAACTTCCCAGAATCACAAGTGACCCGCTATGCGGACCTCCAGCTCTTTACCTCATCGTCCGAGACAATTCTCCGAAGCGGTGCCATCTCGTCCCGGATTGCTCAATTAAGCACCATCGACAGTCTCTTTATTGGGGTAGCCCTGGAGATGTATGATCGGGCCAACTCATCCATTGAGAAAACCATAGCGGCTATTGGTGACCGCAGCAGGGAGAAATAACGCTTTGAATTGGGGAACACAAACTAGTAAAAAATATTTACAAAAAAAGAATTTTGGGAAGGAATTCGAACTTTGTCGTGGAAATGTAGCAATAATCTCTGGGTCCTAGATGGGTGGTGCGGAAATTGATTGAACGGAGCGCGGTGGGGTCTGCATATAGAAAACCCCGAATCAACTGGCGCAGACTCAAGAAAAGCTGGCAGTTGTACTTGCTAATGACACCGGCCTTGGCCTATTTCTTTGTTTTTAAATATTACCCCATGTATGGCCTGCAATTGGCCTTCAAGTGGTTTCGGCCCGTTGATGGTATTACCGGAAGCCAATGGATCGGTTTTGAACACTTCGAGAGGTTCTTTAGCTCCTATTATTTCTGGGATCTGCTGAAAAACACCTTGCTGATTAACTTGTATGCCTTAGCCCTTTTTCCTATCTCCATCATTGTTGCCTTATCACTGAACGAACTAAAGGATGGACGATTCAAGAAGGTAGCCCAAACCATTACCTATGCACCTCACTTTATTTCCACCGTGGTCTTGGTGGGAATGATCGTCGCCTTCATGGATCCGGCGACGGGGATCGTCAACACTCTTTTGGCTCGGATTAATATCGGCCAATTGTTGATGAACCCATTACGTTAGAAGTTATGGGAAGAAGATCGCCAATCCAACCTGATTGGGGCGATATGGGGTTCTTCCAAGTGATGGAAGCGAAAACAAACATCAAGTTCAACTACAGAACCGCAGCATCTGCGGATTACGAACAGAACAAGCGCCTAGCCTTTGCTAGTCTCGACTTACCCGATTTCTTCTACGGCGGTGAGTTGACAAACAGTGAAGAGGCTGACTATGGTTCGCAAGGCCTTTTGATTCCACTTGAAGGCTTGATCGAGGAATATGCCCCGAATTTCATGAAGCTGATGGAAGAAGATCCAACGATCCGTCCGTCGATCACAGCACCCGACGGTCACATCTATGCCCTACCTGGTCTAGACCACAATCAGACCTCCAAGACACCTATTATGTGGATTAATGGTATCTGGCTTGAGCAAGTCGGCCTCGATAAGCCCTCCACAATGGACGAACTCTATGAGCTACTCAAGGTATTCAAGGAAGAAGATCCCGGTAATGTTGGAACCGTACTCCCCTTGACTGCCAACACCCCAGCTGACCTCAGACTAGGTCTCTTGCCGAACTTCGGCATCGTCCAGGATAACGGCATTTATGTGGACGATGAAGGCGTGGTGCGTTATGCCTTTGTACAGCCCGAATTCAAAGAGTACCTCAAGTTCATGCACCGTCTCTATGATGAGCAATTGCTGGATAACCAGATGTTCTCCCAAACCTGGGAACAGTTTGTTGCCAAAGGAAAGCAGACCGGCGTTTTCGCCATGTGGCCCATCGTTCAAGTGGGCTTTGCAGATCCGTCTGAGGCCATGAATTATCCTGTATTGCCACCAATGACCAGCTCAACCAATGATCAAAAAATGGTTCAAGGCTTAAGTTATATTCGTCGGGGCCGGGCTGCCATTACCAAAGACAACTCACATCCCGAAGCCACCATGCGTTGGATTGATCATGCCTATTCTGACGAGGGCACCATTCTTTCCCGTCTAGGTATTGAAGACCAGACCTTTGTTTGGAACGAAGACGGACAATGGATTCTCCTCAGCCAAGATGGCTTAAGCACCACTGAAACCAATGCCAAACATGCGCCAGGAGTTGGCACGAACGTACCCATGAACCTCACGGCGGAGTTCTTTGGCAAAGAGGGCGGCAATCCAACCATTCTAGCTATCTATGACTGGGTTATGGAAGAACTCCATCCCTATGCCAGGATCCCCTATCCGTTGGTATACTTTACCGACGAAGAACTTCGTGTAATCACAAGGTACCAATTGGACATCCAAAACTACTTTGAGCAGATGGAAGCTCGATTTATCACCGGTGCCGACTCCATTGATGGCACTTGGGATGAGTACGTGAACACCCTGCAAAAAATACGTTTGGATGACTATATGAAAGTCTACCAGACAGCCTATGATCGTTACGCGGCAGCCCAACAATAAATGTAAGGCTCGCCTTGCGAACAAGACATACCTGAGGTAGTTTGGATCCCCAAGCTACCTTTTGGTTTCCCATAAGAAAACTGAAGTTGTGGTCACCAAAGAGAGGTTGATTGTATGACATTACGGTTTTCCATTGATCATTTTTGCGCTAATCTGCCTAAATACGCTGGTACATCCCGGCTTGGTCTGATTACCAATCCGAGCGGCGTTGACTCCAAGCTAACATCGACTATCGACCGCTTGCATGAGACGGGTCGGCTTGTGGCACTCTATGGTCCCGAGCATGGAGTACGGGGCCATTTTCAAGCAGGGGAAAAGGTCCAGACCTATGACGATCCCCAGACGGGCCTCCCTGTTTTCAGCTTGTATGGAGATGTCAGAAAACCAACCAGAGAAATGCTTGTCGGTGTGGACGCTCTTGTTATCGATCTACAGGATGTGGGATGCCGGTTTTATACCTATTTGTACACCCTCCTCTACGCCCTGGAGGCTGCCCGAGAATTTGATCTACCCATCTTTGTTTTGGATCGCCCCAATCCACTTGGGGGTGAGATCGTTGAGGGCAATCTCCTTGAGAAGGAGTACACTTCCTTTGTGGGTTACCCGATCCCTATTCGCTATGGACTAACCATCGGTGAAATGGCTTTATACTTCAATACAATCTTCGAAATTAAGGCCGAGCTCACCGTGGTACCTCTAGAAGGTTGGAGCCGTGCCGATTACCAGATTGAGCGAAAGATGACGTGGGTGCCCACCTCACCGAATGTACCCAAGGTAGACACGGTTTTTGTCTATCCAGGCACTTGTCTTGTGGAGGGAACCAATCTGTCCGAAGGTCGGGGCACCGCACTGCCCTTTGAAACTGTGGGTGCCCCCTTTATTAACGGTGATCGGCTGGCTGGGGTCTTAAATGCATTGGATCTTCCGGGCGTACGCTTTCGTCCCACGTCCTTTAAACCAACTTTCTCCAAACACGCGGGTGAGCAGTGCCAAGGGGTGCAAATCCATGTCTCGGATCGGGTTACATACAAGCCTGTACAAACTGGAGTACGCCTAATCGAAACCGTGGCAAAGCTCTATGATCAGTTTGAATTCCTGAAACCACCGGCTGGGGCCAGGCACTATTTCTTCGACTTATTGGCGGGATCGGATCAGATGCGCAAGCTGATTGATGCCAATCAGCCTCTGGACGAGATGTTTTTCCAATGGGAAATCCAGCAAAAAGAGTTCAGGGCTCAAAGTGAGCGATTTATGCTTTACAAAAGCTAGTCAAAAGGGGGTATTTCTATGATACAGTATCGACACTATGAACCTGGTGATGAAGGAGCAATTGTAGCTGCCTGGAATAGGACGTTGCTGGAAGATCCCATTACACCAAAGCGTTTTCGCAATCTCGTACTCTTAGATGGCAACTTCGACCCCAAGGGCCTTTGCTTGGCTGTAGCGGATGGCCAGGTGGTTGGCGTTGTTTACGCCGTAAGGCGTCTGATGCCCATGGCCGGAACCGAACTGGAGCCCGCTAATGGATGGATTCCTTTCTTCTTTGTGGTATCCGCATACCAAAGACAGCAAATTGCGACTCGGCTGATGGAGGAGGTCATTGCCTTTTTCAAGGAAGCTGGCAGAGAACAAGTCTTTTTTGCTTCCTATGCGCCGAACTATGTGTTGCCCGGAATCGATCCACAAGCGTATCCGGGGGGGATGGCCTTTCTAGAGGCAATGGGATTTAGGGTGCAATACTCTCCCGTGGCGATGGATCGAAGCCTGGTAGGCTTTTCTATTCCCCAAGAGGTCCAGGCTCTCCATGATCAGCGCATCCAGGAAGGGTATAGCTTTAAATTTGCCTCGGATTCTGATCTTGTGGAACTGATCCATTTTGCTAATAACGCGTTTAATCCCGATTGGGGACGTGCAATCCGGGAAGGTCTCTTGCAGGGACTCCCCATGGAACGTATTCTTGTGGCTCGGGCTCAGGGCAAGTTGGTTGGTTTTTGCATGCACGGTGGCTATGAAGGTATTCCCGAACGGTTTGGTCCCTTTGGGGTGGATCCAGAGCAGCGAGGCAAGGGATTAGGCAAGATTCTCTTGAATTTATGCCTTCAGGCCATGCGCGCAGAAGGAGCCCATGGTGCTTGGTTCCTCTGGACAGGAGAAACCTCATCGGCGGGATATTTGTACAAAAGGACAGGATTTCAGGTTACCCGTCAGTTTCACGTCATGAAAAAAGAACTCTAACGAAAAGGGGTCACGCCAATATGGAATCGACAAAACAAAAGATCATGGTAATAGGTGCCCATGCCGGTGATGCCGAAATCATGGCCGGTGCCGTTGTTGCCAAGTATACAAAGGCCGGACACGAAGCTGTACTAGTTCATCTTACCCCGGGCGAAAAGGGGCATCGTACCCTGTCACCGGAGGAGTATGCCGATCAAAAAATCACGGAAGGGCACAAGGCGGCCCAAGCTTTAGGGGCTAAGGCCATCTTCCTTCCCTATAAGGATGCAGAGCTACCAGTTAATGATGAGGTGAAGTATCAGCTCGCGGATATCATTCGCGCCGAGAAGCCCACGATGATTATCACTCACTGGAAAGGTAGTATTCATAAAGACCACGAAAACACCTATTACATCGTTCAGGATGCCATATTCTATGCGGCTCTCCCAGCCATCAAGCGGGAATTACCCGCCCATGGCTGCTATACGCAGTTCTTCGCAGAAAATTGGGAAGATCCCCATGACTTCGAAATTGACACCTACGTTGATATCACGGACAGCTTTGAGCAATGGATTGAAGGGGCGAACCAATACGAGCTTTTTAGCGGATCCATTTCGAATTTCCGCTATATGGATTACTACAAGGCACTCGCGGTTGTGCGGGGCTGCTTGTCCAACAGCAAGTATGCTGTGGGGCTGATGCGTCCGAAAGGGTCAAAGGTGCATCGAGGGAACTATTTACCAGGTAAACCACTGTAGGAATTCTAGGCTAACTCGATCTGAAGCCAGATAAAAAAGAACCCCTTATGATCACTGACGTCAATCTCAGTTCATAAGGGGTTTTCATCATTCAGATCGTCTGCTGGTTGAGCCAAGAAGCAATATCCTTCATAACTTCGTCTCTATTCAACTCATTGAGGATTTCATGCCGGGCTCCGGGGTAGAGCTTCATCTCGATATTAGAAACACCGTGTTTTCTGAGCTGGCCAACGAATTCGGCTACTCCTTGGCCGTTGCCGCCAACAGGATCGGCATGCCCGCTTACCACAAGAATAGGGATAGCTTTCGGAATTCGCTCAATCAAGGCCGGATTATGGATGAGCTCCAGGCCGGTGAAGAGGTCATAGAAGAAACCTGCACTGCAGATCATTCCGCAGAACGGGTCGTTGATGTACTTCTGCACCTCGTGATCGTCTCTAGAGAGCCAGTCAAACTTGGTCTTGGCACCCTCAATGCCCCGATTATAGGCCCCAAAGGCCATTTTATCCAAGATGTTACTTGGTTTGGTCGGATCGCGCCGCATTTGCAGGCGGGCCAGAAACTTGCCAATCTTGGCCGCCACGCCGGGGTCGCCGCCGGATCCCATCAGGATAGCTCCATCGATTGTTGATCCATAGCGTTGCAGATAGCGTCTAGCCAGAAATGAACCCATACTGTGCCCCAGCAAAAACTTAGGGAGATCAGGATACTGTTTGTCCAGCCAGCCATGGATGGCGTGTAAGTCCTGAACAACCCGGTCAAACCCGTCTTTGGCAGCGAAGTAGCCCATAACACCAGACTTCTCCCCTGTCTTGCCATGCCCCCGGTGATCATTGGCCACTACGACATACCCCTGGCCATTGCAGAACTCGGCAAAGGATTGGTAACGCGCACTATGCTCGGCCATGCCATGGGCAATCTGCAGTACCCCTCGGGGATCGTCGACTTGATCCCAGGTGCGCACAAAGACATTCGTCTCGTCATCCATCTTCAGAAAACGTGTTGTCGGCTGCATTTCTATCCCCCTAGGCTTCTATCAAACGAGGTCACAGGCCTCGATGGGCATCCAATGTGGGTCTTTTCCGTCCCACTTTACATTGCATCCTATCGGGTTGGTGAGAGGATTTGTCACGTCTTGGCCGGTTAGTAGTTCCTCCAAGGCCTCTTCAAGGTCAAAGCGTGTGATTGCCTGGGGCTCCCTGGGTTGATCCACGGCTCGACCGGTATAGACTAACTTGCGCTCTGCATCAAAGACGAAAAAGTGCGGTGTACGCAGAGCGCCATAGGCTTTGGCCACCTCTTGTGTGGCGTCATGGAGATACACCCAAGGGAACTTATGCTCTTCCATGCGCTTGATCATATTCTCGTAGGAATCTTCTTCATAGGTATTAGCACTGTTGGAGTTAATGGCCACAAAGCTGACACCCTGTTTCTGGAACGTTTCTACGGTCTGGCGCGTTATTTCATCCGAGTTGATCACATAGGGACAATGATTGCAGGTGAAAAAGACCACCACATACTGGCTATCATAATCCTGCAAGCTATAGTGCTTGCCGTCTGTGGCAAGCAAAGAAAAGTCTGGAGCTTTGCTCCCTAGGGTTAAGGTAAACGACATAGTTACAACCTCCTTTCCCTCTGGTTCCATGGAAAAAGCAGATTTCCTGCCTAGACCCCTGGGGTAATCGGGGAAGGGTATAGGCGGTGCGTGCAGAATTCTTGGTAGGTACGTGTAAAAAGTGGAGGTAAAGTATGGGCAAGTATAAACTCATTGCACTTGATATGGATGGGACGCTTCTAGATCGTCAGCAGGAGATTTCAGAGCGGAACCTCCATTGGATAAAAAAAGCCGAGGAGGCCGGTTTGGTCGTTTGCTTTGCCACCGGTCGGGGGCGAGCTTCGTCGGAGCCTTATTGGGGAGCCGTCTCACCCACAGCGCCCATGGTGCTCTCCAATGGCGCAGAGATCTGGAAAAGCCATGATGAGCTTCTATCTCGGTATACACTCCCTGCGGAGCAGGTTCCTAGACTCATCGAGTTGGCAAAAGAGCATGGGGCTCAATACTGGACTTTGGGAAGCTGTTCTGAGGATCCTCTTACATTAGGGGATCAGTGCCTCAAGGTGGGAATGCATCACAAGAATCTACAGATTATCCAAAAACTCCGTGCCATCATCACCGGTTGGGGTGTCGTGGAGGTATCAGCTTCGGCACCGAATAATGTGGAGATGAACCGTCAGGGAGTCACGAAGGCTGCCGGTCTAGGCGAAGTGACAGAACTCTTGGGCATCAAACCCAGCGAGGTTGTGGCTGTTGGGGATAGCCTCAATGATCTGAGCATGATTCGGTGGGCGGGTCTGGGTGTGGCTATGGCCAATGCTGAAGAATCGATTAAAGAAGCAGCGGACTACGTCACCGCCAGCAATGAAGACGACGGGGTAGCCCGCTTGATCCAGTTAGTCCTGCATGAGGGCTACCCCTCGTAGAGGTCTATCCCTCTATGAGGGGGGCTAAGTGTCCGTAGCCTTCCTTTGCCAAGTCGTCCTTGGGAATAAAGCGCAAGGCGGCACTGTTGATACAATAGCGCAAACCCCCTTCTTTTTCTGGGCCATCGGTAAAGACATGCCCTAGATGCGAATCAGAGTCGCTACTACGGACCTCCGTGCGGATCATCCCATGGGAGGAGTCTTTGTTGTAGGTCACCACATCCTTGGAGATAGGTGCTGTGAAACTCGGCCAACCACAGCCAGCATCATACTGTTGCTTTGATAAGAAAAGTGGTTCTCCCGAGACCACATCGACGTAAATTCCAGGCTCCGTGTTGTCCCAGTAGGCATTGCGAAAAGGTGGCTCCGTCCCATTTTTCTGCGTGACGCGGAACTGGATCTCGCTCAGCCTTTCTTGTAGTTCGTCCTTGGAAGGTTTTTGTTTCATGCCTATCACCTCGTATCTAGTGTATGTCCCTTTTCTCTGTCGTATGATAGGTAGGGCTTTTATAGGTGATTTTACCACAAATGGCAAGGAGTAGATGTATGAAGATCACCATGGCAGAGTTGGCCCACAAGTGTGGCTACTCGAAAGCAACAGTATCCCGAGCGTTAGCGGACGATCCCAGGGTCAAACCAGAGACCAAGGCATTGATTTTAGAAGTGGCGCAAAGCTACAATTATCAGCCCCATATGGTGGCGAGCAATCTGGCAAAACGGCGGACCAAGACCATTGGCCTCATGTTTCCTCGGGCGCCCCGCACCATCGCTGACCCATTTTTCTTAGAGTACCTGCATGGCGTGAGTGAAACTCTGTTCGAAGAGGGTTATAGCCTCTTGATTCCCCAGGTCAAGAAGGACAGAGTGTCCGAAACCATCTCCCAGCTTGTGGCTCATAGCCGAGTAGACGGAATCATTTTGACAGAGCCACTTCTAAACGATACCCGCATCGACTTACTGCGAGAGTCCGGCGTGCCCTTTGTCTTCTTGGGTAGCACGGTGGACCAACAAGTCTCCTGGGTTGACGGAGACAATCGTGCAGGGGCCTTTGAGGCCGTGCGAGCCCTCGGCTCTCTAGGTCATGAACGGATAGCCGTGATCACGGGTGATCCGGGCTTAGTGTCTACGGAGAAGAGGCTAGCCGGGTACTATGATGGGCTGGCTTCCTTGGCAATTGAACCCCAGTCTAGCCTGGTGTGGGCGGGAGACTTTACCCGCCAAGGGGGCTATGATGCAGTTCGGAGCCGCCTCTCGCAAGTAGAGCGTGCTGAGGTGACCGCCATTTTTGCCTGTAATGATCTGATGGCAATTGGCGGCATTCAGGCCCTGACAGAGGCGGGACTGGCCATTCCTGACCAAATCTCCATTATGGGTTTTGACGGCATTGAAGTGGGCCAATTTCTGACTCCGCCCCTCACAACGGTACAGCAACCTGTGTTTCGGCTTGGCGAAGAAGTAGCACGCGTCTTGCTCAGACAGATCCAAGAGCCTGATCAGCCGGTACAGATTACTCTCCCGGTGAAAATGATCAACAAAACGAACACGATCGGCCCCGTTCCAAGGGGAAAATAGTGCTCGTCGACAGTAAGAAACAAGATGCTGTTTGCGAATGGTCTTATTGAAGACAGGAAGCAACTGGAGGGATTACCATGCGGAAAGAAATGCGATTTATCCTCTTGATAGTCGTGGCGGGTTTGTTGGTAGGCTGTCAAGGAAGGGTTTTCCTCAATCTTGATGTACCCATCGTGATCGAACCCGCGAGACCACCCTATCGGGCTGAGACCTGGGGTTACCTCTCCTACAACAAGAGAGATCACCACATTATCTATACCCTTGGACGCAACACCGACCGGAGCTACCGACCTTTAGCAGATGCCAAGGTGACCGTTGTAGGAACTGGGCTGAGTATCCATACAGACTCGGACGGTTACTTTTACCTACGGGGCGTACCCCATGGCAGCCTCAGCTTGCTTGTGCAGCATAAACGGGTTGGCCCTGGTAGCGGCGTTTATATCTACACCCGCTCCCGTTAAGACGTAGGAAGACTTCAAAGGAAGTAGGCCGTTGCAGATGCAACGGCCTACTTGTCTAGCCGGGCCCGGTTCCGCGCTGGCTCATGAGCTTTTCAGCCCGCTCTATGGCAGCCCGTACCAAGGAACCCGCCTCTCGGGTGGTGATGTTTCCCCAATCGCCGTCTTTCACTTTGTGCGAAAAACCGAGTTCATCGGCGAGCTCATATTTGAGTCGCTCAGACATGACACCCCGTCGACGCTTCATTTGGCCATCACTCCCATTCATAGTCTGCCCTGTAGGGTGGCGAATATGCAAAACCCCAGGAGGAACGGGCCTTCTTTTGGGGAAGTAATGTGCAGGTGGATTCCTCGTCACGGAGTCCCACAAAAACAGTGAGATAAGGAACGATAGATAATGGAGCAAGTCGAAGAAGTGTCTGAACAAACTACCGAGGAAAAAACCGAAAAACAACATCGTCGCTTAGCCTTGGATCTGGTTGAAACTGGTAAGGACGATGTTTCTCATGGGCGGGTCAGTAGACAACTGCCTGAAGGAATTACTTCAACCATGCTATACTCTGATGTGGTACGCTTGGCCTGGCCGTCTCTTTTGGAACTGACCTTAACCCAGCTAACCTCCATGGTGGACCTAATGATGGTGGGAGGACTAGGGGCGTGGGCGATTACTGCCGTTGGCCTGACAACCCAACCGAAGTTTCTCCTCATGACGATGTTTATTGCCATGAACGTAGGGGCCACAGCCATGGTCGCCCGCTATCGCGGAGCCGGGGAGCACAAAAAGGCCAATGAGATCTTGAAACAGGCTTTGATCTTAACCTTGGGCTTTTCGCTCGTGTCATCCATTTTCGGTTTTTTCTTCTCCGAAACCTTGGTGCGGTTTATGGGAGCAGCTGACGCTGAGACCCTAGCTGGCGGTACAATTTATCTCAAGATCCAGATGGTGGGCCTAGTACCCTTGGCCCTAACGTCCACCTTCACAGCGACACTGAGGGGTGTTGGCCACACGAGGGTTGCCATGTATTATAACCTGGTGGCCAATTTGGTGAATGTCGTTTTGAACTACATCCTGATCAACGGGCATTTCGGTTTTCCTCGTTTAGGGTTGGCAGGCGCATCACTGGCCACAATTATCGGACAGTCGGTGGCCTTCGTGATTGCCTTGGGGGTAGTCTTGAAGGGAGATCATTACCTACAATTGCGCTTCAGCGAGGGTTTTAAGATCCAGCGGAAGCATATGCGCAATATTATCCAGATTGGTATTCCTTCTATGCTGGAGCAATTAGCGATGCGAACCGGTGTGATTGTTTATGCGAGAACGGTTGCATCCCTAGGTACTGTCGTTTATGCCACGCATCAAGTTGCCATGAACATTCAAGCCATGTCCTTCATGACCGGACAAGCCTTTGCAGTTTCTGCAACCTCCCTCGTGGGCCAGAGCCTAGGGAAAAAACGACCCGATATGGCGGAAAGCTACAGCAACCACACCAGACGGCTTGGGATGGCAACGTCCTTGATCTTAGCTGGCGCCTTCTTTTTCTTTGGTCGGCAGATTGTCAGTCTGTACACCAATGACCCGGCTATCATCGAGCAAGGGACACGTATCCTAAAACTGGTGGCATTGATCCAACCCTTCCAATCGTCCCAGTTTATTTTGGCTGGTGCACTGCGGGGGGCAGGGGACACCCGGGCTACAATGGTCATCACCTTCCTGACAGTGATGCTTGTTCGACCGATTCTCGCTATTCTGCTAATCAACAAGTTCAACTGGGGTTTGGATGGAGCCTGGATTGCCTTGGTCACAGATCAGCTACTCAGAAGTGGCCTGGTGCTGCTACGTTACAACTCGGGTAAATGGAAGAACATTAGAGTACAGTAAAGGAGGTGGACCATGCCCAGTAAAGGTTGGAGACTGAGTTTTCCCATCCTGGTCATCGTCGCAGTGCTTCTCCTGGTCAGCCGGTGGTTTGGCCCCTCGTCGGACTCTTTAGAGGATGCCAAGAACCCTAGCGAGGTCTTGGAACCTGCCGCTAGCGATGTGCGCGTCTATTTTCCAGCGTTGCAGGATATGACCTATTACTTCTCGGGACAAGGGATGGAATACGCCGACTTCACACGGCAAGTTACTCATACAGCTGCTCACGCTCTGCAAATTGAGGATCGCAGCGGCACGAACTTGGCCCAGGTTGTGGAGTTGGGCCCAGAGGAGCTGAGGATTGTCTGGGCGGAGGAGGAGTTTTATGAAGAGGAAAGCCTCCTTGATCAAGCTGCCCGTCAAGAGCGCGGTAGCGGTACAGCGCGCAATTTGATCCTGCTTCAAGCGCCTGTTGTGCAGGGACATGCCTGGAAGGATGAACGGTTTCACAGGGAGATCATTGCTACAGATGAAACGCTGACCCTACCTATGGGCACCTTTTATGAGGTTGTTGTCGTGAAAAGCCGCAGCGCTGAAAGGGATGGCTTTGTCATCTATGAGTACTATGCCAAGAATATTGGCTTGATAGAACGGGTGAGCGTTTCCGAAGCGGGTGATGCAAGCGTAGCCATCGTATCTACCTTGACGAGTCTAGCTGGTCCACCGCCGTCGCTCTAAGTAAGGGGGGTCCTGGTCTTGGAAGACGTAACGATTGGAATCGATGTAGGGGGTACAAATACTGACGCCGTCCTCCTTTCTGGTGCAAACGTTGTCGCGTTAGTCAAGGTTCCCACAAACCACGACGATCTGCTCTCCAGCACCAAGCAGGCGCTGGAAAAGATACTTCAGTATTACCAAGGAGATAGCCCTGTCAGACTGCATCTCTCTACAACCCTCTCAACCAATACGATCGTGGAAGGTAGAGGCGAACGAGCAAACGTAGTGGTGGTACCGGGCCCCGGGGTCAATCTAGCTTCTCTACAATTCCCCTTTTCACTCATGGAACTTGACGGATATGTTGATCATCGCGGTCGGGAGGTAAGCCCCCTCAATTTGGATCAAGTCCGACAGCTCCAAGAGGTGTTAGGCGACGATAAAAGACAGCCCTTGGCTGTGGTAGGCAAGTTCTCCCAGCGTAATCCCTGTCAAGAGCAGACGATTGCAGCAGAGTTGGCCCGGTGGCACAAGGGCGTGATCAGTCTCGGTCATCGTCTTTCGGGCCGCGCTAACTTTCCCAGGCGGATTGTCACAACCTTTCTAAACGCCAGTATCGCCAAACAGCAATTGAGCTTTTTGGAGGTGTGGAAAGAGGCGAAACAAGCTGTTTTAGGAGATATTCTGATTCTCAAAGCAGATGGAGGGACCATGACCCTGGCAGAGTCCGCCCAGCAGCCCATTGAGTCCATTTTGTCTGGACCAGCCGCGAGTATCATGGGGGTTAAGGCCTTAAGCCAATGTCAAGAGAAGAATTATGTCATCATTGATATCGGGGGTACAACCACCGACCTCGCTGCAGTCGTGGATGGAGAGGTACTGTACGAACGAGATGGAGCCACGATTTCTGGGTATAAAACCTTGGTGCCTGCGGTTTTGGCCCGTTCTATCGGTTTGGGCGGGGATAGTCAGCTCAGATACGATCAGGCCCAAGGCATCACCATTGGTCCTAAGCGAGCGGGGACTCCCGTTTGTCTGGGGGGTGAGAATCTTACGCCCACCGATGCGGCAGTAGCCATGGGTTTGGCTGAACTTGGTGTGAGGGAAAAATCCAAGGCCGCCTGGGATGCCTGGGGCCAGGCCCTTGGTATTCAAGGGGGGGAGCTTGCTCAGAAAGTGCTAGAGGCCTTTACCAGGCAGTTGATGCAAGCCGTGGATGCCTTGTATGCAGAACTGGAAAACATGCCCCTCTATACAGTTCATGCCGTAATGCATCCTCCTGAGCTCAAACCCGCCGCGGTAGTGGGTCTAGGGGCCCCAGCAGGGGTTTTTATTCCAGCTCTGGCCAAGGGTTTGCAGCTCCCCTGGGAGGTTCTCCCCTACAGTGCAGGGGCTAATGCCATTGGAGCCGCTGCTGCTCGGAGCACGGTGGGCATCACCCTCCACGCAGATACCCAACTGGGCAGGATTACCATTCCCGAAATGGGCTATCAGGCTAGCATCAAACGGACCCTCTTTTTTGATCTGGAGAAAGCGAGGAAGCTGGCGGAGGAAAAGACCAAGGAGTACGCCTCCTCCCTTGGCTACGATGCCACAGGGCAGGTTTACATAGTCGAAGAAGAGAGTTTTCAGATGGTCCGAGGTTTTCGCACGGTGGGGCAGACGCACATGGTACGAACGCAGCTCAGACCAGAAGCCCGTCAGGTCAGGGGGGAAAGCACGTGACAAAGGTAGGTTTAGTATTCTTCCCAGCCTTCGACTGGGCCATCAGCGCCGATCATCCTGAACGCCAAGAGCGGCTTCTTTATACGCGGGATCAAATCCAGGAAGAAGGGCTCTTTGATCACCCCTTCATTAGCGAACACCGGCCACGTCTTGCTCTCGATCACGAGATACTGCGCACCCATGTCGTCATTCCTAGTCTCGATCAGAAGGTCACGGAATCCCATCGCATTGCGGCGGGGGGAACCATCACGGCCTCGGATCTCGTGGTCGATGGTTTGGTGGAGCGTGCCTTTGCCTTGCTTAGGCCACCGGGACACCATGCGAATCGTATTGTCCATGGCGCTCGCGGCTTTTGCGTCTTGAACAATGAGGCCATCATGGTGGACCATCTAAGAAGCCGTCTAGGTCCAGATTTGAAGATCGCCATTGTGGATACAGATGCCCATCATGCCGATGGTACCCAGGATATCTTTTACAATGATCCCGGCGTGCTCCATATCTCGCTTCATCAAGACGGGCGCACACTCTATCCTGGAACCGGTTTCATTTCAGAACGGGGAGGTCCGGGGGCCTATGGCCAGACGCTAAACATTCCTCTGCCTCCTGGCACGGGTGACGAAGGCATGCTGATGGCCATGAAAAGGGTTGTCTTACCCATTCTGGAGGAATGGAGTCCAGACTATATCGTTAATGCAGCAGGTCAAGACAACCATTTCTCAGACCCCATCACCAACATGAGCTTCTCAGCCCAGGGCTATGCACAGCTCACCGAGCTCTTACATCCAGACCTGGTGGTTCTAGAAGGCGGATACTCCATTGAAAGCGCCTTGCCCTATATCAATGTAGGATTGCTCTTGGCCCTAGCCGGCCTGGACTATTCTAAAGTGCAAGAACCGATAGCGCGCCGCAAGCACGAAAAACAGGGGAAAGCGATTACTGACCAAGTCTCCCTGGTCTGCCAGGAGGTCATCGATCTTTGGCAGAACAGATCCAAGGTTGATCTGGTCAAGGTCTTTGGTGCGACGGACTTCTTTCAGCGAGAGCGTACGATCTACTATGATACCGACAACATCTACGAGAGCCAGCAGGAGTTTATTCGCTTGTGCCCCCACTGTACAGGTTGGAGGGTAATTTATACCAGTTCAACAAGGCATCGCATGCCTGTGGCTGTGATCATACTTCCCTGGCAACCCTGCAAGAATTGCGAGGCAGAGGCCAGGGACAAGCGTGCTCAGCTCAGGGCGGATGACCGCTTTCAGCAGGTTATCTGGCAAGACCCGGCAGACAATTGATGGTAGCCCAGGTGAAGTGTCCAAATTTGACAGGATTTTTCCATTTTATCACGAATATATCGGCAGCATGTTGAAAGGGTGGGGGATGCATGATTCGCTGGAAGCGTTCTTGGTTTTTTGGCTTACTCGATGTTTTACTCGTGAATTTTGCCTTCATTGGGGCCTTTCTTCTTCGATTTGACAGTGTTTCGGCCCAGTATTGGCAGTACTACCTCTCGGTTCTCGTACCTTATACTGCGATTCGCTTCTTGAGCAATTATTTCTTCGGAATGTATAGAAGGGCCTGGCGCTATGCCTCCATTGATGAGGTTCTGGCCATCGTGGGGTCCGTCTCGGTGGGATCCGTGATCGCATGTATGCTGAATTTCTTGTGGTTCAGCGCCCTTCCTCCTCGCAGTATCGTGGCCCTAGACTGGTTCTTGAACATTGCCCTTTTGGGCGGAAGCCGTTTCGCCTGGAGGCTCATTGCCCCCCATACGAACGGGCAATCACCTGCACAGCCTGACCGAGAGTGCAGGAACGTTCTGATTGTTGGTGCTGGTGACGCTGGCGTCTTGGTCGCCAGAGAACTGCGGAACCACTATGGGGGTCGGGTCCGCTTAGTTGGATTTATTGATGATGATCCGACTAAACAGAACCAGAGAATCCTAGGTTATCCAGTCTTAGGCAACAAAGAACAGGTCCCTGAACTTGTGCAGGAGTATGCCGTAGACGAGATCATTATCTCCATGCCCTCCGTCTCTCGCAAGGTGATTCGGGAAATCGTCGCCATCACACAAGAGACAGGGAAGACGGTGAAAATCCTCCCAGGTGTCTTTGACCTCATTGACGGCAATGTAACGGTGAGTAAGATCCGTGAAGTACAAATTGAAGATCTGTTAGGCCGTGACCCAGTGAACGTGGACGTTGTGGGTATGAGTGCCTATATCAAAGACCATGTGGTCTTGGTGACAGGGGCCGGCGGCTCCATTGGCTCCGAGTTGTGCAGGCAGATCGTGGCCCTCAAACCGAGAGTACTGCTCCTTTTAGACAACTGTGAAAACAACATGTATGACATCGAAATGGAGCTTAAACAGGCAAGCGGGGTACCCCTCGTGCCGCTGGTCAAGGATATCCGCGATCGGGTGGCGATTGATGCCGTTTTTTCGCAGTACAAGCCCCAAGTTGTCTTCCATGCAGCAGCCCATAAGCATGTGCCACTCATGGAGCAGAATCCCGAGGAGTCCATTAAAAACAATGTGTTTGGTACATACCAAGTAGCCTGGGCGGCCCATCGCCACCAATCGCAGCGCTTCGTCTTGGTCTCCACCGACAAAGCAGTGAATCCCACGAGTGTGATGGGTGCTTCTAAGCGTCTCGCCGAGATGATTATCCAACACCTGGACACCATCAGTTCCACCACGTATGTGGCGGTACGGTTTGGCAATGTCCTAGGAAGCAGGGGCAGTGTGATTCCCCTTTTCCGCAAACAGATTCTCAAGGGTGGACCGGTGACGATTACCCACGAGAAGATGATCCGCTATTTCATGACGATACCCGAGGCAGTGCAGTTGATCCTGCAGGCAGGAGCCCTGGCCACAAGCGGGGAGATCTTCGTTCTAGACATGGGCGAGCCTGTCTCCATCATGGACCTAGCTACTGCCTTGATTCGACTTTCTGGTTTCCAGCCCTTTATTGATATTGACATCAAGGTGACTGGCATGAGGCCTGGCGAGAAACTCTTCGAGGAGTTGCTTACCGATGAAGAGGGAATGAACGCCACCAACCACCAGAGGATTTTTGTGGCTAAGCGTTCCTGCTTGAATACAGCTCTGCTGAACGAGACAATCAACGCCTTTGAACAGAGCCCAAGAATGGTTCTGCCAACGAGCCAAGCTACAACGGCACAGTTCATCCAGGCCTTTCTGCCTGACTTTGTGGTCGTAACCAATACAGAGGATGACCCGACCGAAGAGAAGGCATACAATATTCAAGACGAAGCAGCAGCAACTAAGTAGTCTGGGGGAGACGGTATGGAATACTTAACCGAGATTATTCCGCATTTTGCCTTTGAGGGTCAGTATCAAGGGGCTGAAGTGTGCAACGCTGGGCACATTAATGATACGTTCTTTCTCCATTACCAAGTGGAGGGCAAAGCTCTGCGTTATGTCCTGCAGCGGATCAACCGCCATGTTTTTCGCGATCCCGAAGGGGTGATGGAGAATATCGAAGCGGTCACCAGCCACTTGCGCAGGAAAGTCATTGAACGGCAGGGGGATCCCAGTCGAGAGGCGATGCGCGTCATACCAACGAAAGAGGGCCAATCGTTTTTCCGCAGTATGCGGGGTGATTACTGGCGTGCCTATGATTTTATTGAGGGAGCCCGCACCTACCAGCAGGTAGAGAATCCCATGCACTTTTATCATTCCGGCCGCACCTTTGGCCAGTTTCAGTACCTGCTCAGTGATTTTTGTGCCGAATCTCTCCATGAGACCATTGAAAGGTTTCATGACACTCGCAAACGCTTCGGCGATATGCTTCAGGTTATCAAGGCAGACCCTCAAGGCCGGGTGGCATCTGCTCAAAGGGAAATTGACTTTATTCTGCAGCGCAAGGATGAAACCGGTATTATTGTCGATCTCCTCAGCGAAGGCGAGATTCCCCTCCGTGTAACGCATAACGACACAAAGTTCAACAATATCATGATCGATGATCAGACAGGTGAAGGCATTTGTGTCTTAGATCTAGACACCGTGATGCCTGGTTCAGCCCTCTACGATTTTGGCGACTCCATACGCTTTGGGGCCAGCACCGCCAAGGAAGACGAGGAGAATCTCGATCTGGTCTCCCTCGATTTGGAGCTTTTCACGCAGTTCACACGGGGATACTTAAGTGTGGCAAGGGGGTTCCTCAACCCCAGCGAAATCAAACATTTGACCTTTGCTGCCAAGTTGATTACCCTAGAGACCGGTATTCGCTTCTTGACAGATTATCTTGATGGCGATCGATATTTCCGCATTGACTACCCGGCGCACAATCTTCATCGGGCTCGCACCCAGCTTAAGCTGGCGGCGGATATGGAGGCGAAGATGCCGCTTATGGAAGGCATTATTCAGCGGATCCTCAGTGGCGACCTACAAGAGGGCGCCTAATGGGCAGACGCATGAAGTTGATGATCCTTGTGGCCGCATTTGTTGTGCTCACGGGGTCGGTGATCATTATGGCCTTCCTGCCGCACTTGGCTACAGGCAGTGTTATTAACAAGCATCTTGACTATGAGATAGTCTACGATCCAGAAGACTGGGGGCTGGCCGCTACGTCCCTCACTCTTCAAACGCAGGACGGTTACCAGCTCGCTGCCTGGGGACTAGACGTAGCCACACCTAGGGGCGTTGTGATTTTTCTCGGGGGGCTGAACGATCCTCCCGTCAGTGCGTTTTGGGGCCATGCCCGGCTCTTGGCGGAACACGGATATGGTTCGCTCCTGATCGAACTACGTAGCCATGGCGAGAGCTCAGGCCAGCAAGTATATCTTGGCTATGCAGAGCATCTCGATCTACTAGCGGGCATAGAATATGTTAAGGCTAACTATGACAGTGTTCCTACCATTGCCTTCGGGGCAGATCTTGGGGGCGTTGTGGCCATCAATGGTGCAGGTTTATACCCTGATCTAGCGGGCGTTATCAGTATTGGTGCCTTTTCGTCTTGGGCCGATTTGTTTGCCGATAACCTCTATTTCAGCGGAGCACCCCTGGCCTTGGCCGTGTTGGAGAAACCCTTTGTCAACTTGTACATCTTAGCCAAGTTCGGATTGGAGAACCGTTCTCTTACGCCCAAGCGGCAGATTGCCAATTTGGGAACCAGGCCAGCCTTGCTGATGCATGCTGAGGATGACCCCTTCGTCTCCGTGTTGAATCTCGAACGGATTATGGCACAGCATAAGGGGGCTGATGCCAGGGTGGAAACCTGGATTCGGGCAGGTGAAGACCACCTCGTGTCGACAGATTTTCTCTATCCCGAAAACGATCCCGAATACATAGAACAAGTTCTCACGTTTCTGAACAGTTACTTCTAAAACCTAGATGGGGGAAATACGATGATTCGAGTAGCTGTTGTGGGCTACGGAAATATTGGCATGTATGCAGTGCGGGCCATTCAGGCCGCGCCTGATCTCAAGCTGGCGGGGGTAGTCAGGCGGCAAGCGCGCGACAAGCAGCCGCCTGAGCTTGCTGAAACTCTGGTTGTGGGCGATATTACGGAACTTGAAGCGGTAGATGTAGCCCTCCTTTGTGCCCCAACCCGCGCTGTGCCTGAAATGGCGGCCAAACTCGTGTCTTTAGGTATCAATACCGTCGATAGCTTTGATATTCATGGCGATAAACTGGTAAATTACAGGGCCGACCTGGGTGAACTGGCGAGAAAACATGGTGTGGTTTCTGTTATCGCGGCAGGCTGGGATCCAGGGAGCGACTCCATGATTCGAGCCATGCTAGAGATGATGACACCGAGCGGACTCACCTTTACGAATTTTGGACCAGGTATGAGTATGGGTCACTCCGTGGCCGTCAAGGCGTTGCCAGGTGTAAGAGACGCTCTTTCCATGACCATACCCGCTGGCTCCGGCCTTCATCGGCGCTTGGTCTATGTGGAACTAGACTCTGGAATAGATCTTGGCAAAATCGCGGGCTTGATCAAAGCAGACCCCTATTTTGTTAAGGATGAAACCCATGTTTACCAGGTTGAATCGATCTCGCGCTTGAAGGATGTGGGCCATGGGGTCCTCATCGAGCGCAGCGGCAGCTCGGGGAACACCGCTAACCAAAACTTCAAGTGGGAGATGCGGATCAATAATCCTGCCTTAACCTCACAAGTTATGGTGGCCGCGGCAAGGGCTAGTACCAAGCAAAAACCGGGTAGCTACACGCTTTTGGAGATTCCGTTAGTAGATTATTTTTTCGAGGATTGTGGTGAATTGATTCGACGTTTGGTTTAGGAAGAAACGAAAGGCGAAAGAACTGAGGGGTCTTTTTGCGGAAAGACGCCCGAGGTTCTTTTTTATTCGTTTTTCGTGTTGAGGAAGTGTTAATTTACCGAGAAACACAAAAGGGATTTCGTATTCGCATGCGAATAATAGTGATATAACACTAAGGATGGAGGATGGTTGATGAAATACGCTGGTTTAGTTGTAGGAGTACCTAAGGAGATTCTAGCCGGTGAACGGAGAGTCTCAGCAACACCTGAGACTGTTGGTCAATTTGTGAAAGGTGGAGCAAAAGTATTGGTGGAAGCGGGGGCAGGCTTAGGGGCCTTTTTTAGTGATGAGGCTTATCAAGAAGCAGGCGCCACTCTTTGTAGTGCGAAAGAGGTTTTTGCCGGTGCTGACCTAATCCTTAAGGTAAAAGAGCCACAGCTTAATGATGAACTACATGTCCATGAGATCGATTTGATGCATGCTGGCCAAGTCCTGATCACATTCTTGCATCCCGCATCACCAGGAAACCACAAGATGATCCAAGACCTAGCCAAGAAGGGTATTACGTCCCTTACCCTTGACTCGATTCCCCGGATTTCCCGGGCCCAAAGCATGGACGCGCTCACTTCTATGAGTACTGTAGCTGGCTACAAGGGCCTTTTGATGGCCGCTCACAAGATTCCCAAGTTTCTACCTCTCATGGGTACCGCAGTGGGAATGATTCAACCTGGCCAGGTCCTAGTGATTGGTGCAGGCGTAGCTGGATTGCAGGCCATTGCCACGGCTAAGAGAATGGGCGCCGTTGTTTATGCAGCAGACATCCGTCCAGACGCTCGCGAACAGTCCCAAAGCTTAGGAGCACGTATCGTCGACTTAGGTATTCCAAAAGAGCTAGCCATCGGTGAAGGCGGCTATGCAAAACACTTGAACCAAGAGTGGTTAGAAAAAGAGCGGGAAGCCATTAAGGATATCGTAGCCTCCTCTGATATCCTGATTACTTCAGCTTTGGTACCTGGTAAAGAAGCACCGACCGTAATTACTGAAGAGATGGTCAAATCCATGAAGCCCGGTTCGGTCATTGTGGACATCGCTATTGACCAAGGCGGCAACTGTGCCTTGAGCGAAGGTGGCGTAGTGAAAGAACACTATGGCGTCATCGTTGACGGCACCAAGAATATTCCTGGATCCATGCCCACCAGTTCCACCGACATGTTCTCCAAGAACGTTCTGCACTTTGTGAACAACATTGTAGAAGACGGCAAGATAAAGCTTAATCTTGACGATGTAATTGTGAAGGAGACCCTGACAACCAGAGATGGTAATGTAGTACATGAGGGTGCATTAGAATCAATGCGTTTAAGAGGAGAGATTTAATGACTTATGTTGTTTTGGTCTTGGCCTTTGTGGGAGCAGCAATTCTTGGCTACAAGCTGATTAGCGATGTGCCTAGTCTGATTCACACCCCACTCATGTCGGGCATGAACGCCCTTTCCGGGATTACCATTGTAGGCGCTTTGTCGACTACAGGTTTGGCAGTTGCCACCGGAAGCCAATTAGTGGGATTTATCGCCATTGTCCTGGCCATGATTAACGTCGTGGGCGGATTCATGGTGACCAATCGCATGTTAAAGATGTTCAAGACCAAGAAGGGAGGAAGTCGTAGATGACCCTATCATTATTACTACAATTAATTTTTATTGCCGGGTTCATCTACGGCATCCGTCTCATGAATTCGCCGGAAACGGCAGTAACCGGTAACCTCGTGGGCGCAGTGTCCATGACCGGTGCCATTGTGGTCACGATGGTGGAAGCGCAGATTTTGACCATGCCTGTGATCTGGGCTGGCCTGATCGTAGGTTCCGCCCTTGGCGTATGGCTCTCGGTTAAGGTACTGATGATTCAGATGCCGCAGATGGTAGCCCTGCTGAACGGATTTGGTGGCGGCGCTTCGGCCTCGGTCGCTTTGATTACCATCGCTTTGGGTGTCGGCGCCGGCAGAGTTATTGATCTTGTTCCCTTTACCTGGTTTACCTCAGGTCTAGCTGTGATCGTAGGTGGAGTGACCTTAAGCGGTAGCTTGGTTGCGGCAGCCAAATTACACGGGAAAATGAACCAGCGGCCCGTATATTTGCCTCACCACAATCTACAGCTCTTTGCCAGTCTGGGTATTATGATCCTCTCTGCACTAGGCCTGACTTTTAGTGTGGGTCATCCACTCCTCCATGCCGCAATCCTGACGGTAGGCTCACTCTACTGGGGATACGTCTTTACCATCCGGGTGGGTGGAGCAGATATGCCCATCACGATCTCGCTTCTGAACTCGTTTTCGGGTGTAGCCGGTGCTATTGCAGGTTTTGCTCTGGATAATGGTGCCCTACTGGTGGTCGTAGGCTCGATTGTGGGGGCTTCTGGTTTGATTCTGACCCAGATCATGTGTAAAGCTATGAACACAAACTTGATGAAGATTCTCTTGGGTAAGACCACTATGACGAAAAAGTCGACTACGGCTTCAAAGCCAGCGCCCAAGGTTGCTGCCCCAAGTGCAGCGGCACCAAGCGCACCGAAAGGCCCCGCTTGGGAAGAAGCGATCCGTTCCGCCAAGAAAGTGGTCATTATTCCTGGTTACGGTATGGCTCTAGCCCAGGCCCAGCTACAAGTGAAGCAGCTCGGCGATCTCATGGCAAGTCAGGGCAAAGAAGTCCGCTACGGTATTCACCCCGTGGCAGGCCGCATGCCTGGGCACATGAATGTGCTCCTAGCCGAAGCCGATGTACCCTATGACCAGCTTTACGAACTAGACGATATCAACGCCTTTCTTGACGGTGCAGATGTTTCCATCATCATTGGCGCCAACGACGTGGTGAACCCTGCAGCCATTGAACTGGAGGATACACCCATCTACGGAATGCCCATTATCCGGGCTGATCATGCCAAACAGGTTTTGGTCTGCAACTATGACACAAAACCAGGGTATGCCGGCGTAGATAACAGTCTCTATGCGTTGGATAAAGTTGAGCTTTTGCTCGGTGATGCCAAAGACGGTATCGCCAAGATTACCACTGCTCTCAAGGGCGAAACAGCTCCCGGACCAGTGGCAGAGGCCGCGCCGCAGGACGATCTAGCAGGCAAGCTTAGCTCTGCGAAGAAAGTTGTGATTATTCCTGGTTACGGTATGGCTTTAGCCCAGGCCCAGGGCCAGGTGAAGCAGCTTGGAGAGCTTTTGGAAAGCCAAGGAAAAGAAGTACGTTATGGCATCCACCCTGTGGCAGGACGTATGCCAGGGCACATGAACGTACTTCTGGCGGAAGTGGATGTACCCTACGAGAAGCTCTATGAGCTCGATGACATCAATGCCTTCTTAGAGGATACAGATGTTGCCATCATCGTAGGTGCCAATGACGTGGTCAACCCTGCCGCCATTGAACTAGAGGATACTCCGATCTACGGAATGCCCATTATCCGGGCAGACAGTGCCACCCATGTGCTTGTCTGTAACTATGACACCAAGCCAGGGTATGCTGGAGTGGATAACAGCCTGTACGAGATGGATAAGGTCCAGCTTCTCTTAGGCGACGCCAAGGATAGCTTAGCAAAGCTTCTTGCGGCAGCCAAAGGGGAGGGTGCAAAACCTGCAGAGGCTAAGGTTACTGCTCCAAAGCCCTCTGGGGATGATCCGGTGAGCAGACTGAAGGCTGCCAAACGGGTTGTCGTTATCCCCGGCTACGGTATGGCCTTAGCCCAAGCACAGGGCGAGGTCAAGCGCTTAGTGGAGTTTCTGCAAGGTCGCGACGTGCGTGTGGAGATTGCAGTGCATCCTGTGGCAGGGCGTATGCCTGGACACATGAATGTACTCATGGCCGAAGTGGATATTCCCTATGAGTTGATGCTCGAAATGGATCAGATCAATGATCAGTTTGAAGAGGTAGATGTGGCAGTTGTGGTGGGTGCCAATGACGTGATCAACCCTGCGGCAAATACCCATGAAGACACTCCGATTTACGGAATGCCTATTCTCAACGTAGGGCATGCACGCCATGTGATTGTCTACAACCTCGACCGGGCCCCGGGCTACGCTGGTGTTGACAACACACTCTACGACGCTCCAAACTGTACCTTTGTGGCAGGCGACGCCAAAGCGAGCCTAGCATCCCTTGTGGACTCGTTGAAAGCTGCTGCCAGCTAAGACGGGAAAAAGGGCAGACACAGAAATAGAAGCCGACTCCTGGATCTTCCAGAGGGTCGGCTTTTCTGATAGAATGGACATAGTAAGGGGGCAATTGATGTGGAACGTCTGCGCTTAGTTAGTCGGGACAATCAAACTAGAGATACAGTTGTTCAGGTGGGAGATATCAACATAGGGGGCGGGTCGAAGGTCTATATTGCCGGTCCCTGTTCAGTCGAAGATGAAGAGCAGATTAGAGAAATCGCTCTGGCTATCAAGGGTTCGGCCCATATCTTGCGGGGAGGAGTCTATAAGCCGCGCACCTCTCCCTATAGCTTTCAGGGTCTAGGCCAAGAGGGTCTAAGCCTCCTGAGGCAAGCTGGGAGACTGGTCGGCTTACCTATTGTTACCGAAGTGATGTCCGAGTCCGAGGTGGAGATGGTGGCAGACTCCGTGGACATGCTGCAAATTGGCGCCCGCAATATGCAAAACTACGCTCTCCTGCGCAAAGTCGGGGCCCAGCAGAAGCCGGTACTGCTCAAACGAGGCGTCGCGGCTACGCTGGAAGAGCTGCTTTTCTCGGCCGAATATATCCTGGCCGGAGGTAACTCCCAAGTCGTCCTCTGTGAGCGGGGTATTCGCACATTTAGTCATACCTTCACCCGCAATACCTTGGATATCAGTGCAGTGCCCATTTTAAAGCATTTGACCCATCTACCTGTGGTAGTCGATCCGAGCCATGGTTCGGGCGATTGGAATTTGATTGAGCCTTTAGCTAAAGCCGCTATGGCAGCCGGTGCAGACGGCTTGATGATCGAGGTACATAGCCGTCCTGACCAGGCCTTGTCTGATGGACCCCAGTCTCTAAAGCCAGAGAAGTATCGGGCTTTGATTGAGAAAATCCGTCGTCTAGTCAGCTTGTTGGAGGAGGAGAAATCCCAGTGAAAGTTTTAGTACTCCATGGTCCAAACCTAAATCTCTTGGGCCAGCGTCAACCGGAAGTCTACGGGCACAGGACCCTAGACCGGATTAATGAAGATATCGAGGTCTTAGGATCCCAACTCGGTTTGGATATCGACTTTTTTCAGTCAAACCACGAAGGGCTCCTAATCGACCGCATCCACCGGGCGGTGGGGGTGTACCAGTGGATTGTCTTTAACCCAGGTGCCCTGAGTCATTACAGCTATGCTCTCAGGGATGCCGTGGCCGCCACGGCGATTCCCACCATCGAAGTGCACCTGAGTAATATTCAGGCCAGGGAAGAATTTCGCTCCCGCTCCGTGATCGCGCCGGCTTGCCTTGGTCAGATCAGTGGCTTTGGCGTACCTTCCTATCTCCTAGCTCTCTATGCTATCTTTGAGGAGTCTACTCGCAGTCAGTAGATCGGGGCAAGTGTAATCAGGCACTTGCTCCGTTTTTTCATCCGACGCAATCAAAATGGTCTTGGTACCTGCAGCTTTGCCAGCCGCGATATCCATATCTCGATCGCCTATCATAAAGCTCTGCGCTAAATCCACATTGTACTTTTCTGCCAGACGTAGGAGCATGCCAGGTTTTGGTTTGCGGCAGGCGCAGCCAGCTTTGGGGCGATGGGTGCAGGCCATCATCTCGGTGAAGTGACCTCCTGCTGCGGCCACTTCCTGCGCGAGCTTGGCATGGATGCCCCGCAGATCATCTAAGGTCATGTAGCCCAGGCCAACTCCCCCCTGGTTGGTGACGACAAAGGCAAGAAAACCGGCCTTATTCAGCTCGGCCACGGCTTGGGGGACTCCGGGCAAGAGAGTTAGTTCACTCTGGTTATTGGGCGGCCTCTTGCCTATAGATTTGTTCAGTACACCATCGCGGTCTAGAAAGACCGCTCTTTGCTTCTGCGTCATAAAATCCTCCTCCACACATCCATCGTCTAGAAAAAATAGGCACAGGAGCGAACTCCCGTGCCTAGTATGCCATAAGCTTGTACTTAGTAACGCTGGGACAGCATTTCGTCGATCGCTTCTTCCACCAGCATCTGCGCTTCGTCGAGCACGATGTCCATGGGTTCACCCAAGAACACTCTTTCTACTGCGATGCCAATTGCGCTGCGAGCTTCTTCCCAGGCAGCGATGGTTGGTTGCCAGTATCCATACTCGAAGGCATCGAGGTTGGCAACAGCAGCCTTGTGAGGGTTATCTGCGAGGAACTGTTGGTACTCGGCGGAATTGAGGCCAGAGTAGGTGACAGGGAGATAACCGGTCTTAATGGCGAAGTAAACGGTGTTGTCGGTGTTGGTGATGAACTTGACAAACCTACCAGCAGCTGCTTTTTGCTCTGCTGTGGCGGAGTCAAACAGGGCAATATTGGTTCCCATGAAAGGTGCGCCTGGCCTTACTCCAGCAGGAATAGGTGCTGTGCTGAACTGGAATTTGTCGCCAACGGAGTTCTCAACGTGGGGCATACCGGCCGAAGAACCGATATACATGGCAATCATGTTATCCCCGAAGGCTTCGTTTTCGTAGCCATCGATGAGCAGTGCCGATTCATCTTCCAGCATACCAATCATCAATTCGAGGGCTTCCTTGCCTTCTTGGCTGTTGAAGGTGACGTTGAGGTCTTCATCCAAAAAGTCGCCGCCATTTACGTATAGGAAGGCGTGGAAGAGCTCGAGAGTTGGACGAATACCGAAACCTTTGGTTTCTCCCTTGGTTTGGGCCGTGATATCTTTGGAAATCTGGAGGAACTCCTCTATCGTCTGCGGCGGGTTAGGAATCAGGTCTGCATTGTAGAATAGTACCCAGTTACTCTTATTGTAAGGGATCGTGTAAAGCTCGCCATCCCAGGTATTCATGCCTCTGAAAACCTCGATGTAGTTGTTGAACTCCTCATCAGACAGGTCCATGTGATGGGACAGAGGAGCAATCACTCCATGACGGAAAAACGAGTCTGTCCAGTTTTCATAGACCTGGGCAATGGTTGGAGTTGTGCGGGCTGAGAGGGAGGCAACCAGCTTCGTATTGAGGTCGCCGTAGCGCCCCTGGTAAATGGATTCAACTACGATATCAGGATTCTGAGCATTAAATTCTGCTGTAAGATAGTCAATTGCGTTGCCGAGTTCGCCGCTCATTGCATGCCAGAAGGTAATCTGGGTCTGTGCCAAGGCTGTGCTACTCAGGGCTAGACAAAACACTAGGGCCAATAATACTAACTTTCTCGAACGCATGAAGACACTCTCCTTTAGATGTTTTTTTCGCTACCAAGATCAAACAGCTTCTAGGTTTCCCTTACACCTCCCTACTACCCTTTCAAACCGGTTCGGGCAATACCTTGAATAAACTGCTTTTGGAGCAGTAAAAAGAGAAGCAAAATTGGCGCCATGGCAAATGTTGAAGCAGCCATAAGGTAATTGTAGTACGAGCCCACATCACTGACAAAGTAGGTGAGTCCCACGGGGATCGTCCGCATGGTGGGCGTATTGGTCATAATCAAGACCCATAAGAAGGAGTTCCAACTACCAATAAACTTGAAGAGTGCCACCGTTACAAGGGCCGGTTTCGACAGGGGCACCATGATCTGGATGAGATACTTAAACCTGCTGCAGCCATCGAGAACGGCCGCTTCAAAGAGCTCATGGGGGATGCTCAAGAAAAACTGGCGCAACAAGAAAATGCTAAACACACTGACCGTCCAGGGAACAATCAAGGCAGCATAGGTGTCTACCCAGCCAAGGTTGACCATGGTGATGTAGTTGGGAATTAGCATAACCTCGCCTGGAATCATCATGGTACCAAGGAAGAGCAAAAACAAGAAGTTCTTGCCAAAAAAGTTGAGCTTGGCAAAGGCATAGGCTGCTAGGGAACTAAAGACCACATCAAGCCCCATGACGGTTATGGCGATCAAGAAGCTATTCTTAAAATACACGTTGAAGGGTGCAGCCTCCCAGGCAATTTTATAGTTCTGCCATTGGGCTGCCTTAGGGAGCCATTGAATGGTCCGTAAGGTTATCTCTTCGGGAGCCTTGATAGAACTTGTAAGCATCCAGACAAAGGGTAGCATCATCAGGGCTGCTCCAGCAAGGAGTCCGACGTATAAAATCCCCTTAGTAAATACCTTGTGTAGGCGGTACCGCCACATTTGTTGCTCTGCTAACATGGTTCAATCCCTCCCTATGACCCGTAGTGAATCCTACGTTTCGACGCCCTCATTTGCACGAGCGTGAAAATGAAGATGATGGCAAACAGAATATAGGCGGCCGCGGAGGCATAACCCATGCGGTAGCGCTCAAAGGCGTTGCGGTAGACGTAGTAGACAATGGTCATGCCGCTATTAACAGGCCCCGGACGCCCCGTATAGAGTACATACACTTCCGTAAAGAGCTTAAAGGCCCCAATAATCGAGATAATCGAAATAAAGAAGGTGGTGGGCGAGATGAGTGGGAAGGTGATCTTCCAAAAGCTTTGCCAGGGGCTAGCTCCATCTACCTCTGCCGCCTCATAAATATCTTGGGGGATGTTCTGAAGACCCGCTAGGAAAATGATCATATTATAGCCGAGGGATTGCCAGACAGCGATGATGACAAGATTGACGATGGTCCATCTAGGATCCATTAACCAATTGGGGCTGGAAAACTGCCACACGTTGGTGAGATTACCGAAGGTGACAAACGCCACTACCGCGTTGACTACACCTGCAAGTCCTGTAAGCATCATATTTAGGAGCCCATAGTGCTGGTTATAGATCCAGCGCCAGACCATGGAAATGGCTACAGAAGAGGTAACCCAGGGTAGGAAGTAAGCTACGCGCAAAGGACCCCTAAAGCGGATCTTAGAGTTGAGTAGTACCGCTACAAGGAGGCCTAGTCCGATAGAGATGGGCACATAGCCCACGACATAGCGAAGTGTGTTGACAATGGCTGTACGAAAGACGGGATCGGAGACGATCTTTTCGTAGTTCTCGAGCCCGACAAAATACTGGTTTTCTCGCAGCAGGCTCCAATCAAAAAAGCTCATGTAGACCGACTTTACTACCGGGTAAAAACTAAACATACCTAAGACGAGGAAGGCTGGTAGTAAGTAGAGATAGGCCTCTAATGTGTCCTTCCAATACTTCTTTGTTCTCATCATGCGGCAGCCGCCCTTCATACTCTTGTTTTGCCTCATGGCAGGAATTCACGTCGCCAGGTACGAAAAGGTTACTATAAACTGTTTCGCTTAAGGAGAGGAAAAACCTCTTGCCTGAGAAAAACTTGTAGAAGATCAATAAGGAGGATCCAGCATGCAACGAAGAACATGGGGAAATTTGCAGGGGCAGACGGTGGAGCTGTTTACCCTTGATTTAGGGAAAGGATCTCTAGCGGAAATAACCAATTATGGCGGTGCCTTGGTACGCTTATCTGTTCCAGATCGACACGGCGTTTTGGGCGACGTTGTCTTAGGATACCACACTTTAGAAGACTATGTGGCGTGTACAAAGTCCCTAGGGATCTTGGTTGGCCGCCATGCCAACCGGATCGAAAATGCCGAGTTCACTCTGGGTGATACGACCTACAAACTCGCGGCTAACGATGGTCGCAATCATCTGCACGGCGGGCCGGGTGGCTTTGGCAAGGTCATCTGGGATCCTCAGGTGGTGGAAACCGAGTTCGGCCCCGGGCTACAGTTAAGCTACTTCAGCCCCCACGGTGAAGAAGGATATCCTGGCAATCTGCAGGTTGAGGTGACCTATGCTCCTACGGGAAATGCTGGTTTGCGCATCGACTATAGAGCGACTACGGATCAGGATACGGTGGTTAACTTGACCAACCACGCCTATTTTAACCTAGCAGGCCAGGGCAGTACCTCCATCTTCGATCATGAGCTGCAGCTTGAGGCGGATTTTTTCACACCGATCAACTTCGAATGCTTGCCCACAGGTGAAATTCTAAGGGTAGCAGGGACTCCTTTGGACTTCAGGCACAAGAAGACCATCGGCCAGGACATCGAAGCGGATCACGCACAGATTCGGTCTGGCCAAGGCTTCGACCACAATTGGATCATCAATGGTCTGCAGCCAGGGCTCAAGCGTGCGGCGCGGGTAGAACACCCTTCTACAGGCCGTGTCATGGAGGTCTGGACGACCCAACCGGGCATTCAGTTCTACAGCGGGAACTTCCTCGACGGCACACCGCACCCTAGGCGTTCGGGTTTTTGCTTGGAGACGCAATTTTTCCCCAATAGTTTGCGCTTCGCGCATTTTCCCAGGGCCATTTTGTCCGCGGGAAGGCGTTATGAACATACGACCATTTACGCTTTTTCTTCACAACCCACGACATAGACCGCTAATCTGAAGGAGGTTCTACGATGCAGATGCAGTTTTTTGGGGCGGCTGAGACAACGAGCGGCGCTTGCTACATGGTTCGATCT
This sequence comes from uncultured Clostridiaceae bacterium, assembly GCA_964485345.1. Lineage (GTDB taxonomy): Bacteria > Bacillota > Limnochordia > Darwinibacteriales > Darwinibacteriaceae > UBA5420. Next base: position 32,633 of record CAZAJB010000016.1, read on the forward strand.
GCTGGCAAGCAGATCCTGGTGGACTGTGGACTTTTCCACGGACCAGAGGAGCTCAAACAACGAAACTATGGTGATTTTCCCTTTGATCCAAATGAAATTGACGCGGTCTTGCTGACCCATGCCCATATCGATCACAGCGGCCTTCTACCGAAGCTGGTCAAACATGGCTTTACGGGTCCCATTTATGCCACGGCTGTGACAGTTGATCTTTGTTCCATTATGTTGGCGGACTCAGGCCATATTCAAGAGTCCGAAGTGGAAAGGAAGAACCGCAAGCGCAGACGGCGGGGGCAGGAGCTACTCACACCCATCTATACGGTGGATGATGCCGCCCAGGCCATGAAGCAGTTTAGGCGCATGGTATACGATGAAGAACTGGAGCTTTTCCCTGGGATGCGCGTCCGGTTCCGGGATGCAGGGCATATCCTTGGAGCGGCCATTGTGGAGCTCTGGGTGGAGGAGGAAGGGGACACGACCAAGTGTGTTTTCTCTGGAGACTTGGGTAACTTGGATCAACCCATTATCCAGGATCCCACCTTTATCTCTGAGGCAGATGTCTTGGTGATCGAGTCAACCTACGGGATCCGCACCCATGAGAACCGTTCTGGGCGCATGGAGCGCCTGGCCGAAGTGGTGAACTCCACCATGGAGAGGGGTGGCAATCTCTTGATTCCCGCCTTTGCCCTGGGGCGAACCCAGGACCTCCTCTATAGCTTGAGGGTGTTGCAGGATGAAGGACTCATTCCCCAGCTCAACATCTACATCGATAGTCCTCTAGCCACCAAGGCCACAGAGGTCTTTCAAGAGCATGCCCGTGTTTTTGACTACGAGACTCGAACCATGGTGAAGGAGGGACGCTCTCCCTTCGAAGCTCCCCATGTGCATTACACTGAGAGTGTGCAAGAATCCATGCGCCTCAATTCGGTATCCGGGGGCTTGGTCATCCTCTCCGCCAGTGGGATGGCGGATGCGGGACGGATTAAGCACCATCTCAAGCACAATCTCTGGCGCAGACAAGCCACCGTCCTTTTGGTTGGCTATCAGGCCCAGGGAACCTTAGGTCGCCGTCTGCAAGATGGGGCCAAGGAAGTGCGGATTCATGGCGAGATGGTCAAGGTTGCGGCCAAGATTGAGACGATTTCTGGTTTTTCCGCCCATGCCGATCAGGGGGCCCTCCTCCATTGGCTGCGTCGATTTCGCCACATTGGCCGGGTTTTTGTAACCCATGGCGAAAAAGAGAGCTGTCACGGATTTGCCGAGCTTATTCGCACCGAACTACAGGTGCCTGCCCTGGTGCCAAAACTCGATGAGAGTTTTACACTGCAGGCAGGTACAACGATGAGCGGTTGGGATAGCAGGTACCAAGACGTGGATGTACCCCATGACTTTGCTGGCGTCTGGCAGGTGGCCAAGGGGCTCGAAATCGAATTTCGCGGCGCCTCCGGCCTGGCCCAAAGGCGCTATCGGATCGACAATCACTTCTATACCCTCTTTAATCTGGGGTCTGCTAGGCAACTTTTTGCCAAGCTCGCACTGGCTCGGCTGGTCGCGCAGGGCAAACTCGAGGCTGGTTTCTTGGTTTGGGAAGATCCAAAACTCAATTGGGAAGAAAAACTAAGCACCCTCGTTGCGGATACACCACATTGGGATGTTGTGGCCAGGGAAGTGCTCTTACCTGCAGGGCTTGAGCAATCCGCTTTCTACTACCTAGATCATGCCCCTGCAACAGCTGCCACAGGCTATACCATAACCAGGCAGGGCGAGACGGTGGAGAACATTTACGCCATCCTGGCAGAGGGCGTAAAACCGCAGCTCTTTACGACAGCCCATGACCTCAAGCGGCTGTGGAATGTCTTGACAGAAGGCCAGTTCTTGGACCAGGAGACAGTAGGCGCGGTGCTTGCTCCCTACCAAGAGACGACCGGTAGCGAACTCTACGTGCTTGAGGGCCAGGCCCCTGGCGTGCATGTGCTCCTGGGAGCCTCCTTTGAGCAGAACCGTTCCATCACTGTTTTAAGTAATGGGGAAGTCGCGGCACGGAGCCTTTTCGATCAATTGGTGCGTTCCACGGGCAAGGGCAGGTGAGCGTGGATGGGAGTGGTACTAGGCAACGACTGGGACCAGATCTTGGCCCAGGAGTTCGAAAAAAGCTACTATCAGAACCTGCGGAGTTTTTTGATCCAGGAGTATCAAAACCATACCGTCTATCCGGATATGTACCATATCTTCACAGCACTTAAGCGCACCTCCTTGGCCGAGACGAAGGTCGTGCTCTTGGGCCAGGATCCCTACCATGGCCCTGGACAAGCCCATGGTCTAGCATTTTCGGTGCAGAGGGGGGTACGCAAGCCGCCCTCTTTGCAAAACATCTTCAAAGAACTAAGCCGCGACCTGGGAGTTCAAATCCCCGCCCACGGCTGCCTAGAGTCCTGGGCTGATCAAGGCGTACTACTCCTCAATACCACCTTGACGGTGCGCCAAGGCCAGGCAGGTTCGCACCAGCGGCAAGGCTGGGAGACATTTACTGATGCCATCTTAACGCATCTTGTTGCCAAGGAAACACCCCTCGTCTTCTTGCTCTGGGGCAGGCATGCCCAAAGCAAGGAGACCCTGATTAAGGCTACGCTTGATACCAAGTGTAACCGGCACCTCGTGCTAAAGACGGTGCATCCAAGCCCCTTATCAGCCCATAGGGGGTTCTTTGGCTCTGCCCATTTTTCCCAGACGAATGAGTTCCTGCGAGGATCCGGTCAGGAACCCGTGGACTGGCAGGTGGAGGTATGAGGCGACATCGTCTAGTTTGTCTTGTGGCCTTGAGCCTGCTTCTCGCGGGCTGCCTGTGGGTGAGTCCGAATAACGGACTAACAACCATAGATCTGAAGGGGGAAATAGCCCACAGCCATGAGCTTCTGCTAACCAGGGAGAATCGCACCTATCGCTTGGACTTAGGTCAGAGTACTGTGACCACCTTGTCCTTGGAGACGGGAACTTGGCAGATTCAGGCCTGTGCCCGAGATGCGGCTGGCCAAGTCGTCTCCCTGAGCGAACAAAGCAGCGTCCGGGGCCAACGCCAGGCTGTGGCGGCACTGATCCTGGTCAAAACAGAGCAAGCCACCACGGACCTGCGCCCACAAAATGTGCGTCATTCCTGGCTTGTGGCGGGTGGTATTACGATTCGTTGGGATGAGCTAGATTTAGAGGAGGGGAACTGGGAAGTCTGGAAACGCCACTTAAGTAGCCCCTTGTGGCAAGAGGCAGGGGTACTTGCGGTGCAGGAGACCTTCTTTGAGGATCCGGATCAAAAAGCGCGGGAGCATCTTTATGCGGTGCGCTATGGACCCCCTGTAGCGGACGAGCTCTTTGCCAGCCCTCTTGTGGGCAGTAGCGGATCGAACCTGGGCAGACTGGATCTGACTTGGGATGTTCGGCATGAATATCCCCTGCTGCGTTCGACCATCCACACTTCTTCTCTGGATCGGCTGGAAGCAGACCACGCCGAGCGGGATTTCGCCGACTTGGTCGCCCATTTTCGTACAGAACATGACTTTGAGCGCCGAGAAGAGCTTTTAGCAGGCCTGGGTCTGGTCCTCAAGGGGACTATTCCATCGCTCTTGGTGGCCCGGGTTGAGCCGAGAGATGACAGCAAACTTTCCCTTGCCACATGGAGCACCTATCAGGATGCCCACCTTTATTTGGAACCGAACTGGATTGTGCAGGCCAGTTCTTCCGGCATGGAAGGGGCAAGTCTTCCCTGGTATTTGGAGTACATCCGCATTCCCGCTGCCCACCTACGAACGTTAGGGGATCAGAGTGTCAACATTGCCATTGTGGATTCGGGCTTGGACCAGGACAGGGCGGGCCAGATACTGCCCCCGGGGGTTAAGGTGGTGGCTGGCTACAACTTCGTGGATCATAACGCTGATACCAGCGACGTTCACCGCGATCGGCATGGAACCACCATCGCCATCGCCATCAGTGAAGCGATGCCCGTGGTTTCCTTGCAGCCTGTGAAAGTGTTGGGGACCCTGGGTGGTAGCGATTATGATGTCAGTGATGGGATCCTTTACGCAGCAGGCCTGCATTCGATGGCCAATCCCTATCGTGCAGATATCATTAATCTATCCTTGGGACAAGAAGACCTTTCAGACGTGCTCTGGCGAGCAGTGGAGCGAGTCGCGAGGGAAACGGATGTTCTTATGATTGCCGCCGCTGGAAATAAGGGAGGTACGAGCCTTCTGTATCCTGCGGCATATCCCCAAGTCTTGGCAGTAGGAACAGTGGTTCCGGGACCGAATGGACCGGAGCGGGCACCTTATTCGCAGCGCGGCAAGGATCTCGATTTGGTAGCGCCGCCTACGACCATCCCTGGAACATCCCTTTCCACAGCTCTGGTGTCGGGGGTGGCAGGACTCATGCTTGCGCAGGGAATACCCGCCAACGAGCTGCGCTCGATTCTAGCCGCAAGCGCCATGGATATAGGCGAACCAGGCTGGGACGAAGAATATGGACATGGACTCGTTCACGCCCAGTGGGCTGTCTCAGAGATTACAGCACTGACTTTGACCCTCAGAGATGCCCAGGGAGAATCCGTGCAAGAAGTGGTCCCCTTGCAGGAGACCGGAAAAAGCTTCTACTTGCCTCCGGGAGAATACACGGTGGAGGCTTGGGTGAATGTGCAGGGAGGTTCGGTCCCCGCCGCGGGAGATTACACCTCTGGGCTCATCACAAGCACTGTCTTGGAGGACGGAGAGACGCAGGAGCATGTGACACTGAGAGAACACGGAGACGGATTATGAGGCCGGGGTATCCTCCGATACCTCAGTATCGGCCTCTTCCGCTGTTTGGATCAAGCGCGTATCCAGGCTCTTACTGGCGTTAACTCCTAAGGAGCGTAGGTTTTCTGCCCGGGTAATCAGGTTACCTCGGCCGCTCTTTAGCTGGTTAAAAGCTTGATTATAGGCGTCTTGGGAACGCTCCAAGAGGCGGCCCAGGTTGCCTAGAGAGTCCACGAAACCTACGAATTTGTCGTAGAGGGCGCCGCCCTGGCGGGCGATTTCTAGAGCATTGGCTGTTTGATGCTCTTGCTGCCAAATGTTGGCGATAATCCAGAGGGTGGCCATGAGCGTGGTGGGGGTTGTGACCACAACGTGGCGATCCCAGGCATACTGAAACAGATCAGCATCGGACTGGAGAGCCAGGGCATAGGCTGGTTCCAGGGGCATGAAGAGCACGACAAAGTCTGGTGAGCTTAGGCTAGCCTGCTTCTGATAATGGCGGTTTTTTAGTCCATCCACATGGGCTTTCACCGAGCGAACCAGTTCATTTTGGCAGACTTCCTGCTCCGCGGGATCCTCCGCCCTTAGGTAGCGATCATAGGCTACCAAGGAGACCTTAGCGTCAACGATCAAGTGCCGATCCCCAGGTAGCAGGAGCACCGCATCGGGCCTGATCTTGGTTCCGGCTTCGCTGCGCAGATCGAAACCCTCTCCCTGCAGAGCAAACTCATGGCCCTCCCGTAGACCGGAGGCCTCCAAAATGCGTGTCAGAATCATCTCTCCCCAGTCGCCCTGGGTCTTCACTTCGCCCTTGAGGGCCGTTGTAAGCCGCTTAGCTTCCTGGGACATGCTGAGGCCCAGCTGCTCCAGGAGACCGATTTTGATCATGCTTTCTCGGTGCGTAGACTCTACCCGTTGCTGAAATTCC
>CAZAJB010000017.1:0-24108 GCA_964485345.1 uncultured Clostridiaceae bacterium
GCAATCAGCAAGGGTAGGGACCCTTTATCTATGTGGAGGTGTGTTTATTGACCAATCCAGTTGTTAAAGCGGCAAGTTATTGTTTGTTCCACGCATCAGATATGGTGAATACGCACGGAACAACATTGACGATGGAGCGGGCTCATAATCCGGATTCTCCATTATTCGAAGAGGTAAGAAAAGGATTACGTCCCTTTGAAAGTGTCGTAGCCTATCCCCCGAACCAGGTCTATATTGGCAACATGCGCCCAGACGAACTAGCTCAAGCCCCAAAGCCCTGGTATGAAAACCTTGCTGAGCCTAAGCGGCATGGTAAACTCGGCGAGATCTTCCCTATGGACGAGTTTATTGCTATGATGAAAATTGTTGACGCCTTTGAATTGGTCATTTTGGAGGATGATTTCGCTAAGCAAGTCACAGAGCGCCTCAGCAATCACCCCCTCTTTGGTGAGGCGGATTTCGCTGTCCTAGCAAAAACACAGGCTCTAGAAGACGTTCAAGCCCTACTTGACAAAAAAGTCGGCGTGCCCCTTGAGTTTGACGGCAAGATCGTAGGTTGCGTTAAACGTGCCCATGAGCATGATATCAACCTTAGTGCCGATGTGATGTTTGAGAACCTTGCGGCTAAAGCGGGGGGAGTGCTTAGCCTCAGACACCTGCTATGGAACAATGACATCGATCCTGCCATGGTGGATTACATTATCGAGACCTCCGAAGAAGCTGCTGGAGATATGAACCAGCGTGGCGGAGGCAACTTTGCCAAAGCCGTTGGTGAGAAGTGCGGCTGTATCAATGCCACCGGTTCTGATACCCGTTCTTTCTGTGCCGGTCCCTCGCATAGCATTGTCAATGCCACTGGTTTGGTGAAAGCCGGGATTTACAGGAATGTAGTGGTTGTGGCAGGCGGAGCAACAGCAAAGCTTGGTATGAACTCTCGGGATCATGTCAAAAAAGGAGTGCCCGTCCTAGAAGACTGCATGGGTGGCTTTGCCCTTTTGATAGGCGAAGACGATGGAGTCAATCCCATTATTCGCGCTGATGCCATCGGACGTCACACAGTAGGCACTGGTTCTTCACCACAGGCAGTTACAACCTCGCTGGTTACAGCCCCTCTAGACGCGATTGGCTTGAACATCAAGGATGTTGATAAGTATAGTGCAGAGATGCAAAATCCAGAAATCACGGTTCCCGCTGGAGCCGGCGATGTGCCCCTAGCCAACTACAAGATGATTGGCGCACTTGGAGTGAAACAAGGAGCCATCGAACGGACCGAACTCAACAGTTTCGTCGAAGAACATGGCATGCCTGGCTGGGCTCCCACCCAAGGACATATTCCCTCAGGTGTACCTTATGTTGGTTTTGCCCGTGAAGGTCTTCTAGATGGAACACTGAAACGGGTTATGATTATCGGTAAAGGTAGCCTCTTCTTAGCTCGCCTGACCAACCTCTTTGATGGCGTTTCCTTCATCATGGAAGCTAACCCTGGGAAAACGGGAGCCGCAGCCGTTCCAACCGAAAAGATGGTGACTGTAGGTGTTACCCTCCTCGGCAGCGAACATGGCGTGGAAGAAGTTGTGCGCGGTGCGGAACTGGCCCAGCGCAAACACAAGAACATCAGAGTGGTTGCCATCGGACCTAAAGGCAGCACATCCTTGCCAGTCGTCGAGGCGAACACCGAAGAAGAACAGCGATCGACTATGGAGACTCTCCTGCAATCTGGCGAGATCGATGCCTGCGTAACCATGCATTACAACTTCCCCCTCGGCGTCACCACCATCGGCCGCGTGATTGCTCCTGCCACAGGACGCGAAATGCTCATCGCCTCGACGACCGGGATGTCTGCCGGTAACCGTACCGAAGCGATGCACAAAAACGCCATCTTGGGTGTTGCAGTGGCCAAGGGCTTGGGAATAGAAAACCCACAAGTCGGGGTCTTGAATGTCGACGGTGCCCTCACAACAGAGCGTTCGCTGCGAGATCTTGAGAAAGAAGGCTACGCCATCAACTGGGCAGCCTCTGGGCGTGCAGGCGGCCAGGCAGTCATGCGTGGTAATGATGCCCTAACTGGTTCTTGTGATGTACTTGTCACCGACTCCTTGACTGGAAACATTCTAGTGAAAATGCTCTCCGCCCTATCGACGGGTGGCAGCATTGAGAGCGTAGGCTACGGCTATGGTCCAGGTGTAGGTGAAGGTTATAAGCAAATCGTTAATATCGTCTCTCGAGCTTCTGGTGCCCCCGTCATTGCGGGTGCAGTTGAGTTCGCCGCTGACATGGCTAAGGCTAAGGTGCCAGAGCTAGTTCAGGAAGAATTGCAGGCTGCCAAACTGATCAAAGTTGCGGCTGCGGGCGGGGTACAAAAACCCCCAGCGAAACCTGTAGACCAAGAGATTACTGGTATTGACGTTCTCGAAATCGAAGATGCCGCTGAGGCATTGTGGAAGGAAAACATCTATGCCGAAGCTGGCATGGGTTGTACAGGTCCCGTGATTATGGTAGCCCTCGAAGATCTTGAGGTTGCTAAGCAGAAACTCGTTGCTCTTGGGTTTATTGACTAGGGACTAACCAAAGAAGTCAGGAAGGGACGCAGCGGGATGTACTCCGTCTAGCGTCCCTTCGGTTTTTTGATTATTTGTCTAGGTTCACGGTCACGGTACTAAAACTCGACCGAATCACGATGGGATGTACGCCATTCCCCCATTGCTCACGAGCCTCGACTCGGTTTTCGCTTATGTCAACCTGAAACCCGGCATTGTGCTTGAGCGAACCATTGGTCACCTCAATATCGAAATCATAGCCCCCGTCGATTGCGAGTAGTTCAATTGTGCTTGTGGAAAAAGAGTCGTTGAGAGTGATGGGCCCCGCGACCTGGCGCAAATCTAGGTCTCCAAAGCTATTTTGGATGATAGCCGTCCCTTCTAGACCCCAAACGTCTACAGCGGAGAAACTGGTGTTCAAGTTTAGGAACCCCACAAAATCACGAACTCCAACTGTTCCAAAATTCTGCTCAATGCTGACTTCCATACCGGCAGGAACCTCTACTACGAAGCTTACGCCAGCGTCTTGCAGATCTTCGCTTCTTCCCCCAGTCAACGCGTAGCTGAGCTCGGAACCGGAAATACTTTGATTGATCTCCACGCTATCTAGGATCTTTTGGTTGTCGGCGCCAATGGTGGACGTAACCCTAATCTCATCTTTGTCTGTGGAAATGAGCTGGATCACACCTTGTTGCCCCTTGATGGAAAGACTAGTAAACCCACCCTGTGACTGGGTGAACGTTTGCTTCTTTTCCACTTTGTTCGTATCGAAGCTGGAACCAATATTGAAGCGGATTGAGGGCTCTTTGATCGAGTCATCCCGCCCGAAGTAGCGCACATCCGCAATAAAAAGTACGGTGAGCAAGCCAAGAACCGCCAACGCTATTCTACGAATTTTCATGGTTTCCCCCCCTATCCATTAACTTCCACATAGTGCTCAAAGAGATAACTTGTTAAGGCGAGCATGGCGACAATCCCAAGCCAGGTGCCGATTTGTGGAGCAAGATTCCAGTCTGCCACCATTCCCTGCCTGAGCTCGTCAAGGCGAAAAATCTTATGCAATGGAAGCGTGGGAATCCAGCGGAAGATAGGTTCAAGTAGTGCACCAAGCTTTTCCACAAGCCAACCGCTGAGAATTAATGTCCAAAGTGCAACCAATCCTTGGACTCGCCCCACCATCTTGCCCACAACAAAAGCTAATTGCACAAAGATGACCACCGAGGCCAGCATGAGGAGGCTGGCTAAATACAGCAGGACCCCATTTCGGACTACCCAGAAAACACTTGGCAAGACTTCTATGGCTTCCCGGACTAGGGGAGTGAAGAACACCAAAGCACCAACTATAGCCACTGCCAGAAGGGCTGTGTACTCTATCCAGATCGCAAACAACTTCGCCACCATCACTTGCCACCCAGGCACTGGCAGGACCAAGAGGGTGTAGACGGTATCTTCACGCCACTCTGTCCGGAGTGTTTGAAAGCTCTGCCACAGTAACCACAAGGGCAAGAAGACGAGGGGAATGGAGACAGCTAGCATGGATGCTTCTACGGGCCAGCCCGCCGTTTCTATTCTAAAGCGTGTGAAGAACATAATAATAATCGTAATACCTGATAGGAAGCCCATAGGCAAAAGGCTTGCCTGCAAGTCTTTTTGCAATAATCTCAGAAAGCGTCTCATTAGGCAAAGACCTCCTTGAACAAATCATTGATGGATTTCCCATACTTTTTGCGCAAGTCCTCCGCATTTCCCTGCAGATTGATGGTTCCTTCATCAAGGAAGACAACTCCATCGAAAAGCTGCTCAGTATCACCTACCGCGTGGGTTGAAATCACCATCGTCTGCTCGTCGCTCTTAAACTGCCGCACAATACCTTCTACAATGCGGTCTCGTGATGCTGGGTCAATCCCGCTAAATGGCTCATCCAGCAAAATCAAAGGGGCTTTGCGGGCTAAGGCTAGGATCAGCTTGAGGCGAGCGCGCATGCCTTTCGAGAGGGAACTCACTTTCTTGCTTGGATCAAGTCGCATGAAGTCTAGAAGCTCGGCCACATGTTCTTCTTGCCAATCATCATAAAACGAAGCGGTAAAGTCGATGATTTGGCGGATCGTCATCCAGCGATAAAGACTCTCCACCTCCGGTACAAAGGCAATTTGAGCCTTGGTATGACGGGAAGGAACCTCTCCGAGAACTCGAATCTCGCCTCCATCTGGATTCACTAAGCCCACAACACACTTAAGCAATGTGGATTTCCCACTCCCATTTGGTCCTAGAAGACCCCAGATCTCTCCTTGGGACAAAGACAGGTCGATGCCCTTGAGTGCTTCTACCCTGGGATACTTCTTCCTTAAATCACTTACCACTAACGCTTGCTTCCCTGCGCTCACCTACCATGCACCCCTTCTCCATCCTCTATCTCTAAAAACCTACTCTTCACAACCTCTAGTGTAGCTTCTTGGCTTAGCCCAAGTGCTTGCACAGCCCGCACAAAATCATCCACTAGATTCGTTAGCATTTCACTCTTCGTCTCCTCTACAATTTGGTGATTCTGACACACAAAGGTGCCTTGCCCCCGTAGGGTTTCGACGAGACCCAAAATCTCCATTTCACGATAGGCTCTTTGTACGGTATTCGCATTCACCTTGATCTGGGCTGCCAGTTCCCGCTGAGAAGGGACTTTGTCTCCTGGTTTCAATACACCGGTGACTACTTGGCGCTTGAACTCTTCTATGATCTGCAAGTATATTGGTATCGAAGTACTGAAATCGATGTGCAAAATCATGTCCCCCCCTTTCCCTATTAGTGCACTAGGTACCTAGTACACTAATATCATACAGGGCATGCTGGAATTTGTCAACTGCTTTTTACGCTTGTATTTTCGAGGATTTTCTGGTGCACACTACAACGGGAGGTAAAGCCCATGTATGATAACTCACACTTCCTCGGAAGATTCGCCATGCTGGCTCTAGCGGCACTACTTACGCTCACTCTCTTTGACAGCAATTCCTGGTGGAGAGTGCTCCTTTCCGCTATACCAATTACTCTGCTCAACTTGTTTTTAACTGGCATGGCCCTGCAACATGCGTGGTCTAGCTGGCTGGTCGCTCCTGTACAAGGGATCGTTGCAGCATTTTTTTCCTTCTTGGTGAGCCTCACAGGACTCCTGCGTACAACCTTTGGAACGCTGGTCGGTCTTGCTCTGCTTGTGGCTGTCTTGGAGTACCTCTTAGCCAAGTTCTTGCTACGCCAGCCCTCAGAGTAGTTACAGCGACAAATCAATAATTAGTGTTCCTCTGCTCACGACTAGTGGTATAATGTACCCATACATCTGACAACAACGACAAGGTGGGTGCATGTGGAAAAAACGACCAAGTCCGAACTCATTCTGAAGGGCAATATCTACAAGGTACTGATGACGCTTTCGGCCCCGATCATCATCAACAGCCTCATTCAGACCCTGTACAATCTAGTCGATGGAATTTGGGTCAGCAAGATCTCCTCCGTCCACTTTGCAGCCACCGCCTTTGTCTGGCCTGTGAACTTCCTATTTATCTCCGTAGGTATGGGTTTATCCATCGCCGGCACGTCCCTCTTGTCGCAGCTTGTGGGAAACGGGGATTATGAGCGCGCCAAGAGCTACACTTCGCAGTTAATGGTAGTAACAGTATTAAGTTCCCTTGTCTTTACTGCCTTGGGGTTTTTTCTCACTCCCTACATCGTTCGCCTGATGGGAGCCACAGGAGAACTCGCCAGCCTAGGCAACGTCTACCTACGCATCACCTTCTTAGACCTTCCCTTCCTATTTGTGTTCTTTAATATCAACTCCATCATGCATGCCCAAGGAGACACGATTACACCCATGATTTTGAGTGCCGTGTCTGCGATTCTTAATGTAATCTTGGACCCGATCTTCATTTTCACGTTCAACTGGGGAATCGCCGGTGCGGCCTGGGCCACTCTGGCTTCTAGAGCGCTTCTGGCTATGGCTGGCTTTTTCATATTGTTTGGCAAGAGGAACAAACTCACACCATCTTTTAAGGGGTTTTCGTTTCATAAGGGGATTATCAGGGAGATTGTAGCAGTGGGCTTACCTTCCACGATCGGGCAATCTGGAGCATCCTTGGGGTTTATTGTGCTAAACAGCTTCATCGGTTCTTATGGTACAGCGACGCTTGCAGCCTACGCCATGGTAAACCGCATAACGTCTCTTGTCATGCAGCCAGCAATGGGTATTGGACAGGCACTGACCACGATAGTCGGGCAAAATATCGGTGCACGCCAAACAGAGCGAGTGAAGGAATCCTTTTACAAAGCCCTCATCCTCACTGTCCTAATCGGTGTCTTGGGGGCCGCGGTCCTGCTCGTCTTTGATCAACCCATCATTCACTTTTTCATGCAATCCCGGGATGACCTCTCCGTAATTGAGCTCTCCCTCACATACCTGTTCTACGTATCCCTATCGATGCCATTAATGGGCATCTTCAGCGTCTTCGCCGGATTATACCAAGGTACCGGAAACACCAAGTACTCCATGAGTATGGAAATCGGCCGCTTGTGGTTTGTCAGGCTACCTATGATCTTGTTCTTCAAGCATTTTACTGCTTGGGGTTCAACCGGAATCTGGTTTTCCATGAGCTTCAGCAACCTCGTTGTCTGCCTCTATGGATACTGGATCTTTATCAGAAAAGGCTGGCAACGCAACGTTTTGGATCTGGATCAAGAATCACCACAGAACATCTCATCTCATCAATAGTGCCCTAGCATTCCTGCGAGCATGGCCTTGCGCTCACAGACTTTGTAGACCCCATAACCCAAGAGCAAGTGCACGATCCCAATCAACAACAGGGCCATCAGGTTCCAGGCACCCAATTGCATCAAGTTCTGCCCGTCAACCATGACGCGGGAAACGAGGTGAGAACCATAACTGCAAGGCAAGAGACGCATCCAGGGTATACGACCTGCAGGAGCTGCTACTAACGCGATTAGAAGAAACTATACCATTTGGGTGTAACTGTCAATCCTCTTGAGGATTAACGTCACCCCTTAATGACATTCACATGCGCCTTGCGGTTCCTGTTAAGCATTGGTCGTCGTCTTTGCGCACTCCCTCCTTGCGCACCTCCGGCCCTAAGCCGCCGCTTGCTTGGCGTAAAGAAGCTTAATCTTGGCAGAAGAGGCCATACACAATCCTAGAGCTGCCGTAAGCAACCCGCTAAATATGAACAAACTCGCTGTCGAGAAACTATCTACTAAGACGCCAGAGAGAGCCATGGAGAGCGGTACGAGTAGCTGCCCTATACTGTCAATGAGCCCATACACCCGCCCTCTATAGCCATCTGGCACCGTCTCTTGCAGCATGACTTGAAAGGGCACGTTCACCAGGGTGTTCATGACACCAATAAACAGTAAGGAGCTCGAAAGTGCTATCATTGTATTAAGGATACCTGCCTTACCGAAAACGGAGGGGATGGCAAAGAAGCCCAAGAGACCAACTACGAGCCCCTGCATGGTAATGCTGGATGTTAACAAAGATTCCTTGCGAAATCTCTTGGTTAAGTATCCCACTAAGGCAGTCCCAACCAGGAAACCTATCGGTAGCATAGCTTGGGTGGTACCGTATTGCTGGGCATCTAGCAAGAGTACTTCTTTCCCGAAATAGGGGAACACCACATTCAGCAAAGGAGCGCCCAAGAAATTGAGAGCTGTGGCAAAAAAAATCAGCGATCTCAGGCCCACATTCCGCCAAATATAGGTGAATCCTTCCCTAAAACTGAGCACGAACTGGCGACCCAAGTAACGTCCTTGCGTAGGTGTTTGCTCCCTTATCACCTCGGGGAAACGAATAAGGGTCTCCGATAGAGCGGAGAGCAAAAAGGCGATTCCGTTAATAAAGAAGACCCCGAAATATCCCGTCGTCCCTAGCAAAAAGGCGCCCAATACCGGACCAATAATCATCGTGGCCGCTCTGGACAGATTATTCAGGGAGTTAGCCTTCACCAGTTCTTCCTTCTTCACTAGTCCCGGAATGGTGGCAGAGATGGCTGGCCCAAACAGTACCCCGCAAAGTGACGAAAAAACGGTGGCGATGTAAAGAATGGGCATGCTCAGTCGTCCAGATCGGAAAATGAAAGCTAGGCTTAGGATAATCAGCCCCCTAAGTACGTCCATGGATACCACAATCGTCTTGCGATCCCAAAGGTCAGCTAACACTCCAGTAAAAGGTGCTAGAAGCACCATCGGGATCGAAGAAGCGAAGAGCATTGTCCCGAGGGCTGTTCCTGACCCTGTAAGATCTAGAACCAACCACGTCAGTGCCAAGTAATGAACTCCATCGCCAACCTGCGACACCAAACGGCCCCAGAAGAGGAGTCCAAAATCACGATTGATGAATAGGCGCTTCCCAATGGTCTGTTTGTCTTGTTCCATGTCCATCCCTCATCTCCCTTAGATGGGTCTATTCTACCAAGTTCTAGCTCCGGTCCCCACTGCCCTGAGATGGTTCGCTTCTCCGTCTCCAGGCTGAATTCACCGCAAGAACCGACCGAAGAAACGCGCCTGCCAGGTGCTGTTTTTCTTCTGATAGAGCTCCAACTGGTCGAATAAATAGGGGACGAACTCCCTGAATGTTGGGTACAGATCGCGATTCACCTGGTAGTATTCTAGCTGTTCCACAACGTACCTGGTGAGGTAAAACCCTCTGCTCTCGTGATTTTCGAGAACAATTCCACCGATCTCAGCAGAAAAGAGTTCTCGGGCAGCCAAGACTTCCATAGCTCGAATAACCTGTTCATTGAGGAATGTGCTCATCGACCCATAAGCCTGTTCCGCCATTGTTTTGCGCACGGGCCAAAAAAGCGCACGAAGCTGGTTTGTCCGCTTAGGATATGCTTCTAGACTCGGGTTAACGAAGGCATGGCCTAATTCATGAACGGCTAGATTCTCCAAGCTCACCCCGGCAGGAAACTCCGGAGGACCTTCACTGCTACCATTTTCCCGGATGATCTGAAAAGCAACACTATCTCCAGCGGAATCAGTGACACTAGCACCATAACCACCGCCGGGAAACATACTTGGCGTCATAATGAGCCGAAACCCCGCAGGCGACCAGCCGAAAAAATCACTGAGCCAACCCTCCACGAGCTCAAGACGAAATTTCTCGAGATACGGCGCTAGATTATCCTCTAGATAGGGTTCCCAAGCGGCATAAAAGGACAGAAAATCCGCCTCTGCAGCCAAGTCAATCAAAGCCATACGAAATTCCTCAAGGCGCTCCCGTCCTCCCGCTCGGCCCAGCAAGTAATCGCTATACTCGTAAGCCAACTCTAAATCCGGTAGCGGGCCGAGGTGACAGATGAAGGCCGGCGGGGCATCATAGGTAAAACCCTTTTTGGTAAACTGCTCAGCCAAGCTCACCGCTTGATGGTCTTGATAGTCGGCAACAAACTCCTGCAGGGCGCGAAAGTACTCGTTACCAGATCCCATCGGCCCGTGCTGTTCAATCCAGCTCGTCTGGGATAACACTCCAGCCATGAGCTCCATCTCGGGTGACACCATGAGGGAATTAGCTGCCACTGCATGCGTAGTCAGAAAGAGCACAAATAGCATCAGAAGCATTGTCTTACCTATCTTTTGCATCCCTTATCCTCCTCCAATCACTAAAACTTTCTTGGGAAAATTACGCAGAACCCTCATCTCCTAAGGAGGAGTTCCGTTCGTTTTCAGTCGATCCTCAGAGGGATCTCCCCTCAAATCGATCAAATTGAGGTAGAATTGTTACATGGAGCCCTATCAATTTACGAAATGCGAATGACTACTAACAGCGTTGACATTAATTAGTCTCGATGCTATAATTTAGATAAACTCTCCGAAGACCGCATGTGGATGTTTGACGAAGTCAAACTCCAGGGTGATTGCATCGCAATCAACAAGGGAGTGGGGGAACCAGTCTTTTGGGGTGAATTTTGCCGAGGCAACAGCCAAGGTAAGAAGGGCGACTTGGGCGTCCTAACCCGTCAGCTAACCTCACAGGAGTACACCAAGCGTATTGTCACTGGGTCTGAACGTCCCAGCGACCAAGCGCTTTTTGTTTTCCCCAAAATCATCCATCGAGAGGAGATTCACAATGAAAAAGAGCATATTCCATCGCCCGCACGTTTTGACTGTTACTCGTGATAACGACAAAGGCGACCTTAAGAGGTTTCTTGATTTGGAGAAGCATCCTCGTCAAAAGCAAACCCAATCTGTTAACCAACACTTACCTATCCATTTAATGTTCTAGATTGACACGCACCACCTTAATGTCCCGGGCCCAGTACCCCGGGACTTTGCTTTTCTAGCCCCGAATCCAAAGACCTAGCGCCTTAAGTCGTTCTCCATTAGCCCAGGCCAGCAAGCCCTGAACGAAATTGGCCGGAATGGCTCCTCCGCTCATAGGCACGATGGAACGCAGGGGCATCTCTAAAGTGCTGGTCCAGCTCATGATCCAAAGCGGATCTCTTTCATCTGTGGCACCAGTCATTTTCCACAAATACTTCTTGGCAAACGCTAGTACCAGGCGGCCAAGGAGAGTAGCCTGCAAATCTTCGAGCGTCGAGTTCGTGTGAAAACGCCCGGCTCCTTGGTATGGTTGAGGGTAGTCCCTGGCGTACAGGGCTTGGAAGTCCTCCTTCGATATCTGCGCACCGGGCTTGCCTAAATTATAGTAAGTTGGTGCCACAAGACGATAATCGGGGACCTTCACCCCAGGTTGCGATGGGGCAATTTGCACTGCGGCCGCAAGGTGCAGATGGCGCGACGATGTTCCAACTGCGATCTGATACTGTCCTGCTTCCACATGCCAGTCCTCGATCTCCACATTGTAGTAGGCAAAGGAGCGACCGTTCAAGACAAATTCTACCGTCTTCATCTCACCAGGTTCGAGATGGATCTTCGCAAAACCCTTCAACTCTCTAGGTGCTCTAAAGAGAGTTGAACTGTCCTTTCCTACATACAACTGAACGATCTCCGCTCCAGCCCTATCCCCTGAATTCCTCACCGTGCAGCGCACGCCTAACTCTTCGGTATCAAGCAAGGTCTTTGACGATAATTCCAGGTTTTCATAGCTAAACTGCGTGTAACTCAAGCCATATCCGAAGGGGAAAAGCACCTCTTTGTCGGCGGCATCATAATAGCGATAGCCCACGAAAATGCTTTCCCTATACTCTGTGTAGTCCCGCTCCTTGGCAAAGTGTTCAATAGCCAAACAATCATCTAAGTGTACTGGATAGCTCTCTGCTAGTTTGCCTGAAGGGTTAGCTCTGCCATAGAGGAGATCCAAGGCGGCGCCAGCCCCTGCCTGGCCTCCTAAGTAGGTGTGCAGCACTCCCTGCACCTGATGGATCCAAGGCATGGCTACCGGTGCTCCAGCGGATAGGACCACCACTACATGGGGGTTCACAGCGGCTATACGGCGAATTAACTCGTCATGGCTGGGAGGCAACCCTAAGTGTGTACGATCATAACCCTCTGATTCGAACCGCGGCGTCAAACCGGCCAGAACAACTGCTACGTCCACCTTGGCAGCGATGGCGCAGGCTTCGGCAATCAATTCCTCGTTGACATCGTCCTGCTCAAGGTCGTAGCCTGGAGCATAGGCATATGTGGCACCTTCTAAGTCCAGAAGTCCCAGGATGGTACTAACTCGAGTCGGGTTGATCAGAGAACTGCCTGTCCCTTGATAACGAGGTTGGTTGGCAAATTGACCTACAATAGCAATTGTCGTCTGGCTGTCCAGGGGCAAAATGTCCCCCTCGTTCCTCAAAAGTACGGCTGATTCGGCAGCTATCTTCTGAGCCAAGGCATGATGGGCATCCAAGTCACAGACAATATTCCCTTTCGCTGCTTGACTCCTTGATACCAGTTCCAAGACGCGCCGAAGCGAATTGTTGAGCGCCTGCTCCGTCAAGCGACCCGAGGATAGATCGTGTCGCACTTGTTTGGCGCTGACTCCCCAGGAGGCGGGCATTTCAAGATCGAGACCAGCCCTAATGCTCAAACTAGGATCGTTGACAGCCCCCCAATCCGAGATTGTGGCGCCAGCAAAACCCCATTCGGTACGGAGAATGGAATCCAAGAGTTCGGTATTCTCGCAGCAATACGTACCGTTTAGTTTGTTGTAGGCCGGCATTAGAGTCCATGGCTGCCCTGCCCGTACAGTTTTTTCAAAGGAGGCCAAGTAGATTTCCCTCAGAGCGCGCTCGTCAACGAGGGAGTCATTTAGCATCCTCCAGCGTTCTTGATTATTAGCGGCGAAGTGCTTAATGCAAGCGCCTACACCAACCGATTGAATCCCCTTAATCCAGGCTGTTGCCAACTCCCCCGTAAGCCACGGGTCTTCCGAGAAGTACTCGAAGTTTCGCCCGCAGAGGGGAGAACGCTTGATATTGACTCCTGGCCCTAAGACAACAGAGACTCCTTCATGCAATGCCTCCTCACCAATGGCTTTACCCATGGCGAAGAGTAACTCTGGATCCCAGGCGTTCGCACTCGTTGCAGCGGGAGGAAAACATGTGGCCATTCGACTCACACCAATTCCTAGGCGATCTCCATCAGCATCCTGTTTGCGCAGACCATGGGGACCATCGGATACCATGATGGCAGGAATATCTAGGCGAGGTATTGCAGCTGTATGCCACTGATCAGCGCCGGAGAGTAGAGTAATTTTCTCCTCCCTCGTTAACGCTTGAATCAATCTATTGATATCCATGACAACCTCCCTGTTCTACTTGCCTGCTTCCCACTCTTCCTTGAGAAGTCCGTAGCAGAGCTCGTCGTGAAACTCACCATTGCGATAGCGCTTCTTTCGTCTCCGGCCTTCCAAGATAAAGCCCACGTTTTCGTACACTCGCCGGCCCTTGTCGTTGAAATCCCAGCATAGGAGCTCAACGCGATTTAGGCGAAGCTGCTCGAAGGCAAAGCTTATAATGAGCTTCAAAGCTTCCGTTCCATAGCCCTTGCCATGATTCGCTTCGTCCCCGATGACAATACCCAGTTCTCCCCAGCCGTTTTTCTGGTCCACTTTCACAAAGTCGATCTGGCCAAGATACTCTTCTGTATCGATCAGGGCAATGACAAAACCCTTCCAATCGGGTGATGTGGCCAACTCCAAGAATCGCCTCGTGTTCTTTTCCGTATGGGGATAAAGGAAAATGTCTGACAGGGTGCCGACAATCTTGGGGTTATTTACCCATGAACGCATATGTTCATAATCGCTCTCTCGATACTCCCTAAGCATTATTTTCTCACCGTACAAGTAACCCATGGTGACGCCCTCCTTGTGATCAGTGTTTTACCCTAGTATCTTTCGAGGAGCGACGCTTTTTCCCTGCAAAAGAGCAAAACCCCGTTCCCGGGGTCTTGTTGATTCGCTCGATTTGTAAGAAACGGTATATACCTTAAGGAACTTGCACGGCTGATGATGCAGAAAGAGCACTCGGCTCTGCTTCCTCCTCTAGTACCACTTCAGAAGCGGCACCAGTCCAGCTCCATCCCTCACCGTATCCGAACTCTAGGACCGGTGTCTCGGTGTAGTAGTCACTTGTGTCGAGTATACCATTGCCATTCACGTCAACCCAAGCAATGAGTTGATACTCACCCTGAACGAGTTCCATGCGGAATTGCTCGCCTTTAGCGGGAATTGCCACTTCAGCAGCGATGGTGAACTCGTTGCCGTCCCTGAGGCCCTGAATGATCCTCATGTCTTCCACTGCGTTGACTGCCCAATAGGCATTAACCAGCCCATAGCCGAAGGTGTCGTTGTGGCCACGGCGCCCCTGAATCTCCATGCTGGTGCGGCGGAGAATGTCTCTAATTTCGCTCTTGGGAATACCGTTAGCCAGCATCAAGCCCACAACACCTGACACATGCGGTGTAGCCATGGAAGTACCCGCAGAACCGTAGTAGCTGCCAAAGTCACCTGTACTCCACACGTAGCCCAAGGGATTTCCTTGCACAACGCCTCCACCAGGTGCCACCACATCAATTTCCATACCAGTATTGGAATAATAGGCAAGCTCCGGTTCGTCCTCCCAGTTATAGCCTGTTGCTCCAACTGCAATTACATCGTCATACTGCGCAGGATACGAAATCAGATTTCGCTCATCGTTTCCGGTTGCCGCGATCAAGATTACGTCATTGGCAACTGCTCTCCTAACGGCATCTTCCTGAAACTCGCTACCTGGCCCACCGAGGGACATGTTGACAATGTCAGCAGGTCTACCAATTGATGGCTTATCGTCTTGATCATCGAGCAAGCCTGCTGCATAGAGCATGCCACTGACTACTTCCCAGTTAGAAGCGCGACCACTTGGGCCAAAGACCTTAACTGGGATTATTTCTACGTCCCACATAATCCCAGCTACGCCCATCTCGTTGTTGGTAACTGCACCAATCGTGCCTGATACATGGCTACCATGTCCATTCTCATCTTCAATGTCATCAAAGTCCTGGCCTATGACAAAACTTGCACCCAAATCCAGGTTAACATTAGCCAGTAAATCGGGGTGTTCGGTGCTGATACCAGTATCAACTACAGCCACCCGAATACTGCTATCCCCTGTTGTTACTGCCCAAGCCTGCGGTAAGCGAATTTGATCATAATGCCACCATTGTAGGTTACCATAGTACTTATCATTAGGCATCTTTAGTTCGGCTATCTGCATATCAAAGTTCATTTCAGCGGAGAGCACACCCTCCACAGCATTTGCGACTTCTACTCCACCACCAGAAACCGCTGTGACCAAATGAGCATTGAGCGCTTCGATGGTATCTAGTATCTCATAGCCCGCCTGCTGCAATCGTTTTTCCTGTTCGGCTCGGGAGAGCGATGGATCCATTCTGACGATCATCTCATTTTCGCGATAGGTTGGTGTTGGATCAAGAGCCTCAGAGATACGATCTTCTGTCCTCATGCCTCTAGCGGAGGCAACAGCACTCACTCCATCACCTAGCATCTGTTCAACCGCTACAGGAAAACTGTGCTCAAGACTAATAAAACCGTTAACTCTAGTCTTCTCTTTAAAGACCGCGGTGATCTCTTTAGGTTCATCCATGATGATGACGATTGGATTCTCGTTTTCCATCCCAGCGGGAACATCGCCTTCCCAACCCGTAAAGAACCAGTCATAGTCAGGTTCTGCCGTTAGAAGGACCTCGGTGGTACGCGGATAACTCTCGATGCCCACGGCACTGAGGAGCACTTCTTCCCTAACTGACCCTTCTCCTTGTATAACGATGGTCAGATCTTCACCTCTCACGCCGACAAAGTTGACCGCATCGCTCGCTTTGCTGACTCCGACGCTACCTGGATTGAAGAACCAACCATCTTTATTCGGAGTAATCTCTACTGTACCTTTCAAACCTGTAGCACTCCATTTCCCATCTTCGCCTGTTGGACCAACAACACGAGAAATGTTAGCACCCTCCAAGGCAAGTTCTACACCAGCAATACCTGTTCCTAGACCATCGGCAACCACTCCAGAGACATTGTAGTCTGTCAGAATTGTTTTTTTCCCTCCGCCTAGACAACCAACAAGCAGCAAACACAAGGCAACAGCCAATACCCCAACAATATACGACCTCTTCAAAACAAATCACCCCTCTGTCTTTGGATTTATCCAATCCTAGACAGGGGGCGAGCATTATCCTTCATTACTTTGGTTTTTTTGCCAAGATCTCTCTCGCAGGCGTACGATCTCCAGTACACGAGATGCGCCGTGGAGCTTCGAAAAAGAGTAAGTGAAAACCCAAATCGCTATAAAGTTCAATAATCCTCTTTGTTGCCTGGTTCGAAGCTACTACAGGCCCTTGGTGCTGAGCAAGCCAGGTTGCCAGACGCACCTGGTCCTCCCAGGTAAACCCTTGTGGCGCATATTGGGTAAACTCCACATCATAGGGAGGATCTGCATAGATGAAGTCATCTTCCAGGAGATCAAGGCGCTCAAAATCGCCCACTTGTAACTCCCACTTTTTGAACAAGGAACGATAGTCTCGAAAATCACACAGATAGTTGATACGCTTATAACGACCGAAGGGGACGTTGAACTGGCCCTTTTTATTAAACCGGCATAATCCATTATAACCAGTCCGGTTGAGATAGTAAAAAAGCTCCGCAGCCTCTTGACTGTCCGTTTCTCCAGCCCGAATAAGCTCATTGAACCGGGAACGCGAACGATAGTAAGCGTCTTTATCATTGGCCATATCCAACGACACAATCAGACCCCTTTGCACCCAGCGATAAAAGTTGATCAAGTGGGGGTTCACATCGTTTAGTAAAGCCTTGCTTGGAGCTAGACCTAGAGCTACGGCCAAGCCTCCGCAGAAAGGTTCCAGCAGCCTTCCCTGTTGATAAGGTTCCCAGATCGTAGCCAAACTGGGCACAAGCCACCGTTTCCCTCCCGCCCATTTGAGCGGTGGATTGAGTCTCGTTACGGTTGTCACTTGGGGCCCCCTCACTTACGGTCAAATATCGTGCTAGCAAAAAAATCTCCTAGACGTGGAAAAAGAACATAGAACCGAGCGCCAACTTCCATTAGGGGAGGGAGATTGATCTCCCGCCTATTCGTTAACATGCTGTCCACAATCTTCTTTGCCACGTCTTC
This sequence comes from uncultured Clostridiaceae bacterium, assembly GCA_964485345.1. Classification (GTDB taxonomy): domain Bacteria; phylum Bacillota; class Limnochordia; order Darwinibacteriales; family Darwinibacteriaceae; genus UBA5420. Next base: position 17,171 of record CAZAJB010000017.1, read on the forward strand.
AGAATCTAGGACCCAGTGGCGCAACTTAGCCAAGTAAGATCCGTCCTGATCAGCCTTGGCGAAAAACTCCGTCCTAATAGGTCCGGGGTTGACTGTGGTCACATAGATCCCTAATGCCTTTAACTCTAGACGCAGAGCGTTGGAATAGCCCCGCACAGCGAATTTTGTCCCTGCATACACGGCGGATTTCGGTGTGGCCATTTTGCCAGCCTGGGAGGCTATGTTAATGATATGGCCCCTACCATACTTTTTCATCTCGAGGGCCACCTTCTGCGTGATCTGAATCAGGCCCAAAACATTCACACGAAACATTTCCTCTGTGATGTCTTGCCGTGTATCCAAGGCCTCTGCAAACAAACCAAATCCGGCGCTATTAACCAGGACATCAATCTGCCCTGCTGCTTCAGCAACGATCCGGTTCATGACTCGCGGCACCTGGTGACGATGGCCCACATCGAGCACATAGGAGAAAGCCTCCGTGCCTGAGAGCTCCCTGCATTTCTCGCGCACAGCGATCAGGCGTTCTTCCCGCCTAGCAGTGACAATGACGATCGCTCCCCGCCTAGCCGCCTCGTAGGCTACTTGCTCCCCTAGACCACCTGAGGCACCTGTGATCAGTATTTTTTTATTCTTTAGCCGCCGCTCCCCATAGTTCATGGTCTCACCGAACCCCGTACTTCTCAGCAATCTTCACCAGTGTAGCTACACAGTCATCCATAGCCTGTACACAGGCGTACTCCATCTTAGAATGGTGGTTGTGGCTCCCGGTCCCGAGGTTCGGACAAGGAAGGCCCATGAAGGATAGGCGTGCGCCATCTGTGCCGCCCCGCACGGGAATGCTTTGGGGCTCGCCTCCCACCTCTTCTACCGCTTCGTAGGCGGTATCAATAAGGTGCCAGTGGGGCTTGATTTGCTCCGACATATTCGCATAGCTATCAACGATCTCGTAGGCTACAGTGCCTTCGCCATAATTATCGTTGAGCCATTTGGCCGCCCTCTTTAATTGATCCTTCTTGGCTTGAAACTTATTTCGATCATGATCCCGTACAATCAAGGTAAGGGTTGCCTTCTCCACAACGCCCTGCAGATCAATGAGGTGGTAAAACCCTTCGTACCCCTCAGTATGTTCTGGCCTTTCCTCAGCCGGCAAGAGACGATAATACTCCATGGCTAAGAGGGATGCATTGATCATCTTGTTCTTAGCTGTTCCGGGATGAATGTTCCTACCCTTCACCGTGATGGTCGCGGTGGCGGCGTTGAAGGTCTCGTATTCTACCTCGCCAAAACCTCCCCCATCTACGGTATAGGCAAAATCGGCTCCGAAGCGCTTCACATCAAAACGATTTGCCCCTCGCCCAATCTCTTCATCTGGGGTAAACCCTAGCTTGATGGTTCCGTGTTTGATGGCGGGGTTCGTTAACAAAACTTCTGCCATGGTCAGTATTTCCGCAATTCCGGCCCTATTATCAGCTCCAAGGAGAGTTGTTCCATCGGTGACAATCAGATCCTTGCCAACATAATCACTCAGGGTCGAATACTCCCTGGGACTTAGTACAATGTCTTCCTCACCATTGAGCACGATATCTCCGCCGTCGTAGTTTTCGATCATCCTCGCCTGTATGTTCTGGAAAGGTACATCGCGGACTACATCCATATGTGCAATAAAGCCAATGACGGTGCCTGCCCAGTCTTGGATATTGGCGTTAATCGTACCAAAGACATAGCCGTTTTCGTCCATACTAGCGTCGCTGATTCCCAAGGCAAGCATCTCTTGGACTAAAGCATGACCAAAATCTAGTTGTTCAGGCGTACTAGGACAGCTATCGCTGGAGCCGTCCGAGGCGGCCGCAAACTTCGTGTACTGTAAAAGTCTTTCATATGCCTTCATTTCTTTGCCTCCTTCTGTTTTCGCTTTCGTTTCTCTCTCAGTGAAGTATGTATTTGCCCACCCATTTGCTCCTCTGGTATTTCTTTCAGTGAAGAGGAGTCAATCCCCTAGTGCAGAAACTCTATGCACATGGGAAGGGAGAAATGGTACAGTGACTTTAGCCCAGAAGCTTCTAGGTTGGTATGACCTTCATCAGCGTGACTTGCCCTGGCGAAGGAATCCAACCCCTTATTCCATACTAGTCTCAGAAATCATGCTACAACAAACCAGGGTAGAGGCGATGCTGGACCACTACCAAAGGTTTATGATGCTTTTTCCTTCCGTAGAAGCTTTGGCTGCTGCATCCCAAGACGAGGTCCTCACAGCGTGGCAGGGCCTCGGCTATTATTCCAGAGCTCGGAGACTCCATCAGGCGGCGCAGATCCTCGTGGCTGAGCACGATGGCGTGATCCCGGATGCCAAGGATACCCTTCGATCTCTACCCGGGATCGGTGATTACACCTGCGGGGCCATTTTGAGCATGGCTTTTGGGCAGCCCGAGATAGCTCTTGATGGTAATCTCCTTAGGATCGGTGCTCGCCTCTTTTTGATCCAAGATCCCATTAACCGCATGAAGACACGGCGTCTGATTCAGGCAAGCTTTGAGAACCTAGTACCGCCGAAGCGTGCGGGCGATTTCAACCAAGCCCTCATGGATTTGGGTTCTAGGGCCTGTTTACCAAAGAATCCGCGCTGCCAAGAATGCCCCATATCCCACCACTGTCAAGCCTTTTTGCACGATGTCGCCTCAACCATTCCCATCAAGAATGCGCCAAAACCACCTCAGCCGGTGCAGATCAAAGTTTGCCTTGTGAAATCCCAAGGTGCCGTGCTGATCCGCAAACGTGAATTTGGAGGTTTTCTCCAAGGCATGTGGGAGCTTCCCTGGTCCGAGATTCCCTCCCAGAACACAGGCAACTCCCTTCAAGTAGCCGAAGAGCCCAATTGGTTCTTGTCACAGTTAGGCCCGTACGATCCTGAAGAAGTCTACGCAATGGAATATGTATTTTCCCATAGGCATTGGTTTATGACCATTTTCTGCTATGAAGTACCGGACCCATTTTACACACCAGAGGAACGGGACACTCTTTACCTGTGGCAGCCCCTAGCTTCAATTGATGCGATTGCACTTCCTACAGTCTTCAAAAGGGCGCTGAAGTTGCGCCCCTGAAACAGCTATTGCTTACAGCTCTCGCCCTTGCCAGTTTTGCAGAACTGCTCTGATAGAGCGGCTCATTTCGCGAGCAAACTCGCTCCCAGTTTTGCGGGCATACGTGAATTGCCCCATATTCTTTGCTCCAAACTTATTGTGGGGCGAAAAACCTTCTTCTAGTCCAGAAAACATCGCCGTCAAATCCTCATCACTTAGGTGCCGGTATTTCTCGCTATGCACAATGTATTCCTCTGCAAAGCGATCTCGAAACTTCGGCACATAATCGTCAGGATAGTAGCCCAGAGTTAACATGGCCGCAGGAAATACATAGTCAGGAAGCTGCAAAAGTTCTCGATGGATCTCATAGTTCTCCATAATGTCCCCAATGTAGCAGGTGCCAACGCCCAAGCTCTCCGCAGCGAGCACCGCCGTCTGTGCGGCAATAATGGCATCATCCATGGCCAAGAACAGATCACCCACATCGGGCTCTCGAAGCTCAGCTACATCCGACAGGCGGTAATAATCAAACCAGCGCTGATAGTCTGCAAGAAAAACCAGCACAAGGGGTGCCTTGGCAATAAAAGGCTGATTGTCACAGGTTTTGCTCAAGGTCTTCTTCGTCTCTTGATCCTTAACGATCAGCACAGAATAAAGCATCATGTTTCCGGCGGTAGGAGCGCGAAGCGTGGCACTCAGTAGCGCGTCGAGGTCCTCATCACGGATTGGTGCATCTTTGTAGCGCCGTAGGGATGTTCGCTCCTGGATTGTTTCAAAGACTGGGTTCATACCTAAACTCCCTTCCTTATCTAGCGTCTCGCTTTGCCTTATACATCTATTCGACAACACTCGAGAAACTCCTAGTTCGGGTAAACTGCTCAGCGGTTCGTACCCGGTGCACGACAAAAAAAGAGCGGCACCCTTCCGAGTCTCCGCTCTCTCACCTATCACGTTTCTTTTAGACCGCTCAACGACTATTCGTCTGTCTGGGTATATGCATCAAAAATGCGAACTGCCGCAACGATAGCTTGCTCCCGAGTAGAAAACGCCTTGGGGGCGAACTCATTACTTCCCACACCCGTGAGGAAGTCGTGTTTCGCCACGAACTTGACATTGGTAACAAAGTAAGGGGCAATGTCCTGTTCATCCGAAAAGACGGGTGCACCCAGCACGGACATGTCCGCTGCTGGATTCAGGGTCTCCACAGAACGGTAGAGCATGGCTGCCATCTGCTCACGGTTAATCAACACATCTGGAGCAAATTCGTTGTTTCCAATGCCGGCCACAATACCCAGGGCATGTGCCTTGAGTATCTCGGGATTATCCGTATCCGTGAACGTTTCAATAGGAGCTGGTTCGGCTTGCTTCGCTGTGTAGAGTTCGTACATCTGAACGGCTAGTTCGGCAAATTCCTCCCGGGTGATAAAGCCACCTACGTCATCCTTGACCCTCTCAGAAATGAAGCCATACTCAACCGCTTGATCAAGATCCTCTATGGCCCAGTCGGAAGCTCCCCGGTATGCGGCGGGATTGCCGATAACCACCAGGTTAGAATAGTGCGACTGGACCTTCTTATCCACAAAACTGTTAATATATCCCCAGGGAGAATAGAAGTAAGCCCGAAACGAGTAGACTTCAGCATCCACGTTGATGCCTCCATCCGCATCTTCCTCTTCGTAGGGGTAGTATCCATAGACATTTCCGCCGAGAAGATCGCTCACTGCCATATCCGTAACCGTATATAGGGAAGGCCCTTCGTTCCAATCATAATCTCCATACTTTGACTCGAAGCAGATGCTAGTAGGTAGGCAATTCGCCCCAGAATAATGATGAAAGTCCTCACTCAAGTTCTCGTTGATGACTCGCACCGACTCTGGCACGTCCATTGTAATGGCAAAATAGGCCCAATTGTTCTGGTCCATTTTAATTTCCACAGTCAAGTTTTCTGGGGCAGCAAGGGTAAATGGAACCGAATCTGAAGCAAGTGTTTCCTGCGGTAGCAGACTAAGACTAAACAATAGCACGAATATAAGAGCCCAGACCTTTGATTTCATCATCTCGACCTCCATGTAGGGTTTATTGCATATGCATTATGCTACCAAAATGGGCGGCACTTTCATTACAAAAGCCCTCCCCTTTGTTACAAAAAACACCCAATTTATCCGATCTCCTTAATGAAACAAATGATCCGATTTGCCTCCCTAAAGCCGACGGTCGTATGGAAGTCATAACTCGTTGTATTATGTTGCTCAATGTCTGAGCCCATTTCAGTGCATCCTTGAGCCTTTGCCCACATCTCCCCTCGCGCGATGAGCCTCTTGGCAATCCCCTGCTTTCTATAGGCTTCTTTCACATAGATGCCTTCGACAAAACCAACAGGAGTCGAATTTGAGCCTTCCACGTAGTCGACGCGGATCGACACATTGATAAAGCCAGCGTACTCTTGACCTACTTTGCACAAGAAGGCCGTTTCTCTCTCAGCCTTTAGGATACCTGAGAAAGTTTCTCGCATCTCATGGAACGAATGATCTGGCCAAAGAAGTAAGCCCAAACCAGTCCAGGGTTCAACGTCTGCTTCGGTAGCCTCCACAATTTCCAGAATTGTCTCCTGCACCCGCTTGATAAGGAGCGGTTGGATCTCTGGGTAGGTGAGCTCTTGGGGAAGCCCTTCTTGCAGTGAAACCTCTGCGATTTCCGATTCAGGCAAGAGTCCTAGTTCTCGAATATCTGCATAAAATAGCCGTCCATGGCGAGTCTCATCACGAGTGACGGAGTAATCGCCGATCTCCCTCAACGCATACTCTAGGGCACCCGTTTCTTCATACAACTCGCGCCTGGCAGCCTGCAGGATGGATTCGCCCTGTTCCTTCCGTCCGCCGGGTATCTCCCAAGTGGTTCTTATTTTCTGTTTGACGAAAACCCACTTACCGCCATATTGGGCGGCGATCACGGCATATGCCATCTCGTTTTCATCAACATCGCCTGCATTGTAGAAACGCACATCCAAAGCGCCCACTCCTTATTGACCTTGAATCCATTGACAGTATTGCCGAACATCGTCTTCGATGTCGGTAGGATACTCCAAGCCCAGATAACTACCTACCTCCCGGGCCAAGCTAGAGAAGAGGTCAAGCATGTTGAAGAAAGCATCCCAGTTTTCCCCTAGATCCGCTCCCGCATAGGTCGCCTCCAACTGCCACGAGAGCTCTCTATCAAGGTAGTACTTGAATCTCCGGCCCCAAACACCGGGATTGGCAGTCCAATCCGTTATCGTTCCAATGTACCATTCGATCATGGGATGTAAGAAGTGATGCCGCAACATGTGATCCAACATGTACTTGGCAAAGGGCAGTTCACCCCGGCACAGACATTTTGGCACGTAAATGGCGTCCCACCAAAACTCTTGTACTAGCTCTTCATACTGCTGGGGAGTTGGCGTTTTCACCAGATACTTTGTATACGTTGGCTCCACCAGGCAGTCAAAGAGTTGGTCTTTGTCAATCAGGATTTTGCGCCCATTGGCATAGGCATCAGCCCGTACCTCAAGGTTCGCGGTGATCTGAAAATCCACCCGCACGCCATCCCGAAATAGAACTAGGCGCGTAATCCAATCTGGCTCCATCGTAGAGCGAGGTTTATAGGGCCAGCGCACCATAATGGATCCCAAAAACGCCAACCAGTCGTCATTGGCAGCAAAAGGGGTCAAATCAGAAACATAGAGCTCGATATCGTAATCAGAGAGAAAATCAATGGTTGACCCAGGAATTACCCTAGAGCTGGTTAAGACCATACCGCGAATACACTCATCCTTTTCAGCCCAGGCTTGGAGGGTTTCGAGGACGGTCGCTTCATCTCTCATCT
>CAZAJB010000017.1:24208-37024 GCA_964485345.1 uncultured Clostridiaceae bacterium
ATCCAGTTAAACGAGGCTTTGTCCGAATAATCAACTCCATGCACACCGTCTTGCCACCAGAACCCCTCTAGAGGAGGCACGACATAGGGGAAAAAGCCAGACATCTGGCGTTCACCTTTGTAACTCATTTTCAGGGTGTAAGAGAGGGTATAGAGGATTTCAATAGAGGCTTGATAGGCGCCGCCTTCTTCATTCGGGTCACCCGCTCCACGAACGGCAACGAAATTCATGGATGGTATGTCCACGATGGTCGGGTTCGTACTAGGTTGATAGAACTCTTTGTACTCTTTCTTAAAGTCGAAAGTCATGTTACCTACCTCCATTACGTATCGTACAAAAGAAAGGGAGCTTCAGCATTGACACCAGCCAGATGATTGTGGTGCTCATGATGTCCTTGGAACTGATCACACCGCCCATCACCCAGACCGAAGACTCACAGAGCTAGCCTAGCAACCACCTCACCGCCCGATATCTCACCGGTTTCCACAAACCCGAAGGACCCATAGAGTTGTCGTGCTACTTCGTTTTGTGGATCGCATAGGTCATGGGCGGAAGGTCATCATTGAGCAATGCTACATAGGATTGCGCCAGACTAAATGCGTTGGAAGCGATAAAGCCGTCTTGTTCTTCTGTGACTCTAAGCCGCAAAACGCCCCTATAGTCGTCCCAGGTAATCTTTCTCAGAGAAATCATGCGTTTCCTCCTCCTACAATTTACTGCAATGCTCCAATACGATCGCTCATGGGTGGATGCGAGTAATACAGGCGCACCGACAGAGGATGGGGATTCAAGTTTGCCAGATTCTCTCTGGACAGGGTCTTGAGGGCTGAGATCATCCATCTGGGATCGGTTTGTTGGGAGGCAAAGGCATCCGCCTGATATTCAGCCTTCCGCGATAGTAGGTTGAGAGGAATACCTAAGAGGAGCGAAATTGGATCGAGCAGGATCGAAAAAAGAATGGTGGCAAAACCAAAATGAACACCGGTAAAACCAAAAGCCGTGTAAAAGGCTGGCGCCTGCAGAACTAAGCCAATACCCACGGCATAGAACGCCATGACCAAGACTTGCCTGCCCAGAAGGAGCCAAGTATCCTTATGTACGGCATGTCCAAGTTCATGGGCCAGTACAGCTAGGATCTCATCGTCTGACATTCTCTCCAATAAGGTATCAAACAAGATCACCTCTCGAGTCTTGCCGATCCCCATAAACGCTGCATTGGATTTCGTAGAACGCTTCGAAGCATTCATGACCAAGATGGCTTTGACACTGAAGCCTACAGAGGCACCTAAGTTCTCAATACGTGTCCGCAGCTCTCCTTCAGGCAATGGAGTGAACTGATTAAATAGCCTCATAAACCACTTGCCCAAAACGGCAACGGCAAGAACCATCAAAACCGCGAGGGCAGACCAGGTGACAAAAACGAACATCCAAAGATTGTCTGCGAAGCGAAGAAAAAAAGCATGAATGCCTCCAATGAGTAATCCACCAAGCGCGAGCGTTGCCAAATAACTGACAATCGTATCGCGGATAAAAACCTTCTTGGTTGTGCGATTAAACCCATGCCGTTCTTCCATAGAAAACGTTTTATACAGTCCAAAGGGAATACCCAGGAGCACCAGAAGAGTTTGATAGATACCCAAGAAGACCAGAGACTGCAAGATGGGGTTTGCTGTCCAGATAGACGCCAACCGGCTAAGTCTAGCAAAGGGACCCATAAGGAGAACAAGCAGCACAATTAGGCTGAAGCCCCGTTGTACCAGGCTATACCTATGTCCTTCCAACGAGTAGGCTAGCCATTTTTTGTAACCCTTGTTGCTATATACATCCCTCACGTTCACAGGAATGGGACTGCGGCTGTGTTTCTGGTTCAGCATACTAACCATCGTCTCGAATACATAAACTCCAATAAGCAAACTGATGATTATCCAGCGCATACAACACCTCGCATTCTACGGCTCTTTTCTCTTTCGGTACATTATTTCGCCCGTTCGTTGGTAACCTAAGTGTTCATAGAACATCTGGGCAAACCAATTCTTATCACCTGTGAATAGCTGAAACCCAGCAAAGTTCTCTTGGGAGAAATGCTCTTCCACCTTCTTTAGGAGCTCCGTGCCCAAACCCTGCCTCCGAAATCCTTCATCAATGAACAACTCCGTAATCTCAGCATAATGGCGGTTATAACACATGGACTTAAATATCTGTACACAGCAAAACCCCGCTACCGTATCACCCTTTTTTACGAGAAAGACAGCCTCCTGGGTATTCGTCTCAAGGGATGCTCTGACCAGTTCAAGAGCATTACAACCAGCGCCATTGAACCGTTCGTTTAGCCCAAACAAGACCTCTGCATCTTCCACCCTTGCTTGATATACTTGAATACCCATCATCGATTCTTTAAAGACCGAAAGTGTTTGGAGTTTCGAACCTTATCCAAATCTTCGTTCTTCACGAACCAGTGGACAAAACCACACGCGGCACAGACCACGATTCGAAACTTAGCGGGTCTAAAACTCCCTGTCCCGGGTAGTAGGGCTGGCCCGTACCCCCCACTCGACGCGGTTTCGGCTTCGAGTAGGTCACTGTGTCCGCATGCTTGGCACTCCTTGATCATGATCCTTCCCTCCCAAATGCTTGAAGGATCTTGTAGCGCTCCACCGCCAAAATGCCTTGCCAATAGCGGCTGGCCACAGCAAACTCCTCAGGGTACTGTCCCCAGTTCCAAGATATGTTCCACATACCTTCATCGGTCCTTTGATCGAGATAGAAGCGCAAGTTCTCATCCACCAGCTCCCTCAACTCTGGATACAGGGGATCGTCTGGACTCTGGATGAAATCCAGGGGCAGCGGCTTATATCCCGCACCCCAATTTGAGACGTCCCTGTCGATAGCATCCCTCGTTAGGGTTTGTACCTGCTTTTCCACTTCAGCGAATGAATAGCCCATCGCACTATCAAAGTGTTCTTCGTGAGCCTTTAAGAGGCTGAGGCACTTTCTGTAGTTATTGAGCTCATGCCTTTCCATTTTAGCAACTTGCATTACGTGTCGTACTGCGTAGAGAAGTGAGTTCCAGCCCAGTTGAGCCCCATCGCTCTTTTTCGGGGACCAGTGGATCAAAAAAGCTGAGAGCTCCACACTGGGATTAAACATCCAACCAGCTTGGGCGTCTTCCTCAAAGTGCCACCAAGGTGCATGGGGATAGTCGTTGTTCTCTGGTAGCACAGAAGCCCACATACCAGGCTGCACCTGGGGCGTGTCGATCAAGTATGACACCAAGTTTTGTACGATCAAATCCCCGTAAGAGGCCCCTACTTCCGCCAAGATTTGTCCTGCCCTCCAGGTTGCCATAGGCGACGATTTAGGCAACCAAAGATCTGGCTCTATGCCATGCCCGAAGCCACCATCGTCGTTGTGAAAAGCCTGCAAATAGTGAATAACGGTATCCTTTGAACCCTGCTCAAAAAAGAACCTCCAAATCGCCACCTCAAGGGGGCGTCCAGATCTCTTTAGCCATGCCTGAGCTCGATGCATGTTTACTCCCCCCTAGCTTATTTTTCCACCATGAAAGAGGCATTCATAGACCTTTGTATCCTGGTAGAAAATCTCCTCATGTCCACTATACCAACCAAACTCTCCCTCTACCTGACAGACGTATCTGTAAGGCCCACTCCTGTACTCCCCAGGGCCGCGGTAGGGTTGACTATGCGTGCCATTCGCTAACACTTCCTTGAGGAAGTCGCCGGAAAAGCCTTCTCCCAGAACTCGTCCTACGTAGTTCATGGCCCAAAAGGGTTGTCCATCCACCCATAAGGCTTCTTCGCCCGCGAACTGCGAACCACCCAAGTAGCTGTCTATATACAGCAAGTTATCCTCTTCATAGTGCAAGTCATGGGAACGCGGGCGAGACGGCGGTGATTCAGGTCCCCGGCCCGCATAGGTGGCTCGCTTTGCTCGGAGCAGAAACTCAACGTATCTTGATGTTGGCATAGTAACCTCCTTGCTAACTATATGACCTTGGCAATGACCCTCACTGGAGAACCTTCTGCCCTGATTCTCAAAGGAAAGGCCATAACCTCAAACTGGCCGACTCCCGCCAGTCCTACCAGGTTAGTGAGATTCTCAATGATGGGAATGCCTGCCCCAAGTAGCTTCTTGTGAAGCGAAAATGGCATGCGATCAGGTGACGGTAGATCCAGACCCAGCAGTTTGACCCGTCTGGCAAGCAAAAAGTCCACCAGTTCCTCATGCAAGATGGGATGCTCCTCGTAATACGCATCGGTAGCGAACTTGGTACTATGATCTGTCCACACCAAGCAAATGTCACCCACCTCAACGAGCTGAGCGTATTGCGGCTTATACGTAATGACTGGTTCGCCCCGGGCCTCGATGAGACATCCCCTGCCGACAAACGTCTCTAGAGGTAGGTCCTTCACCATGGCCCCGCCGGCGTGAAAGTGCAAAGGAGCATCAAGATGCGTACCCGCATGAAGACCTGTATTTAATAGGAAGGAAGTGTATCCATCCCCTTCCACACTCTTGGTAAGCACCAGACGACAAGGCTCGTCACCAGGATACGCCGGCGTATTGTCTTGCAACAGATGACTAAGATCGATGAGCCTAGACACTCCATCACCCCCTGATCGGTAGTGCTTTCAGATAGTCAACCATGGCTTGGCGATCCCCTTGGGGAAGCTTAGAGTAGTCTTCACCTGCGGCGTTGATCAAGTCGTCGGTAACCAGAAATACATGCATGCCGAGGCGAGACGCTGAAATATCCTCCTGAACGTCGTTACCCACCATCAAACATTCCTCAGCTCGAGCGCCAATTTTCCCTAGAATTTCACAATAGTAATCCAAATTCGGCTTGGCGAAAGCAGAGTTCTCGTAGGTAGTTATCAAGGTGAAATCTTCGGGATTGAGACCTGCCCAACCCATTCTTTCCACCGTAGCCACTCTGGGGAAAACTGGGTTGGTTGCTAAGACGATCTCATAACCCTTTTCCTTGAGGACTTGTACCGCTTCATTCGAAAGAGGTGTTGGGTTCACTCCTTCTGCTACCCGCGCAAACTCGTTATGGTAGAACTCTTCAAATACGGCCGTGTGCTTTTTCCGTTCACCGCCATAGGTTGCCATAAAAAGCTCCCAAAAGCGCTCCTCATTTGTCATCTTGCCATCATTAGCCACCATGACCTCAAAACCTTGCAGGATCATCCGCACTAAGTCTTGGCCTCCGTAGCCTAGACCGGCACCCTTGGCACCGAGTTCTTGAAGATACCTTTTGACAAAAACGTCTTGGTTCATTGGAAGCAACGTTCCGTCTAGATCAAATAATACAGCTTGCACTCCATTCCTCCTAGCATCTCTCATATTGTGTACTTTTTCACTAAATAGCATTGCCTAGAGCTCAAGACATAGCTATAATGGTCATGGTCGCAAATACAGTTCGAACAAAATGGAGGGACTACCATGCAACAAGAAATCCGCTTACAAGATCAAACAGCAAATCCAGCCCCTTTAGGACTTTTAGGTTTTGGCATGACTACGGTTCTTTTAAATATCCATAATGCTGGGTTATTTCCCATCAACTCCATGATTCTGGCCATGGGTATTTTCTACGGTGGGATCGGGCAGGTTCTTGCCGGTGTGATGGAATGGAAGAAAAACAATACCTTTGGCACCACTGCATTTACGTCATATGGACTATTCTGGCTCACCTTCGTCGCTCTTTCAGTCATGCCCGAAATGGGATGGGTTGGCGCATCGAGTAGCATGGCTATGGCCTGTTATCTGTTCATGTGGGGTCTGTTCACCCTCGGCCTTTTCGTAGGGACGCTCCGCATTAGCAAAGCCCTCCAGGTCGTATTCGCTTCCCTTACTGCGCTCTTCTGGCTACTGGCTTTAGGCAATTTCACAGGAAACGGCAGCATACTAATTTTCGCAGGTTATGTGGGCATCTTCTGCGGATTTTCAGCAATTTATACCGGTTTGGCTCAAGTTTTAAACGAGCTCTACGGCAAAGCACTTCTCCCCATCGGACAGGTGAGATAAGCACATCGAACGTTCTTCAGACCTCCACGCGACAAAGGACTGAAGGACGTTTTCTTATGCGCACGAGCTCTAGCCTGTCCACATTGTGTTTACCGCCTTTTAGCAGCGATCTCCTGATGCAAGCCAAAAATCCGCTTCAGCTCCGTGATGGGCTCCCCATGATCATCCACCCTTAGATCAACCTTTATATCATTGTGGCCGCCGTAACCGGCCTGCTCTTGAACAACGAGGAGTGCTGCTGATTGTCGGCCTCTCGAGTCTCCCCCGGCCCCTTGTCCTGCATCCAAGGCCTTTAGGAGGCGATATGCCAGCTCGCCCTGGGTACCTTCGAAGGTTTCTGCCATAGCCGTGACGGTCTCTTCGCTAACCAGGATATTCCCCTGGGCGGCGTAATTTCGCCCCGTCATGCCGCCGGCCCAATCATGGCACTTATCACCGGTAAAGGTGGCAGCATTTCCCTCTCTATCGACAACGCCAACCTGGCGAAAGTGGCGTTCAGAGTCGGCTGCCAGCAAAATATCCAATGTCTCTTGCGCGCTCTTCCCCTGGGCAAGAAGCTTGAGGCCATCAGGTCCAAATCTGGTGTTGGCATAAGATTGCGTGGCGATGGCTCCTACACTCGCCGCTGCCCAAGGTACCACCGAACCCACCGCCAAGAACTTCGATTGCACAGCAATACCCCATTCCTTCGTCTCGGAATCATATCCTACAATAGAAAATGTGGCTACAATGCCGTCGCTCATGCTTTGTTCTCTCCTTCAGTATGTCGAATTTCAATACCCAGCCAGACCGCGAAGATTGCCTCGAGACAGATCATAATACCCGCCAAGATAAACACGCGCTCCTCCGGGAGATTATAACCCATGATCAACATCGCCAGCGGAATAATGATCGCCATAATGAAATATGCCCTAGATTGATAGAGCCAGGCAAAGGGCAAGAGATGAGCGCCAAAGATCATAGCCAAAATCATCACCATGTTTGCAGGAGCTGCCGCATACGCCCACATAGCAATGAGAATGTACAAGAACTGGTTAACGGAAAAAAGGATGCCCAGGTTGTTTAGGGGATTGTCCTTAGGGGAGAATTCGGCCTTAATGGCTCGTGAGAACGCCCAAGCTAGTGGCATCAAGGGTGCGGTACAGAAAAACGTCAAAAGATTTCTGGTCAAAATGTTCTGGACAGGAAGCAGCCAAACAACGAATATTCCTGTCCAAAGCACAATCGAAGCTAGAATAAAGTGCAAACCCCTCTTTGCGCGCCGCGCCAAATCACTTCGGACCGTGTTCATGACCATGAGCAACTCCCTCTGTAATCGAATTTCTGCCTAAAGTATACCCCGTTGGTATCGTGAAATCCTTTTGTAAGCCGCCATTACTTTCCAAACATATTATGGTCGTGTATAATAGAGTTAACAGGATGTAAAAAACGGAGGGAAATTAATGAGAAATGATGATCTAAAACGAATGGGATTTGCCACACAGGCAATTCACGGAGGCCACAGTCCGAATGCAGCAGGGGCACTGGTCACTCCGATCTACCAAGCATCTACCTTTCGCTTTGACTCCGCAGAACAGGGAGCACGGCGATTTGCTTTAGAAGAGGAAGGCTACATTTATACAAGGCTCGGCAACCCAAACTCAACCGAACTTGAGCAGAAAATAGCACTCCTCGAAGGAGCAGAAGCAGCTGTGGCAACGGGATCCGGTATGGGTGCCATCACCTCAGCCTTCTGGAGCGCCCTAGCGACTGGGGATCATATCGTGGCTGGAAAGGCCCTTTATGGCTGCACGTTTGCCTTTCTCGGTCACGGCGCTAGCAAGTTTGGCGTCGAAACTACCTTCGTTGATACGAGTGATATAGATGAAGTTCGAAGTGCTCTACGGCCTAATACCAAGATCGTCTACCTTGAATCTCCGGCCAATCCAACGATGACAATTGCTGACATACCAGCAATCTGCGCACTGGCCCATGAAATCCCTGGTTGCATGGTCTTTGTGGATAATACGTATTGCACCCCTTACCTACAAAAACCCATCGAACTCGGTGCTGATGTAGTATTGCACTCTGCCACCAAGTACCTCAACGGACATGGCGATGTAATCGCAGGCGTGGTTGCCGGCAAAAAGGAGTTCATGGATCAAGTCCGCTATTTCGGCCTAAAAGACATGACCGGGGCGGTTCTAAGTCCCTTTGACGCCTATCTGATTTGCCGTGGTCTGAAGACACTAGCCCTGCGCATGGAGAAGCACTGTACCAATGCACAGATCGTAGCGGAATTTCTCCGCGACCACCCATCCGTTGAGAGCGTTTATTATCCCGGCCTTAATGACTTCCCACCGCATGAACTGGCCACAAAGCAAATGCGTCGACCGGGGGCGATGATCGCCTTCGAACTCCGTGGCGGTGTCACGGCAGGTCGGACCCTCATGAATAATGTGAAACTTTGTACCCTCGCTGTCAGCCTAGGAGACACAGAAACACTGATCCAGCACCCTGCTTCCATGACCCATTCCCCCTATGCCCCCGAAGAAAGGGCAGTTTGTGGAATCACCGATGGCCTGGTCCGCTTATCCATCGGCCTTGAAGACCCCGAGGACATTGTCGCCGATCTCAAAGCAGTCCTCGATACGCTCTAGGTCGATACTCTGAATCGACAAAGGAGTACAGATCGCAACACCCGATCTGTACTCCTTGTTTTTATGGGTTCTTGAGCAAGGCCATGACGAGACAATCTTCCCATGTATCTCGATGCTTGATGTAAGTGTATTGGCGCAAAATACCCTCGGTCTGAAACCCGAACTTCTCTAGAAGATGAATTGAGGCAGTGTTCTCAGGAAAAATAGAAGCCTGGATGCGATGCATTTCAATCTGATTGAATCCAAAGGGAATCACCGCCTTGAGGGCCTCAGACATAATGCCCTTATGCCAATGTTCCATTGACAGTTCATACCCCAGCTCCGCTCGGGAAAAGTGATCAAAATCGCTAAATCCGCAAGTTCCGATGACTCTGTCGCAGGGTTTTAGCGTAATCCCCCACCGAATGGACTGCTCTTCCTGGTACCCCGTTTTAAAAAAACGGACAAAACCTCTTCCGTCTGCGACTGACCTTGGCCACCAATCATAATACCGGGCTAGTTCTTCCGTAAAATAAGCCTGAATATGGGGACCATCATCATACCTAAGCTGCCGCAAGACCAACCTCTCTGTCTCTAAGACAGGAAACTGTGTAAAGAACGACATGCATCTACCAATCCACCTTGTCTATGTTCTTTTTCACACCTAGTTTATCACATTTGACGCGAAAAGGAATCCACCCTAATGGATGGATTCGCAAAATCTTGCACCTAGCGGCGTTGAGCGGTCAAGGGGATCGCTGGCTCAGGAGCTTCGACCAAAGCCACAATCCGTGCGCAGGGAACGACAACTCGTTGCCATCCGCCTAAATCCACAACTGGACGTCGGAAGACCAAGTAGGTCTCCTGCACCTGGATGAGCTGCCATTCAGCATCGAACAAACCACCCTCATCTTCTCCGAGAATGATATATGCCCAACGATCGATGAAGTTTGACCACGCTTCAGGACAACGACAACACACATTTCTGTAACCCATTTTCATCCCTCCTTCATTTCACTATATGAAGAAGTAGGTCAAGAAGGCATAGTGCCCCCGTACTGAGTTTCCCGAGACTAGGAACATGGGGGGCGGCCTGTAATACTATGGACCAGGAAATGGAGGTTTAGGCCATGAGTCAGAAGATGCAAATCGGACTTCTCTCCCCCTTTTTTCAGCCCATACCAGGCTACGAAGAATCAGCCCAGGATCTCGATCTGGGTCTGGTGATTGTAACACCGCGGAGAATTGACTGGAAGAACCAAGCAGTTCATGGTCTCGTGTACAACGGGCAGGCTTGGGAAGAAGAGTCTGTCCCTCTTCCCCCTTCCCTCTATAACCGCTACTATGGGCCCAAGCCCAAGGTGGTCACCCGGTTAGAGACGGTCCTTGGCAAAAACAAGGTTTTCAACCATGTCACTCGTTTTGACAAATGGATGATCCATCAACTACTGGGCGAGTCCTCGCTTAAGAAGAACCTTCCAAAAACCAGCCTTTATACTCCTCAGAGTCTGTTAGATGGCCTACGTCGCTTCAAGACAGTTGTTCTCAAGTCCGCCCATGGACAACTCGGAGCGAAGATCTACTTAGTGGTCTCTGAAGGTGGAATGGTATTCTTGCATCAGGGCACCCTTTCACCCGTGGCCTCTTTTTCTACGAACGAAGAGCTCCTTAGGCATCTCGAACCGCTCATAGGCCCAGACTTTCTCGTGCAACGGTATATTCCCCTAGCTTTGATCGATGGAAGAGCCTTTGACCTTCGCTTCTTGCTGCAAAAGGACGGGTCTGGTCAGTGGAACGTCTCTGGAGTGCTCAGCCGATTGGCTATGCGCCATTCCTATATAACAAATGTCTGTCAGGCCATTCTTCCAGGGGAGGATGCACTACGCATGGCATTCACAGGACAGAACATCATGCCCGAACTGATCGACCTGAGTATCAAAGCTGCTCGCATTGTCGAAGGATCACTGGGCTCCCTCGGTGAACTGAGCGTTGACTTTGGCCTTGATTCAAAAGGCGGTGTTTGGATCATTGAGCTCAACGCTAAACCCATGAAGCATATGTTCGCAGATCTAGGTAACCAGAAGCTTGTGCGAGAAATCTATGGCCGTCCCCTGCTCTACGCCCTTCATCTAGCCACTACCTAACGCGGCGACTTATGCCTCCACACCAGTTTCCAGACTTTAACGTATGGCGGACAAGCCCTTTACAGCAAGCTATCCGAAGTCATTTGATAATTTACCTTTTTGTTTGCAGGATTTTCGCACTTTAGCCATAACTACTACACTGATAGACTTCTGATAGGTGACACGTTTTTACACTATTTTGTCAAAAGGGGTGGTGCGGGGGTTAACGTTGTATCAGTACATCTACAGTACTAGATTTTATAAGAGGAAGGTGACGTGTGTGTCAAATCGCAAGTTAACAATTAGTGTACTGGTTACTATTCTTTTGCTGGCAATGGCCTTCGGCGTCAGCGCCCAAGAAAAGCGTATGGCAACTTGGGTTGACGAAGTAATTATTGTCGAAGAACCATCTGCTACAAATGCTGTGGCTCGTCTGCAAGCGGGTGACATTGATATCTATTCAACAACATCATCCGAACCTGTTCCATTTGCCACAATTCTTGGTGATCCAAATCTCGATTACTATCAAACATTTGGATCCTACAGTGAAATCACATGGAACCCCGTAGGCCCCACGTTCGAAGATGGCCGCTTCAATCCCTTTAGTGTCCGCAGAATTCGCGAGGCAACAAACTGGCTTATCGATCGTGATTACATTGCACAAGAACTATATGGCGGCTTAGCTCTTCCAAAAGCAACCATGTTGAATAATGCTTATGTTGACTATTCCCGTGTAGTAGAAACCGCACGCGCACTCGAATTCCAATACGCCTATGACTTTGAATTGGCGAAACAAGTTATCACCGAAGAAATGATGGCTGCTGGCGCCACGCTCGTTAATGAAAAATGGCACTATAATGGTCAGCCAATCGAAGTTCTCATTCTAGCCCGTAGCGAAGATCAACGCGCTTCTGTTGGTGACTATTTGGCCGATCAGCTCGAAGCTGTTGGCTTAACCGCAACCGTTGACTATCGTTCTGGTGCTGAAGCTTCCCCAATCTGGATGATGGGTGATCCTTGGCAAGGCCAATGGCACGCCTATACCGGTGGCTGGGGTGCAGGCGCAGTTTATCGGGATCAAGGTCATATCTTTGACCAAATGTATACCCGCAGAACCATGAGCCAACCTCTCTGGCAAGCACTAGAGCCCATTCCTGAGCTCGATGAAACCTCTGAGATGCTTTATTACAAGAGATTCTCGACCCTCGAAGAGAGGAATGCACTCTATTCCAAGGCTTTAACTCTTGCTTTCCAAGACTCACCCCGTATCTATACAGTTGACCAAATTTCCTATTTGGCACGCCGCTCTGATGTCAGTGCATCATCTGACTTAGCCGGTGGTCTTTCCAGTAACCCACTCTGGGCAAGCACAATTCGCCGCGGAGATGAAATTGGTGGTACAGTAACAGTTGGCTCCCAACAAGTACTTGTTGAGCCATGGAACCCCATCGGCGGCTCCAACTGGACCTTTGACCAATTGCCAATGAGAGCCACATTTGACCGTGGTTTCGTCAGCAATCCATTTACCGGTAACTATATGCCTCACCGCATTGAGAAAATCGAAGTTACCGTACAAGAAGGTCTACCCGTTTCGAAAGAACCTGCATCCGACTGGGTAACCCTTGAATTTGCACCTGAGATTACAGTACCTGGCGATGCATGGCTGTATTGGGATCCTACGGTACAACGGTATATTACTGTTGACGAAGTGTACCCAGAAGGCTTAACCGCTCCTCGCCATACCGTCATCCACTATCGCGAAGACCTCTTTGACACCGTGACATGGCATGATGGTAGCCCATACACAATCGGCGACATGATGCTGTCCTCCGTTCTGAGTTGGGATCGTGGATTCGAAGCAAGCCCATTCTTCGACCCAGCAGAAGAAGCTAGCACCAAGACGGCAATGAACAACGCCCGTGGCTGGAGAATCATCTCTGAAGACCCATTCGTATATGAAGTCTGGTCACAATCCTGGTACATTGATGCCGAGCAAAACCTTGGCGACATTTTCGCAGTGTACTACAACT
>CAZAJB010000018.1:0-34848 GCA_964485345.1 uncultured Clostridiaceae bacterium
TTTGTCTCGGTCTACGCAGAGGTCGATCAGATGCTCTGGGATGTAGATATCGATGATTGCGGCATGCTCAGCATGGAACTGGAAGGCGGCATCATCGTTACCCAAGATCCGAGTTGGTCAAGGGCGAGAACCAACCCCACTTGGGGCGACGTAACGCTGGAGATCACAGGTACAAAGGGCGTAATTCACCTCGATGCCTATGCGCAAAACTTTGTTGTCTATGATGATGTGAAGAATAAGATTTCCGAGCATTCCTTTGCAGAAGATATGGATTTTGGCTTGGTTGCCGACTTCATTTCCATGATCCAAGAAGATCGAGAACCCAGTATCACAGGTTTAGACGGACTGAAGGCGCTAGAAGTGGCACTTGCGGCCTACGAATCTGCTCGTTTGAGAAGACCGATTAAGATGTAATGAGCTAGGCAGGGGAGTGAATGCTATAAAGAGTTTCTTTCTACTTAAGGAATTTCTATTGGAACACAGACGCTATTATATTCTGGGCATAGGCGCACTGCTTTTGACCAACCTAGCCCAACTGGCCATACCTAAGATGCTAGGCAATCTGACAAATACCGTGGCCTCCGGCGATTTTGCCCAGGGCGACCTACTGCGCTTTTTGGCGGGTTTTATCTTGCTTTCTGTGGGCATTGCGGTTTTCCGCTACTATTGGAGAATCAACATCATGGGTACTTCCCGGAAGATGGAGTACACCTTACGCAATATGCTGTTTGGTCATTTACAGGGCTTATCCACCGAGTTTTTCAACCATCATAAGACAGGGGATCTCATGGCCCATGCCACCAATGATATCCAAGCAGTTCGCATGGCCCTAGGACCTGGAGTGGTGAGTTCGGTTGACGCCATCTTCTTGACAACAGTGATTGTGCTGATGATGGCCCGAACCATTAGTCTTGAACTTACGCTCGTGGCCCTCTTACCACTGCCCATTATGGTTGTAGTGGCCATTGGCTTTGGCCGTGTGATCCATGGGCGATTTCGTCGCGTTCAGGAAGCATTTTCCGATCTTACGGATCGCGCCCAAGAGAACTTTGCCGGCATTCGTGTGATTAAGGGTTTTGCCCGGGAAACGAGTGAACAAGAGCGTTTCCGCCAAGTCAACGAGCATAACGTCACGCAGAATATGGCTCTCGTGCGGGTTCATGCCTTGTTTCATCCTCTCGTAGGTTACCTCGGGGCATTGAGCTTCATTATTGTCCTAGGTTATGGCGGAATTTTGGTCCTGGATGGTTCCATCACCATCGGTGACTTTGTGGCTTTTAACAGCTATCTAGGTATGCTCACCTGGCCCGTTATGGCCATTGGCTGGGTCATGAACATGATCCAACGGGGTAAAGCGTCCATGGATCGCCTCAACGACATCTTCAACCAGCAGTCGGAGATTACCGATCCGGGTAATCTAGGAACTCTGCCCCGCCTTGAGGGTAAGATTGAGTTTAGCGATCTATCCTTTACGTATCCGACTTCTACCAAGCCAGTCCTAGAGGGTATTCGTGCTACCATTACCCCTGGAGAGGTGGTAGGCATCTTAGGACGGACCGGCTCTGGTAAGACAACTTTGCTCAATCTCTTGGTCAGGATGTACAATGTCGAACCCGGCATGCTCAAGCTCGATGATGTCCATATTGACCAAGTCTCTGTCCAGATTCTCAGGGATCAAATTGGCTATGTTCCCCAAGACAGCTTCTTATTTTCCGCCACAATACGGGAGAACATCGATTTTGCCGCCACCGGAAGCGATCTAGATAAGGTCAGCGAGTACGCCAAGATTGCCCAAGTTTACGATAATATTATGGAGTTTCCCAACCAGTTTGACACTGTTGTGGGCGAGAGAGGGGTTACCCTGTCAGGCGGCCAAAAACAAAGGATCTCCATTGCACGGGCCCTGATCAAGGAACCGCAGATTTTGATCATGGACGACAGTCTCTCTGCCGTAGACACCGAGACGGAGGAGGCCATCTTGAAGAATCTGCGCAGGGTCTTTCCTGGTAAGACAGTAATCATTGTCTCTCACCGGATCTCTACGCTCAAGGGAGCAGATCAGATCTTGGTGCTAGAGGAAGGGAAGATCAGCCAGCGAGGCAAGCACGATGCACTTGTCCTTGAAGATGGCTTGTATAAAGAACTATACCAGAAGCAGTTGCTCGAGGAACAAATTGATAGCGTAAGCTAGCGTGAAGATAAAGGTAGGTGAAAGAGTTGGACCATTTTCAGGAAGAACAAGCGCTAGGCAAAGCGTATGATGGCCGCCTGATGAGGCGTTTATTGAGATATGCCAAGCCTTATTGGGCCTTGATTGCACTTTGTGTTGTCTTACTGTTGGTCATTGCCGTTACCGATCTGGCCAGACCTTATCTTGTCAAGGTGGCCATTGATGATCACATTCTTGGATCAAATATCTCCTATGTGCAGATGGACGTGGGGGCAGAGGGCGAGGGTCTCATTCCGATTCAAGGTTACACTCTCAAGCGAGAGAAAGCTGCGGCAGACACTGACCAGGGCCTCCGCTTTGAGCTTGTGCGTGAAGGCGGCCAGCAGCTTCTGAAAAGCACGACAGGCGATATTGTCTTGACGCTTTCCGCCGCCGAGGTTAGTGAGCTTCGGAGCTTTGATCGGGCGGCAATTATTCGCTTGGGTGTTGGACTACTCATTGTGGTATCAGTCGGATTTGTCCTAAACTATATCCAGGCCTATGCTCTCCAGTTTACCGGGCAACGCATTGTCTTTGATATTCGGCAAAATGTCTTTGACCACTTACAGCGCCTGGCCTTAGCTTTCTTTGACGGCAACCCGGTGGGGCGCCTTGTGACAAGGGTGACCAATGACACGCAGAACTTGCACGAAATGTATACCGGGGTCCTTGTCAATCTCTTTAAAGATATTTTTATGATTCTTGGCATTATCGTGGTCATGTTTCGCATGGATGTCCGTCTCGCCTTGGTCTCAATGGCCACTCTACCCCTGATCGTTTTCGCTACTGCCATATTCCGCATTAGGGCACGAGCTGCCTACCGGGAAACGAGAGTGCGCTTAGCCCGGATCAATGCTAACTTTGCGGAGAACATCTCCGGGATGCGCCTTGTTCAGATCTTTAGACAAGAGAAGCGCAAACACAAGGAGTTTGACGAGGTTAACGCCAGCCATTACCGGGCTAGCATGCGTGAGTTGCGGGTTTTTGCCATCTTCCGACCCTCCATTGAACTCGTGTATGCGTTGGCCATGGCTCTTTTGATCTGGGTCGGCGGGGGACAGTTGGTGCGGGGAGCAGTGGATTTTGGTGTGCTCTACGCGTTCATTAACTATATCGAGCTCTTTTTCAGGCCCATCAATGATTTGACCGAAAAGTATAATATCATGCAGGCCTCTATGGCCTCAGCAGAACGACTCTTCTTGATTCTCGACGAAACACCGGCGATTGCCGATGTTGAAAACCCCCTTCCCATGGGCGAGGTTAAGGGACATATCGAGTTTCGCAATGTGTGGTTTGCCTATGTGGGCGAAGAGTGGGTGCTGAGGGATGTATCCTTTACCGTCGAGCCAGGGGAGACCATGGCCTTTGTAGGAGCCACCGGTGCCGGGAAGTCTACGATCATGAATCTCCTTTCGCGTTTTTACGACATTCAAAAGGGTCAGATTCTGATCGATGGAAAGGATATTAAACAGCTTAGCACAGCAGAGCTTAGGCGCAATGTGGGCCTTGTGATGCAGGATGTCTTCATGTTTTCAGGCACGATTGGCGAAAACATTCGGCTCAACAATCCCGCCATCGATCTGGAGCGTGTGGAAAGTGTGGCTCGGCATGTCAATGCCCATCACTTTATTGATGCCTTGCCGAAAAAGTACGCAGAACCAGTCACGGAGCGGGGGTCTACCTTGTCAGCGGGCCAGCGGCAGCTCATTGCCTTTGCCAGAGCTTTGGCATATGATCCCGCCATCTTGATTCTCGATGAGGCTACGGCCAGTATTGACACGGAGACTGAAATGCTGATCCAAGATGCCCTGCCGAGGCTACTCTCGGGCCGCACTAGTCTAGTCGTGGCACACCGCCTATCGACGATCCAAGATGCGGATACCATCGTCGTCTTGCATCGGGGTAAGATCCGCGAGCAAGGCACACATCAGGAACTCCTTGCCCAGAAAGGCTTGTATCACAATCTCTTCTTGTTACAGTACAAAGAAGACTTTAGTGAGACCTCAGGTGAGAACGTCCCTTCTTAGTAAGAGGCGAACATTTTTTTAGAAACTAGCAGGAACTGTCGGCAACGCGACGAATGATAACGCTGGAAGTTGAAAAAACATTTGCCCTAAGGAGGAACTACAAAGAATGAGTACAAGAAACAGCACGGCCCAGCCCAGCGGGGACTGGGTGGAACGGCAATTTAAACTCAAAGAGAACAAGACTAATGTGCGTACCGAGGTTATGGCTGGTATCACTACTTTCATGACCATGGCCTACATTCTGTTTGTGAATCCGAGTATCCTGTCCGAAACCGGCATGCCTTTTGACGCTGTCCTCATGGCTACCGCCTTTTCAGCAGTTTTAGCTACGCTGTTGATGGCGTTTCTTGCCAACTATCCTTTTGCTTTAGCACCAGGTATGGGATTAAATGCTTATTTCACCTATTCTGTTGTCTTTGGTATGGGCTATACTTGGGAAACCGCCCTTGGGGCCGTGTTTATTTCGGGTGTAGTCTTTATTGTGCTTTCCCTTTCGGGCATTCGTGAGATGATCATCGAAGCGGTACCAGCAACCTTAAAATCTGCAATCAGTGCAGGTATTGGGTTGTTCATTGCCTTTATCGGTGTGCAAAACGCCGGGCTTGTCGTCGTTGATCCAGCTACCATGGTGGCCCTTGGCAGTTTCCATGAACCAGCTACCATTCTGGCCGCACTAGGGATCCTCATTACGGGTATCCTCTTAGCCCGCAACATCAAGGGAGCGCTCTTATGGGGGATTCTAATCACGACCATTATTGGCATACCTATGGGTGTGACCCAGATGCCTACAGGCTTTATGCAGATTCCGAGATTTGCCACATGGGCACCTGTCTTTGGCAAATTAGACATTCGTGGGGCCCTCGGTCTAGGACTTTTGGAGGTTGTTTTTGCCTTTCTCTTTGTGGATATGTTTGATACCATTGGTACCCTGATTGGCGTCTCGCAAAACGCTGGTTTTCTCGATAAGAACGGTCGACTTCCCAGAGCGTCCAGGGCTCTCTTGGCTGATTCGCTTGGTACAGTAGCCGGTGCCGTTTTTGGAACTCCTACCGTTACAACCTACGTAGAATCAGCTGCGGGTGTTGCAGTAGGTGGAAGAACTGGTCTTTCCAACGTGATTACAGCCGGTTGTTTCCTTCTGTCCCTTTTCTTCCTACCCATCATCGGGGTTGTTCCTGCCGCGGCCACAGCACCTGCTTTGATTGTGGTTGGCGCCATGATGCTGAAACCAGTGGTCAATATCAACTGGGGCTCCATGGATGAAGCTCTACCAGCCTTTATTGCCATTGCCGCCATGCCCTTTACCTACAGTATTGCAACAGGTATCGCGCTGGGGTTTGTTGTTTATCCGATTATCAAGTTTGCCAGTGGCAAGGGTAAGGAAGTTCATTGGCTCACCTACGTTCTGGGAGCACTCTTTGTAGTACGCTTTATCTATTTAGGCTAAGTGTCTCTGCAAAGGGATCAAAAAAGATGGGTCGCCATGAGGCTGACCCATCTTTTTTTAGATGCTGCGGGCTAAGGTAATATCTAGGACATTGCCCCATTTATCGAGGGTGGTTTTCATCTGTTGCTTAAAGTCACCGAGGCTCATAATTTGCGAGATAGAAGCCATGTTTGTAAACATATCATAGATACCTAAAGCATCGTCATAGGCCTCTCTCAGCTTCCTTAGATCATCTGCGAGTCTGCTGTTGTTCTCCCTCAGAGCCGCGTTTTCCTCTTGTAGTTTCTTTGTCAACGCTTCCTGTTCGCCATCGCTACCCAGATCGGCTGCGATCTGCCCGATGGACCTGAGGATGGCTAGAGCGTCTGGTTTCTTCACTTGTTCCTCTAAATGAGACAGTTTCTTCTGTAGTTCTTGCATGTACTCTGGCAAACCCTGAAAAGCTTCGAGAAGTGTGGGGTTCACATGAAGTTCGGTCCGAGTCTGTCTAGGGGGCGTAGACGGTTCGTCTCGTTCCTTGCGCAGTACATTGTAATAAAGCATGCCGATGGCTGCTTCAGACCGATGAGGAAGAAGTTTAGCGCAGCGTCGAAAGGCCTCTGTGAGTGGTAGCCCATCTGCCTTGGCCGCTACGGCCTCTTCCCATACGACATCCTTTTCCTCTTCTGTCCAGTTGCGAACTGGAGCGCTCTTCGTAGCCGTGGCAGCCTGTTTTTCATCGCCCATGATCATACTCCTCCTTTAGATCTTTCCTCATCTATAAGTATGACCAGGAGGTACTATTTTATACTAAGGAAACAGGCGTGAACTTGGAGTGACTCAATTTTGCTTGCTTGGTAATTGAAAGTCCGTGGGATTGACCAAGATCGTTTTGGCCTGCTCATAATGGACAAAACCAGGACTCGCTCCCTTTGGTTTACGGACATGCTTGCGCAGGGTGTAATCTACGGGAACCTTAGGAGACGTTCTGCTTTGTGAGAAGTAGGCAGCCAATTGGGCTGCTTCTAACAGGGTACTCGGAGGAATCTGGTCCTCAGAGAGGATTGCTACATGACTCCCTGCTATATTTCGGGCATGGAGCCAGAGATGATTCGGGCCGCTCAGACGAAAGGTTAAGTGGTCGTTTTGCTGGTTATTGCGACCAACCAAAATCGTCAGACCGTCGGTTGAAAGGTAGCGGTCAGGCCCCGCGGAAGCTTGCACCTTCTTAGAAGCAGGCTTCACTTTGCGCTTCAGGTAGCCAAGTTTGCTTAGTTCTGCCTCGATCTCCTGGAGAATCCCTTCCCTATCTGCTAGATCGATTTGCAGCAAGATATCTTCTAAGTACTGTCGCTCTAGCTTGGTTTGTTTCAAGTGAATGCTCATGTGTTTCTGGCTGGCCTTTGCTTTAGCATAGCGCTTAAAGATTCTTTGCACATTGGCGCTGGGCGAAAGGCGACGGTCCAGTGCAATGGTGACGAGGGGAGCGCCCTCCTTAGTATAATCAGGTACATCCACTGAGGTCGCCAGCTGGGGGATAAGGTGGAAACTGGCGGTCAAGAGCTCGCCCTGGTGGCGATATAGGTCAGCTTGCTCTGCTTCTTGCAGTGTGGTTTGCTGGATCGCTTCCTTCTTTATGACCCTCTTTCGATGGTTGGCGAGCTGTTTGCGCAGACGAGATTTGAACTCTGTTAGATGCTTTTCCTGCTGCCCCTGGCCGAGCACTGTCTGGATCAGAGAGTTGGTGCTGGCAAAGGCATCTTTTCTGCGGTCTTGCAGCCTGTAAGCGGCAAAGTCCTGGGGTTCATCTCGATAAAAAGCAGGTTCGCCCCCTGCCGTGACTTCATCTAAAAGCGATCGAAATGCACTGTGCAACAGGGGCCAGTCGCTTTGTTCTAGGGCGCGCCGTTCTCGGTCACGGTCAAAACCTGCCCTGAGCAAAACCTCTCTGGCAGCAACTTTGCTAAACCCATCGAATGTGTCTGTGATCCATTTCCAGAGGGGAGTTGGTGCAGGGAGGAGGCGTAGCTCATCAAAGAAGGCCTCCGGCGAGATGCTGCGAGGATCCATCTTCCCTTGGTTCGGTGGCGCCAGATAGGGCTTACCGGGCATGATGCCTTGATCAGGAAAACGTTTTAGGGCGTCCAAAATAACTCCATCGTTGCTAAGCAGATACAAATTGCTGCGTCGGCCCATGAGCTCAAACACCAGGGTCAGTTCTGTGCTCTGGCCGACCGCATTCATCCCTTCAAAATGCAGGTGCACAATGCGATCAAAGCCTTGTTGTTCGATTTTCATCAGGCGGCTTGGCTCTAAGTACTTGCGCAAGAGCATGCAAAAGGCCGGCGGGTTTAAGGGGTTTTGTGGTTGATCTTGGAGGGTGTGGAGGCGTGGATAGATTGCATCGGCTGCAATAAGCAACGTCTCTGTCTTCCTGGCTAGGCGGAATTGCAGCGTGATGGTGGTATTATCGGGTTGATAAATCTTCATAACCCGACCGTTTTTTAGTAAGGAATCCAGTTCCTGAATCAGTGCATACAACGTTAGGCCATCTAAGGGCATAGTACCACCTCGTTTTTCCCATTATATCATCTGGCTATCTAACTCTCAACTAAGCAGGTTTTCAGGTGGCTGTAGCGAAGTATAGCCTCAATGATAGGAGTTGTTTCTGATGAAAAAACATAGAGCAGTTGCCTTGATCATGCTTGTGCTGGTCTTAGGCGGCACATTTGTTCAGGCCAACACAAACTCGGAGTTCTTGGATAACGGCTTTATAGCCCTCTATTACCATGCTGTGCGTCTTGAAGAAAGCTTTCCGCGGATCAATCCCATGGGGCTTGCCATCACAGAGTTTGAGAAAGCAGCTAACGACGATCAGACGGCTGGCGAAGCGAAGCTGATGATCGGTTTAATCTATCACTATCTCGATCGGCCAGGCACCGCCCTTGACTACTTTCTCGAGTTCGCTGAGCTGCATCCTGAGGAGAGGTGGGTTTACTCCCTGATCGGCGATATGTATGCGGCCATGGGGCGCCTAGACGAGGCGGAGGCGAGCTATGGGCAAGCGGTCTTGACATCTGAGGAGGAGTACGTCTTTACCCAGGCCTATGTAGGGCTCGGTAATGCGGCTTTAGACAAGGGAGACTATGCCTACGCCAAGGAGGCTTTTGCAACTGCCTTAGATGGCGCCGGTGACTACTTTGATGCCCGTCTTGGCCTTGGCAAAGCCCTCTTTTATCTCGAAGACTACGACGAGGCCATCGCCACGTTGGAGGTTGCGCAGTTGCAGGCACCGCGATCCATTTCGCTTCTGTATTACTTAGGTAATAGCTACGAGGCAGCTGGCCTTGATGACCAGGCCGAACATGCCTTCTTTCGAATTGATGAGCTGAGACAGACACCCTAATGCGGCGCTCCCCTGGACCAGGGGGGGCGTACTATTTTTTTCGGGCCCAGAATAGGATGGAAAAGGACTATCCACTATTCCGGGAAAGAAGTGATCGTCGTGGCGAAAACCTGGCATCTGGCTCCTCGATCAAGTATGCTCAAGGAACTCGGAACAAAACCGCAGGTCGGACTGTCTGAGGCAGAGGCCAAAGGACGTTTGGCTCGCTTAGGAGCCAATCTGTTGATCAGTAAACCGCCGGAAGGACCCTGGCGGATTTTTCTCCGCCAGTTCCAGGATTTTATGGTCTTGGTTCTCTTGGGTACTGTCCTTGTCTCCATCATGCTCGGGGAGTACCTGGACGCCACGGCCATTTTTGCCATCGTTTTTTTGAACTCCATTTTGGGTTTTTCCCAGGAATACAAGGCAGAAAAATCCATCGATATGCTAGGCAAACTCGCTGCTCCCCATTCTAAGGTGCTACGAGATGGACATAAATCCATCGTCGATGCCTCATCCTTGGTTCCAGGCGACATCATCTTTCTTGAGCCAGGCGACCGGGTTCCCGCTGATGCCCTCATTTTGGAGAGTCAAGTGCTGAGTGTGGATGAGTCGAATCTGACCGGTGAATCCATTCCCGTGACAAAGAACGAGGACTTTCGCGGCGGTCCGGAAACACCAACGGGTGATCTGAAGAATATCGTGTTCAAGAGCACCCTTGTGACCAGGGGCTATGCCACTTGCTTGGTGGTAACTACGGGTATGGATACAGAGATTGGAGAAATCGCGCATTTGCTCCAAGAAAATGCAGAAATGGCAACTCCTTTGCAGAAGCGTCTTGGTCAGCTCGGTAAGATCCTGGTTTTGGCCTGCCTAGCTATTGTTGCCGTGGTCTTTTTGGCCGGCGTCAAGCAGGGTCTACCTGTTTACAAGATGTTTATGGTGGGTGTGACCTTGGCTGTGGCCGCGATTCCGGAGGGACTTCCTGCTGTTGTCACCATTGCTCTCTCCGTTGGTGTGCAGCGCATGAGCAAGCAAAACGCCATCATCCGTCAATTGCCTGCTGTGGAAACCCTAGGCTGCGCCACTGTGATCTGTTCGGATAAAACGGGAACGCTAACCCTGAACCAAATGGAGGTACAGGGCCTGTGGGTTGCTTCCCTGGGCCTGCTTTCCAGTGAAGGGCAGGGTCTTAGGGTGAAGGGCGCGGTGGGTGATTCCCTCTATTACGCGACTGCCACCGGTGCTCTGTGCACAAAAGCGGAGGCCTACCCAGGAGGCGAGTTCTTCGGAGAACCGACAGAAGTGGCACTACTGCGCCTGGCGGAGCGAAGCAACTTCGGAGGGCAATCCACTTTGCGCCGGGGATTTCAAGTGGTTGACACCCTTCCCTTCGACTCAGACCGCAAGCGGATGACGGTAGTGGTCAAGCAGGGCAGGGAACATGTGGCCTTTGTGAAGGGGGCCCCTGATGTAATTCTGCAGCGCTGTAGTCACATCATGGTAGGCTCTACTGTGGTGCCCTTGACGCAAAAGCATCGTCTCCAGGCCCTAGAGGCTCTTGAGGCCATGGCCGATGACGCCCTCAGGGTCTTGGCCACCGCCCACAAACCCCTAGGTGCGAAGCTCCTAGCATCTGCTAGTTGGGAGCAAGGGCTAATCTTGACGAGCCTCATCGGCATGCTCGATCCCCCAAGACCAGAGGTTCTAGGTGCGATTCGGGCGGCGCGACAAGGGGGTATCCGCACCATTATGGTTACCGGAGACCACAAAAAGACCGCTGCTGCCATTGCTGCGCGAATCGGACTCTTCACCCCAGAGGCATCGGAGGTGCTCACCGGTGCCGAGTGGGAAGCGCTCACTCCCATGCAGCAACGGGAACGCATTCAGTCCATCGCTGTCTTCGCTCGGGTTGCACCAAGCCATAAACTATCTATCGTACGGGCGCTGCAAGAAAATGGCGAGATCGTGGCCATGACCGGAGATGGAGTGAATGATGCCCCCGCTGTGAAGGAAGCTCATATTGGTGTTAGCATGGGTATCCAAGGGACCGATGTGACGCGAGAAGCCTCGGATATGGTGCTCCTAGATGATAATTTCGGCACAATTATTCGTGCAGTGCGGGAAGGAAGGGGCATTTACGACAATATCCGCAAGTTTATTCGCTACCTTTTGGGCTGTAATGTAGGTGAGGTGTTGACAATGCTCGTGGCAACGCTTCTTGGGCTACCCTTGCCACTTGTGCCCATGCAGATACTCTGGATGAACCTAGTCACAGACGGCTTGCCCGCTATTGCCCTCGGCCTGGATCCAACGGACCAAGACTTGATGCTGGAAAAGCCGCGCAATCCCCAGGAGGGGGTTTTTGCCAGGGGGCTCCTCAAGCGCATTTTGTTTTCGGGCACCGTGATTAGCGCAGCGGCCTTAGGGATCTTTGTCTTGAGCCTCTGGTATCATCCCGGTGATGTGCTGCGAAGCCGGACCATGGCCTTTACCACCCTAGTACTGGCGCAGTTAGTTTTTTCTTTCCAATGCCGTTTTGAGCGCCATTCCATCTTTGACATGGGAATTTTAGGTAATGTCTACCTCATACTTGCGGTGCTGTTATCAGGCGGGGCTCAGGTCTTCATTCTCTACAATCCCTTTATGGCAAACATGTTCCAGACCGTTCCTTTGCGGGGAGAGGATTGGGTTTTGGTTGCGCTTTTTGCCATACTCCCACTTTTCGTTGAAACTGTCTTGCGCCTGATCAAGCAGACAGTGCGCCGACACCTTTCCCTGCTAAAAGTGTGAATTGGAGACTTTTT
The DNA here is from genome assembly GCA_964485345.1 of uncultured Clostridiaceae bacterium. Taxonomy (GTDB): domain Bacteria; phylum Bacillota; class Limnochordia; order Darwinibacteriales; family Darwinibacteriaceae; genus UBA5420. The sequence goes on from CAZAJB010000018.1 coordinate 11,855, forward strand.
CAACAGTCTCCTTGCAGGATTATTTTGTCAGAAACCGAAGTACTAAAGAAGACAATGCGCTTGGAGGAGACAAACTTGATTCGAAGTATGACAGGTTTTGGCCGGGGCGAAGCTAAAGATAGCAGATTCTCGGTACAAGTGGAGGTTAAAGCGGTTAATCATCGCTATTTAGACTTGTTTTTCCGGATTCCCAAACAGTACAGTCAGTTAGAAGAGACCGTCAGAAGCATTATTACTCGGAGAGCTTCTCGGGGGCGGCTTGAAGTAATTTTATCCTTGGAGGACTTTGGTGTACAAGAGCGAACTGTAGAGACTAATACCGCGTTGCTGCAAGGCTACCTCCGAGCCTTAAGGACGATTCAGGCCGAACTGGAGACGGATGAGCCTGTCAAGTTGTCCGATCTACTATCGCTTCCTGGAGTTCTAGAGGTGGACGAGCCCACAACAGACTGGGAAGATTTGCATAAGGTTGTGGCCGAAGCTACAGACTTAGCAATGGATGGCCTTGAGGCTATGCGCGTCGCTGAAGGACGCAGTCTCTTTGAAGACTTGCAGCAGAAAATCCTGCTAATTGAGGATTTGAGGCAAGCGGTTGCCGCACAAGCTCCTGGGGTGATCATCGATTACAGAAATCGTCTCAGAGAACGCTTGGGAGAATTACTCGATGGGACAACCATCACGGAAGAACGTTTTTTGGGTGAAGTAGCCATCTTTGCGGATCGCTGTAGTGTTGATGAAGAGCTGGTCCGCTTAACGAGCCATATTGAACAGTTTAGAGAAACCTTGCAGGCAGGAGATTCGGTAGGACGCAAGCTTGACTTCTTAATTCAAGAAATGAATCGAGAAGTGAATACGATAGGTTCGAAGGCGAACAATGTACATATCGCTGGTTTGGTAGTGAACCTAAAAAGTGAGCTTGAGAAAGTCCGCGAGCAAATTCAGAATATCGAATAGGCGTGTGAAGGAGGTGAGCAACTATGTCGCTACCACATTTGACGCAAGAAGAAAAACTGCAGGCACTGAAAAAGGCCCAGGAAATGCGGAGCAGAAGAGCCGAACTGCGGACACAGCTAAAAAAAGGTTCTTTAAGTCTCCAGGAAGTTCTGGATTCCACCGATAGTGAAGTGATTGCCAGAATGCGCGTTACCTATCTCCTACAGTCTTTACCACAAATTGGCAGGGTGACTTCGGAGAAGATTATGCGCGAAATTGGGATTAATGAGAATCGGCGCGTGCAAGGTTTAGGTGCACGCCAAAGGGAGCAGTTGCTTCAGCGACTGGGATAAGCGATAAGGAGCTGTGAGAATGGGGATACGCTTAATTAACATTGGGTTCGGAAACATCGTGGCGGCCAATAGGATCGTGGCCATCGTCAGCCCCGAATCGGCTCCCATAAAACGAATGGTGCAGGAAGCCAGAGAACGTGGCATGTTAATCGATGCCACCTACGGCCGGCGTACCAGAGCGGTCATTGTCGCTGATAGTGATCACATAATTTTGTCAGCAGTGCAACCCGAGACTGTGGCACATCGCTTGACCAGCAAAGACCAACTTGAACCGAATGAAAAATAGGGAGTTGCTGCTGAATTGAAGGGAACACTACAGAACGTCAGGGATGGTGGGATTAGGATGAACGGTTTTCTCATAGTTTTGTCCGGGCCGAGTGGGGCAGGAAAAAACTCCGTGATGAATGCTGTTTTCCCCACTATCCCTAATCTCAAATACTCCATTAGCGTTACCACCCGACCTCCACGAGCAGGAGAGGTCGATGAGGTCAACTACTTTTTTCGTTCGGAGCCTGAGTTTGATCTGATGCTCAAGGATGATCTGTTATTAGAGTCAGCGACGTTTGTCGGCTACCGGTATGGTACACCGAAGAGCTTTGTACAGGAGAACATTCTTGCAGGTAATGCCATCATTATGGATATTGATATTCAAGGCGCCGCTCAAATTCGAGAAAAAATGCCTGAAGCGGTCTTTGTGTTTTTATTACCGCCTACGCCCGAAGAGTTGAGCCGCAGGTTGCGCTTAAGAGGTTCTGATTCTGACGAGGTCATTAAGAGGCGTTTGGCGAAATCTTACGAGGAAATCAAGCATATAGTGGACTATGATTATTATATAGTGAATGATGACCTAACCAAAGCTGCAGAACAGCTCAGGCAAATCATTCTGAGTGAATGGTCAAGGGTCAGTCGCATTGACATGAAGAGGTTAAAAGGCGTTTGGGAAGGAGGTAGTTCTGGTGAAATCGAGGACTGAAGCAGATCGTTACACGGCCATTGTGGTTGTTTCGCAAAGGGCAAGGCAGCTGATTGAGGGTGCTGACCCCGTTATAGAGTGCCGATCAACAAAACCTGTGACAATTGCCATTGAAGAGTTAAAAGCAGGCAAGATTCAATGGAAGCACAACAAAGGCGAAGCAAAGTAGAGAAAGCCTGTGGTCAATACCGCAGGCTTTTTTAGGCGGTGATAGAAGGTGGAGCGTTTTGCGGGAATCATTGTGGATGTCCGTGCTGAAGCCGTTAACAGAATTTTCCAATATAGAATTCCCGAGATTTATCAAGAGCAAATCAAGATCGGTCACCGAGTCCTTGTTCCCTTTGGACGACGGAGAATCGAAGGATATGTTGTGGAGTTGTCCCATGAGCTTGAGATTGAAGAAGCGAGACTGAAGGACCTTCTCGCTCTCCTGGATCCAGAGCCCATCATTGACCCTTCTCTGGTGAGCTTAGCGCGGTGGATGGAAGAGACCTATGTGGGCCTCCTCTCTGAAGCTCTGCAATACATGCTGCCCCCTGCTTCTCGCTATGGTAAAGAGCGCACCCGTGCCAAGACAGCCCAGTTTGCCACGCTGCTTGTGCCAAATCCCGAGCTTAAGCAGAACGCCACGGCCCAAAAAAGAGTGGTAACAATCCTCCAGAAAGAACCTGGCCTTCTGGCTACGGACTTGGTGGCAAGGGCCAGGACGGGCTACCAAACGCTGCGGGCTCTAGAAACACAAGGCATCATTGCCCTCGGCCAAGCGACTCTAGAGAGAAAAGTGGAGTGGGATGTCGTGCCTGATCCACAGCTCACCTTGACGGCTGAGCAAGAGAAGGCGATTTCGGCCATCCAGGCCGAGATGGAAGCTCTTCGTCGCCCCGTACTGCTCCATGGCGTTACGGGGAGCGGAAAAACCGAAGTCTACCTAAACATCATTGCTGATGTACTCAATAGGGGAAAGCAGGCAATTGTCTTGGTTCCAGAGATTGCTTTGACACCCCAGACCTTGAACCGTTTTGCGGCGCGCTTTGCCGGCCGCGTTTCTGTTTTGCACAGCGGGCTTTCCTTAGGTGAACGTTTTGACCAGTGGTGGAAGACCTACCACGGCGAAGTGGATGTGGTGATTGGGGCCCGGTCCGCGGTCTTTGCACCAACCCGAAACTTGGGTCTAATTGTACTTGACGAGGAACACGAAGGCACCTACAAACAGGGAGAGGGGTCTATTCGCTACCAGACCCGTGAGGTGGCCATCAAACGCTGTGAGCTGGTGGGAGGTCAGGTGATCTTAGGAACTGCCACGCCCGCCCTGGAGAGCTATCACAACGCCCTGCAAAAACGCTTTCGCTTAGCGGAACTGACCGAGCGGGTCGAATCAAGACCCTTGCCTAAGGTACGAGTTGTAGATATGCGCGAGGAGTTTGAACAGGGAAATCGCTCCATGTTCAGCTCCCAGCTCAACGAGGCCCTGAAAGAACTGGTGAAGACAGGTAACCAGGCCATCATTCTTTTGAACCGGCGGGGCTTCTCTCGCTTTGTACTTTGCCGAGAATGCGGAGAGGTTTTGGAGTGCCCAAATTGTCAGGTATCCTTGACCTACCATCAGGGCGATGCCCGTCTGCATTGCCATTATTGCCTGCACCGTGAGGTCTTGCCAAACAAGTGCCCCAGGTGCGCTTCACGCTTTTTACGCCAGTTTGGGGTAGGTACGGAGCAGGTGGAAGAGGTGCTCGCTAAGACGTATCCTGAGCTTCGGACGATTCGCCTCGATGCGGACACCACCCGCCGTAAGGGGGCACATGGGAGAATTCTGCGGCAATTTGGCAAAAATCAGGCCCAGGTCTTGGTTGGCACGCAAATGGTTGCTAAAGGATTTGACTTTCCTGATGTGACTTTGGTGGGGGTGCTCAGTGCAGATATGGCCCTGAACTTCCCCGATATTCGCTCTTCAGAACGTACCTTTCAACTCCTGACCCAAGTAGCAGGGCGGAGCGGGAGGGGCGAAAAGAAGGGGCAGGTGATCATTCAAACCTATGATCCTACGCACTTTTCCATCCAGGCCGCGCAAGACCATGATTATCATGAGTTTTATCGTAAGGAAATAGGCTTTCGGAGACAACTCGGCTTCCCTCCCTTTAGGGAACTGACACGCATTTTATGCAGCGGTGCCCAGCAAGCCACAGAAGAGGCGGCAAGCCGCATTTATACCTTTCTGCTCAGCCAAGGGTTTCCCGCAAACGATATCCTAGGACCAGCTCAGGCCCCCATTGGCCGCATCCAAGGACGCTATCGTTGGCAAATTCTGCTAAAAAGCGACAGCTCGCCTGCTGCCATCTTGCGTGGACTTCCGAGTTTACCAGACGAGGTGCAATTGACCATCGATATTGATCCCCTCTACATGCTGTAGATGTGGTATAATATAATGATAGAAGGAAAAACGTATGGTATGGAAGGTGGTATGACACCATGGCAAGACTTCCAATTGTCACTGTGGGCGATCCCGTATTGGAGCAAAAAGCGGTAGAGGTGCCCAAAATTACGAAGAAGATTGCGAAACTCATAGATGATATGCTTGAAACCATGTATGAAGCGAATGGTGCAGGTTTAGCAGCTCCTCAGGTTGGGGTGAGCCAAAGAATCATTGTTCTGGATGTAGGTGATGGGCCCGTTGTTCTGGTCAATCCAAGCATCGTGGCCGCCTCTGGCGAAGATATCGATGTAGAAGGATGTCTGAGTATTCCTGAACGCTGGGTCTATGTCAAGCGTGCTGCTGCTGTGGAAATTATGGGCCTGAACGAAAAGGGCAAATCTGTGCGAATTGAGGCGGATGGTTTCTTCGCTAGAGCGCTGCAGCACGAAATTGATCATCTCGACGGGGTTTTGATGCTAGAACGCATGCTTGCCGAGGCTGAAGTCGAGGTCAAGCCAGAAGAAGAAGCAGAGGTGGGTGAGTGAATGCGGATTATCTTTATGGGTACACCCGAGTTTGCTGTCCCAAGCCTCAACGCGCTTTTAGACGAGCATGAAGTCGTGGCAGTTGTCACACAGCCGGATCGCAAAAGCGGCCGAGGGCAAAAGTATACTTTCTCCCCCGTAAAAGAGGAGGCCCTAAGGCACGGTCTTGTAGTTTTGCAGCCTGAAAAGGTGGCAACCCCAGAAGTCATAGGTGAACTGGCAAACTACGAGGCTGATCTCTTTGTTGTGGTGGCCTTTGGTCAAAAGATCCCTGACCCTCTCTTAGCCATGCCCCGCTTGGGCTGTGTGAACGTGCACAGTTCGCTCTTGCCCAAGTACAGAGGCGCGGCACCGATCAATGCTGCCATTGTCAGTGGCGATGCAATTACTGGAGTAACAACGATGTACATGGCTTCTGGCTGGGATAGTGGTGATATTATTCTGCAGGCCGAAGAACCAGTTTTGCCCAGGGACACCGCAGGCGACCTCCATGATCGCCTCATGGTGACGGGCGCAAAACTCCTGGCGGAGACCGTAAAGCAAATAGCAGGGGGCCAGGCCCCGCGCATCCCCCAAGATCATGAGCAAGCAACCTTTGCCTTTAAGCTCACCAAGGCCGATGGTCTTGTGGATTTTCAGGAATCTGCCTGCCAACTTGATCACTTGATCCGGGGCATGAATCCCTGGCCATTGGCTTACACTGTAGTCAGGGGAGAGATCGTGAAGATCCTAGAAGCCATTCCCAAGGAAGCGGCAGGTCAGCCAGGAGAAATCCTAGGTCTTGATGGCCCAGGCTTGCTGGTGGGTTGCGGCGAGGAATCCCTACTCTTACTAAAGGTGCAAAGACCGAATGCCAAAGCGGTTTCTGGAGCTGATTTTGCCAATGGTTTACGTCTGCAAGCAGGCGGCATTTTATGACGAAAGGAGGAGATTGAATGTTCTATGACCCTACGTTTCTTCTCGTTCTTCCGGCCTTGTTTTTTGCCATGTATGCACAGTTTAGGGTGAACAGTACATTTAGTCGGTTTTTACGAGAGCGGTCTTATGCGGGTTTCACCGGATATCAAGTGGCTCGGCGGATTTTGGATGACAATGGCCTGCAAGATGTGAAAGTGGAACGAGGGGCAGGGAAGCTTTCGGACCACTACGACCCCCGTACGAACACAGTCAGCTTGTCTGGTGATGTGTACAGCGGAACGAGTGTTGCAGCTGTAGGTGTTGCTGCCCATGAAGTCGGCCATGCCGTGCAACATGCGACCAAGTATGCGCCCCTGGGATTTCGCACCAGCCTGTTTTCGGTGGCGAGTATCGGGTCGCAGATGGCGATGCCCCTCTTCTTTCTCGGTTTTCTCTTTAGCTTTGATATTCTGATGCTCGTTGGCATTTGGTTTTTCATTGCGGCACTAGGCTTTCAGCTCGTGACACTACCAGTGGAGTTTAATGCATCGAAACGAGCTCTAGGTTTCCTAGATCGCGGTGGTTTTTTAAACAAGGCGGAAGTGCCAAAGGCTAAGGCGGTTTTGAATGCAGCCGCCCTCACCTATGTCGCAGCCGTAGCTGTATCCGCCACCCAATTACTGCGCTTGTTGGTCTTAAGGGGGCAACGGAGACGCTAATGAAGAAAATTCACAATCCTCGTTTGCTGGCAGTTGTGACCTTGAACGAACTCGAGGAAAAAGGGGACTTCCTGCGGGAGGTCCTCGATTTTCATTCGCGCCAAAATGATCTGAGTAGCCTTGACCAAGGACTCTATACCGAGCTGGTTTATGGCACCGTGCGCATGCGCCGCAATTTAGATTATGTGATTTCGCTGTTTAGTTCAAGGCCTCTGGAGAAAATCTCTCCCTCTGTTTTGAATGTCCTTCGGAGCGCGGTCTATCAAATTCTCTATCTTGATCGGGTCCCGGACCGTGCAGCGGTGAACGAAGCGGTGAAACTGGCGCGTTTCTTTGGGCATGAAGGTCTAGCCAAATTTTCCAATGGGCTTTTGCGGCAAATCGCCAGGCGCCTAGGGGAGATTACCTACCCCGATCCGCGATCCGATTTAGCTCTACATCTCGGCTTGAAGTACTCGTTTCCGTCTTGGATCATCGAACACTGGGTAGACTGGCTGGGGAAGGAAGAAACGGAGGCGCTCTGCCAAGCCCTAAACGAGACGCCAAAGCTGACGATTCGGATCAACACTCTGAAGACATCGCAGGCCGATCTGAGGCGCTACCTGGAAGAACAGGGGATCCAATCTCTTCCGGGCAAACTGGCGCCTGATGTCTTAGAAGTGCATCCGGCGCACCTCGTTGTGAAGGACCCTGCCCTTGCAAAGGGAATGTACTATGTTCAGGACGAAAGCAGTGCTCTTGCAGCCCATGCCCTGCAAGTGGAGGCAGGACAAGTTGTCTATGATCTTTGCAGTGCCCCTGGGGGGAAGACCACCCATCTAGCCCAGTTAATGAAGAATCAGGGAGAGATCCTCGCCTTCGATGTCAGTGAACGCCGTTTACAGCTCGTCGAAGAAAACGCCAAGCGACTGGGAGTCTCCGTGATCAAGGCCAAAATCGGTGATGCTAGAGAGAACTTGTCCCTACCTACTGTCCCTAGAGTCTTGGTTGACGCTCCATGCTCTGGTCTGGGAACCATGGGTCATCGGCCCGACATTCGTTGGCGCAAGAGTCCCGAAGACATTGTGCAGCTTGCTGCTCTGCAGAAAGAGATTTTAGGTGCGGCAGCGAACTATGTAAGTCCTGGAGGGTACTTGCTCTACTCCACCTGTACCTTGACGAAGGATGAAAACCAGGATGTCGCCAAGTGGTTCTTGCAGCATAACCCCGATTTTGAGGGGGCTTCCTTTCCCGACTGGTTTCCCCTGAGTGAGGAGGAGCGGTGGATGCATACCTTTTTTCCCCATCGCGATGGTTTGGACGGTTTCTTTTTAGCTGTCTTCAGAAAGTGCGAAATTTAATAATATATTGGCAAACATTGATTAAGCGGAAGGATTCATCCATCTTTTGTCAAATATGCCACTAAGAAAGCCGCGGGAGGGATCCTATGAAAATTCTTGTGGTGGACAATAATGTGGAACTGTGCCATGCCATAGAGACCTATTTCGCATCCCAGCATGCCTTTGAAGTAGTGGGAGTTGCCCATGATGGCCAAGAAGCCTTGAGAAAGATTGAGAACCTGCAGCCAGATGTGGTATTGCTGGATATTACCATGCCCTACTTAGATGGGCTTGGTGTTATGGAAAGGCTAGGAACGTTACGCATCGAAAAAAGACCAAAAGTGGTGGCCATCACAGCCTTTGGCACGGACAATCTCTTGGCCCGTCTGATGTCCCTAGGGGTTGATTATTTCATGGTCAAACCCTTTCAGCTGGATATTCTTGCCCAAAGGTTGCAGGAGTTTGCCGGCGCTTCTACAGACATGATCGCGGCAGAGGCAGCCTCGACCTTCGAATCCAGGCTCACCGTAGACCAGAGGGTGACAAAGCTCTTGCACTCCATGGGTGTTCCGCCGCACTATAAGGGTTTCTTGTACCTGAAAGAAGCAGTCTTGAGGTGTACCGAAGATGGGTATTGCGCGGGGGGATTAACCAAGGAGATTTACCCCGCCCTAGCAAAGAAGCATCACACCACTCCAAGTGGAGTTGAAGCGGCCATTCGCAACGCTGTTGTGGCTGCTTGGGAACATGGCAACACGGGGTGTATCCGCCAGCTGTGCGAACCCTATTGTGATGAGCGTATGCCAACGAATTCCTTGATTATTGCGAAAGTAGCGGAGAAAGGTCAGGTTACTTAGCCTAGTCTTGAGCATCTTCCCCTTCTGGTCGAAGATGCTTTTGTGTTTCTTTGTGCAATTGACAAAGCCCCGCCTTCGGGTTTATACTGTACTTACGGGGCGTGGCTCAGCTTGGTAGAGCATCGCGTTCGGGACGCGGAGGTCGCACGTTCAAATCGTGTCGCCCCGACCAGTTTTTTTGTGAACCAGGTGCTGATCTGGTTCTTTTTGTCTATGTAGGATCTGCGCCGTTTCGAGGGAGAGGTTCTCCTGGGCGAATAAAAAGAACTTGCGCAGCGTTTTTTCTAGGCGGGTGCGGTACGCTGCGGAATGGTGGGAGCTGCAGATGTAGGATTCCACTTGTTCACTTGTGGCGCTTGCCAGTAGGTGTCGCAAAAAGCGCGATGCATCACCTAAATAGTATTCTTCAGAACGGATACCCTGATCAAGAAGGTATTCTACATATGCTGTTAGAAAGTGAATCTTGGCCCTTTTGCTCATGATCTCACCCTTTGAAGTGGAGGTTTAGTTGTGGATGTCGTAGGACTCTTCCCCGAAGAACTAAAGACTTGGCTTGCGGAGAGGCAGATTGTCTCCTTCCGGGCAGATCAGATCTTCTCCTGGCTCCACCGGCATGCGGTGGAGAGTTTTTCCGACATGACGAATCTGCCTGACGAAATCATTCGAACGCTCACAGCGACCTTCAAGTCACCATGGCCACTAGAGCTTGTCACTAGTCGATTATCGCTGGATGGGACCGAAAAGTATCTCTTTTCTCTCCGGGATGGAGCAGCCATCGAAGCTGTGCTCATTCCCGAGGACATCCGGCAAACGCTCTGTATTTCGACGCAGGTTGGTTGCGCCATGGGCTGTTCCTTTTGTGCAACGGGCAAGAGCGGTTACACTCGCAACCTATCCCTTGCCGAGATCGTGGCTCAAGTGCTATGGGTGCAACATCGCCTGCGGGAGCTTGGCAAGACTATATCCAACGTTGTGTACATGGGTATGGGCGAGCCCCTGGCAAATTACGAGGCTGTTCTAGGAAGCGCCCGTCTGCTTAATCACCCCAAGGGTCTGAGTCTTGGGGCACGCAGGCTCACCATCTCCACTTGCGGCCTGGTTCCTCAGATTCGAGCCTTGGCGGAGGAAGACATCCAGCTGAATCTGGCCATTTCTCTCCATGCCGTGACAGATGCCAAGCGGTCACAAGTCATGCCCGTTAACAAGCGCTTTCCCATCCAAGAACTGATGGAAGCATGCGATTACTACACGGAGCGAACAGGGCGCCGCGTCTCTTATGAGTATGCCCTAATCCGCGGTTTCAATGATCAGGTCACGGAGGCACAAGGCCTGCGTGATTTGCTTAAGGGCCGACTTTGTCACGTAAATTTGATCCCCATTAACCCAGTCGGTGAAGAAAAACGACCGCCCGCTAGGAGTATTGCCGAGTTTGCCAAGGTTCTAGAGGACGGATTTATCCCGGTATCCATTCGCAAGGAGCGGGGCACAGATATTGAGGCCGCTTGTGGACAATTACGTCAAACTCATCTACAGGAGTGACAGATTTGATCGAGAGATTCCAGACTTGGATGAAGACAAGAATCGAAAAACTAAGAGGAAAACCTCTAGAGAAAGCAGAACTTACACAGAGAGAGTCTGAGTACCCGGCCCCCACGAAACGCTATTCCATCGTGAAGGAGACAGGTCTGAGACCCTCCAGAGAGAGCTACTTGCTAACAGATTCGCAGGAGATTCTGCTTCAGCCCGGGTTTTTGGTGGGCAGGGGCACAAGTTGCCATCTAAAGCTGACGGATCCGGGTACGAGTCGTATACATGCGAGCTTCAACCTCGTGGGTGAAGGGTGGCTACTGAAAGATAATTCGAGCAAAAACGGCACTCTCGTCAATGGCGAGCCCATTCGGAGTGCACTTCTGAAAACGGGTGATAGGATCCTGATCGGGCAGACCTTGTTAGTCTACGAGGAGAGATAAGTATGGCCCTAATCCATTGGATAGGAAGGGCGATCGTAGTTATTTGGCTGGTGAGAATTGTACTGCAATTAGTCAAAGCAATGCTCGAAGAGTTGAAATAGGGGTGTTTGCCATGGACGTAAAGACCGCAACCGATGTAGGACAAGTACGCGAAAACAATGAAGATGCTCTTTGGGTAACTGCTTCAAGCCTTGTTGTCTGTGATGGCATGGGTGGGCATGTAGCCGGTGAAGTAGCATCTGAGTTGGCTGTCAAGGCCATTGGGGCCTTCCCCTTTAGCGGCCAAGATCCGCGCAGTGAAGTCTTGTCTGCCATTCACCAGGCCCAAGAAGCGATTCTTGCAGCTGCCGAAACAAACCAAGAGTACCGGGGGATGGGCAGTACCATCACCCTCGTCTGGCTGTCGGAACCCAGTGCAGATGGCCAAGTGACCTTGACTCTAGGTCATGTCGGTGATAGTCGCTGTTATATCCTTTCCCAAGGTGTCTTACAGCAGCTTTCTGGTGACCACTCGGTGGTAGGAGAACTTCTGCGCTCAGGAACCATTACGAGTTCTGAAGCTCGAACCCATCCCAAGAGACATGTCCTTACGCAGGTCTTAGGTTCGCCCGAGATCGACGTTGAGATCATCACAAGGGATCTCGAACCTGGCTCACTTGTTATGCTGTGTACCGACGGCCTAACGGATCTTGTAGAAGATGCCCTCATTGAGAAAACTTTACAAGGCGATTTTCACTCTAGGAACTTGGCACAAGAGCTGGTGGACCTGGCCAACGAGTCGGGTGGAGTTGATAACGTAACGGTAGTTGTAGCCAAGGTTTAGCGGAGGAGGAATTTCCGTGATCAGAACCCTCTATCGTACCTGGTTTGAGTTTACCGGCTGGCTCTTCTGTCTGGCATGGTGGCTGTTCTGGCTCCAAGGACGGGTCCAGTGGTGGCAGCCTTCCGTACTGTGGGTTATGTTCATGGTTCTGTTTTTCCTCACCAAACAATTGCAATATGATGCAGGGGCAATCCCCTTTGTGGCTGTCTTGGTTTTGCTTGGCTGGGTATGCTTAAGCCGTCTCAATCCTGACTGGGCTACTGCCCAGACCATGGGTGCCTTGGTGGCAGGTGTAGGCTATCTGCTGGGGATTTGGGCTGGCACAAGGAAACCTTTTCCTGCTATTTTATGGGCTGCGGCCTCCCTCGGACTTGTGGTGATTACTGCCTTGTTTGGAACGAGTGTGGGAGGAGCCCGAGCCTGGATTACCGTTCTTGGCTTGCGCTTTCAGCCCGTCGAACTTGCCAGGATTTTTTTGATCATCTACCTAGCTCAGTATTTTACCGAAGAGCGCTCTACGTGGGAACTGGCAGCAGTCTTGGGCAGTTTCTTCTTACTTCTAGCCTGGCAACGCGATCTCGGGCCGGCATTGCTCGTGTTCTCCGTGTTTTGCTGGATGTCTCTTCATTGGATGTTCAGCTGGCAGAAGTTACTGGGTTTCACTGCGATCACCGTCCTTGGTTTTGGCGCAGCCTACCTCTGGTTCCCCCATTTACGCACGCGGGCTATGGCCTGGATCTGGCCTTGGGATTACCTGGAAACCCAAGGATACCAGGTACTGCAGGGGCTCTTCGCTTTACGAAGTGGCGGACTGGTAGGGCAGGGACTCGGCGAGGGATTTGTCCATGTGATCCCGAATGTACACACCGATTACTTGTTTGCAGCCATGGGCGAAGAGTTTGGTCTCCTAGGCACCTTTGCCCTATTAGTAGTCTACCTGAGTCTAGCTTTCTGGGCCCTGCGCCTACTTCATCTTGTGCCCGATCGAGGCAGGCAAATGGCTGGGCTGGGCTTAACACTTTTATTGCACCTACAAGTATTCCTGGTCGTAGGTGGGATTTTGCGCCTAGTACCCTTTACGGGTATGACTCTACCCTTCGTGAGTTATGGTTCTACCTCTTTAGTGGCTCAGCTGCTCATGGTAGGAATGATAACAGGCCTGGGCGGAAAGAGGGGTGAAGCTTGAGGTGCGCAAATCTTTTCTCGCCATCACCGTTCTGTATGGTATCATCTTTGTTAGCCTGTCCTATTGGCAACTCTGTGCAGATCTGAAAAACCATCCAGCTAATCCTCGTTATTACCAGATGTTTCAGGAAGATCGCGGCGTGATCTATGACCGTAAGGGAATACCCCTTGCCATCTCCGCAGCAGACTCTGAAGGCGAGTTCTATGCCCGTAGTTACGCAGCAACGAGCGTAAGCCATGTGGTGGGATACTTCCACCAACGCTATGGCATGACGGGCTTGGAACGGCTGTATCACGAAGACCTGAGTTTGGGACGCAGTCTGCTGACAACTCTGGACCTGGAAATCCAGAATATGGCCGCTCAAGCCCTAGAGGGCCTGCAGGGCGCTGTTGTGGTGATGAAGCCTGCAACAGGCGAGATTCTCGCCCTGGTGTCGTCTCCGGGTATTGATGGAAGCGCCCTAGATGCCAATTGGTCAGATTATCTAGGTGATGCACGAAGTCCTTTCTTGAACAGAGCAACCCATGGTCTTTATCCGCCTGGCTCAATACTGAAGCCTGTAGTCTATGGAGCGGCTTTACGTGAGCAGCTTGTGGAGCGTAGCGAGCTGTGGCAGGATCAGGGCTCTTTAGTCCTTCAGAACCGTGTCATCAGTAATGCTGGCGGAAGAGCCCACGGCACGATCACAACAGATCGGGCCTTGGCGGTTTCCTCGAATGTTGTCTTTGCCCAGTTGGCCATTTCTTTGGGCGAGCGACTCCTTGACGAGTTTAGGAGCGTTGGTCTAGGGGCTGTGGTTCCCTTTGACTTGCAGAACCTGAGGGGCAACTGCCCTGCAAACATTCACTCTGACTATGACGCTGCCCAGATGGGAATCGGCCAAGGAGAGCTCTTAGTTACACCTTTGCAGATGGCGGTCATCGCCTCCACCATAGCCAACGATGGTGTGATGGTGAAGCCCTTTGTGGTTCAGGAGGTAAGGGGGGGGCTTCGTCTACGGCAGATTACGCGTCCCCAAGAGATTACTAGGGTTTGGCCCGCGTCCATTGGGACGGATTTACGAGAGGCCATGGTATTAGCTGCGACCGAGGGCACAGCCCAGAGCAAATTAGCGGCGCCCTTAGCGTATGGCGGCAAGACAGGTACAGCCCAAATTGCTCAGGGTCACGATCATGCTTGGTTTATTGGATTTGCACCAACAAAGAGACCTGAAGTAGCCATCGCCGTCCTAATTGAACACGGCGGATCTGGTAGTCAGGTGGCGGTGCCGATTGGCACAAGGCTGCTCGCAGCTGCTCTAGGAATTGATCAGTAATTAAAGGGTGAGAGTATGATTGGGGAAATGTTGGCCGATCGTTATGAAATTCTGGAAAAAGTCGGTGACGGAGGCATGGCCTTGGTGTATAGTGCCAAGGATCATTTGCTGAGCAGGACTGTCGCCGTAAAGATCCTCCGGGCCCAGTTTGCAGATGACGAGGAGTTTGTGGAGCGTTTCCGCAGGGAAGCGCGGTCGGCCGCGAGCTTGTCGCATCCGAACATTGTCAACATCTATGATGTAGGCGAAACGGAGCATGTTCACTTCATTGTGATGGAATATGTGCAAGGAAAGAACCTCCACGATCTAATTCGCGACCATGAGAGTTTTTCCCAAGACATTATTGTAAGTGTAGGAAAGCAGATAGCTATGGGCCTTGCCCACGCCCACTACCACGGTATTATTCATCGAGATATTAAGCCCCATAATATACTGGTCACCGAGGAAGGGCGTGTAAAAGTAACAGACTTCGGGATCGCCCAGGCCATGAGTACAACGAACCTAACTCAAACCGGGATGGTTTTGGGTTCTGTCCACTATTTTTCGCCGGAACAGGCCCGCGGCGTCAATGTGCAGGCTGCAAGTGACCTTTATTCTTTAGGCATTGTCCTCTACGAGATGATTGCAGGCCATCCTCCTTTCCGAGGAGATTCGCCTATTGCCATTGCCCTCAAGCAGATTCAAGAGAATCCCTTGCCGCTCCGTGATTTCAGACCCGATCTGGACGGCGAGTTAGAGGATTTGGTGCTGAAGCTGCTCAACAAGGATCCGAAAAAACGCTCAGCTAGCACCGAAGAGGTCGTTAAGGCCTTTCAGAGAATTGAACGCCGCATACAAGTGCACGGGGATGGCCAGGGTCATGGGGATCACACCATGCCTCTGCCAGTCCAGAGAAAGCCTAGGAGAGGTGGTTTCGGCTTGGCCGCGAAAAAGAAAAAGAGCACGAAGAAGAAAACGGAGGGCAAGAACGCGCCACGCAAGTCCAAAGGACTTATTCTACTGTTGATCCTTCTATTATTGGCTGGTGTCGCTGCCGGGGTAGTGTGGTTGATTCCTAGAATTCTGTTCTTAGATGATGTTCGGGTACCTAATGTTGTTGGCCTCTTCGAGCTCGAGGGTCGGCAGGTCTTGCGCGAGGCGGATCTCGTCTTAAGAGTCGAGCAATCGATCTTTGATAATGAGGTTCCTGCCGGGCGAATCATCAGTCAAGAGCCTGTGGCAGGCCGTTCGGTCAAGCAGCAACGAGAGATTTTGGTGCGCATAAGTCTAGGCGCGGAAGAAATGGAGATGCCCTCTGTGATCGGCCTATCAACTCGGGAGGGTAAACTCGGCTTGACCCAAGCTGGTTTCGTCCTTGGTGAAGAAGAAGAAGCCTACGATCCGGAAGTGGACCCAGGCATTGTGCTTGAGCAATACCCAGAACCAGGCCAGATTGTCCTGAAGGGAACCGCGGTGAACTTGGTGGTTAGTAAGGGGCAAGAGGCTCCTCTGTCCTTTGCTCTACCCGACTTCCGCGGACAGGATTTTGAACTGGTGAAGGTCCAGATTCGAGAGTTAGGACTTCCCCTGGGGAATTCCTGGCCCGAGCATAGTACGATCTATCGCCAGGGACAAGTCGTAGAGCAGAACCCGGCTCCAGGAACCCAGGTTCAGGCCGGTTGGAGTATCGACTTTGTCTATTCTCAAGGTATGACCCAGGCTGCTCCAGAACCGCAGATCCCCCTAGATCCCAGAGAAGAGCCGAGCGTCGAACCGCAGTGGACCAATGAGAATCTCTGGAAAACCCAGGAGGTTACCGTTGATGTGCAGCCAGGTCCTGACCAGGAAGTAGTTATTTTGGTCATCGACGATTTCGGTGCCCGCGAGGTGTATCGCGAGATTCACAAGGCTGGTAGTCGAGTGGTCCGTACAGTACAAGGGCGGGGACAAAATGCCAGATTCCAAGTCTATATCGGTGGTCGTCAGTTTCACGACGCACCTTTCCCAGAGTAGCCTATGGATACAGGAATTATTGTCAAGGGCATCGGTGGAACATACGATGTGCAAACAACAGAAGGTCTAGTATCTTGTACACTACGGGGCAAGCTGCGCCTGAGGGATGACCGCGTCTTGGTGGGAGATCAAGTAGAAATAACAAGGGATTCAGGTGGTCAGACGGGGGTTGTGGAGACCATCTTGCCTCGGACCAATGAGCTCTTGCGCCCAGCGATTGCCAATGTGAATCAGGTGGCTGTGGTCTCAGCTGTGCAAAATCCCCTGCCAAATTACCTGCTCTTGGATCGCATTTTGGTCCAGGCCGAACTTCTGAATCTAGATTGCATTATTGTCTTCAACAAGGGGGATCTCAATCCAGCAGGCGCTTTAGAACTAGCTGATGAGTACGGCAAAATTCCCTACCGCACTGTCATTACCAGCGTTGTCCAACACGAGGGGCTCGATCAACTGAAGAAGCTCCTCCAAGGGAAAATTACGACCTTAGCAGGTCCTTCGGGGGCCGGAAAGTCCTCTCTCCTCAATGCACTAGATCCCAACTTAAAACTGGAAACCGGCAAGGTTAGTGCCAAGGCCCAGAGGGGAAGGCATACCACCCGTAGTGTGGAGCTTCTGGCCCTAGGAGACGGCTATGTTGCTGATACCCCAGGATTCTCCAGACTAGATATGGGATCGGATCAAGAAAGAGATCTGCAATTTGCTTTCCCAGAATTTGGCCCCCACCTGAACTTTTGCCAATTTCGTGGCTGTTTGCATCGCCATGAGCCGAGATGTCAAGTAAAAGAGGCTGTAAAAAGCGGTGATATCTCTCAGCGGCGGTATGAACATTACTTAATCTTGCTCGAAGAGGCGGCACCTCGCTATTAAGACGGGAGGAGATGCAACATTGAACATGCGGATTAGTCCATCGATTCTAGCAGCGGACTTGAGTAACTTGCGAGGAGAACTGGAGAGAGTCAGGAACGCAGATTTGCTCCACATCGACGTGATGGATGGGAATTTTGTGCCGAACATCAGCTTTGGGCTGCCGGTGATTAACGCGGTCAAGAGGTCGTCCAGCATTCCTCTGGATATTCATCTCATGATTGACAAGCCCCAGCGCTACCTGGAGGATTTTGCGGCTACAAAACCAGAGATCCTCACCGTACACTATGAGGCGGTCACACATCTGCAGCGCACCTTGCGACAGATCAAGGACTTAGGGATCAAAGCGGGCGTATCACTGAATCCCCATACACCTCTTGGTGGCCTACAATATATTCTCGCTGACCTTGATCTGATCTTGATCATGACAGTGAACCCCGGCTTTGGTGGACAGAGTTTCATTCCTGCCATGGTAGAGAAGATCCGTGATTGCAAAGCTTTGATTGGCAAAGCCCCCATTGAACTGCAGGTGGATGGGGGAGTGAGTTTAGAGAATCTGCCGGTCCTACTGGCTGCCGGTGCAACGAATTTCGTAGCTGGTTCGGCGGTCTTTGGGGCAGAGGATCCTGAACAGTACATTGCCATGATGCGTTCGACAAAGGGGCAAGGGTAACCTTGCTTTTTTTTGCCCTAATTGTTCACAAAAATGATCTATTGTGCTTGACAAGTCTGACAATTCGCTGTATTATGAAATCAGGCTAGGTGGGCAAGAGCAAATACATAAGAAAGGAGCAGCGTTGAGTAAGTAGGATCACCCATAAAATAAAACCAACATTCCCTGGGCACGGACAATTCGCGATCGCCTGCGAAGCCAAGAAAGAAAGCAGACTTATCCACCTAGTAGGGCATATGAAGAGCATCCTGGACGCCAAGGGTGCTCTTCGGTTTTGTAAACTCCACCTAGTTTTCCTTGTTTGGCATGTAAGGAATGGCATTGTTCTACCTGAGCGGGTGGATGTCTACGAAACATGGAATCCTGGTATGGTGATCAAAGTTGAGCTGGTCGATGTTTATGGCATGTTCCATGGGCTCCGGGCACCTCAGACTGAGTCTCCATGACCGTTCTTGAAGCCCCTTTAGAGGTTTACCTCTAGAGGGGTAGATCTCTTTTGAGATATTTTCTCGGTTTTAGAAGGGTTTCTCTCCTGCCAGGCGAAGTAAAGACCAAACGATATAGTTCCGCTAGGGGTGCTTTTGCTGAGACGGGGTTTTCTAGAAACTCTAACCCTTAGAACCTGTTGGTTAATTCCAGCGTAGGGAAGCGGTAGACCAAGACATGGACCGCTTGTGACCATGTTTTTTTCTATTTGTTGCCATGGTATGGAACAAATCGCAATTCTGAGGAGGGTTTCTATGCGTGACAAGAACTTGAGAATTATGGTTGAAGTAGCACTCTTAGTGGCAGCAGCTGTTTTACTATCCTTATTGAAGATTCCATCCGCGGCCTTCGGCGGTAGTATTTCCCTGGATATGCTTCCTATCTTTGTCTTAGCCTTCAGGCATGGCGGAAAGACCGGCATGTTAGGCGGAGCATTATTGGGTATCATTAAGTTATTGATTTCGCCCTATATCATCCATCCAGTTCAGCTCCTCTTGGATTATCCTGTACCATTTATGGTTCTAGGTGTGGCTGGATTTGGCCTCTTGCGGAGACGCAGACTGCTGGGTGTAGCTGTAGGTTCTTTGCTACGCTATATTACCCATGTTGTAGCGGGGGTTGTGTTCTTTGCGGAGTATGCCCCAGAAGGGACCCCCGCTTTGCTCTATTCTTTAGGGTACAATGCCTCCTATCTCATTCCGGAGGCAATTCTAGTGGCCATCGTCATTATCTTGCTCGGCAGACGGAGGGAGATCTTTGAACCCCAGTTTAAGTAAGGTATCTTTGATTATCGGGTCGGGTGAGGATGTGCCCCTCGATCCACCAATCTTCGCTCAAGGCCATCATCCCCTTGTTATCTGTGCTGATGGTGGTGCGGCTTTGGCCCGAAAATGGGGCCTGATTCCTGCCATCATCATTGGCGACCTAGACTCCCTGGATCAAGAGACCAAGGAGTATTGGCAAGGTGAGAACATCCCCTTCCACCGGGTTTCAGCGGCTAAGGATGAGTCAGACATGGACTTGGCTGTGAGCTATGCCCTACAGCGAGGTGCTAGACGGATAACTTTGGTTGGTGGTTGGGGTAGCCGTATCGATCATTCTCTCGGTAATGTGGAGCTTCTCTACCGCTTGGCCCAAGAGAAAATCGAGAATCGACTCCTGACGAAGGAGCATCAGCTCAGTGCCTTTACTGGAGAGTTTCGTGCTAAGGTGGTCAAGGGGAGTTATGTTTCTTTGATCCCATTGAGTGAGGAGGTTAGGGGAGTCACCACCAGGGGTCTCCTCTACCCTTTAGAGCAGGCAACGCTCAGGAAGGGAAGCACCTTGACGATTAGCAATGTAGCATGCGAGGCAGAGATTTTCCTCCAGAGTGATGATGGGGTTCTTTTCGTCGTCTGGTAACAATAAAATACCCCTAGGAAGACCTAGGGGTATTGATCTGCATTATTAAGCTAAATAGGGGAGAACCTACAAGGCCCTTTCTACTTTTCCGCTCTTGAGACATCTTGTACATACATAAGCCCGTCTAGGACTTCCATTAAGCATGATGCGAGCTTTTTGCAAGTTTGGTTTCCAGTCCCGCCGGTTCTTATTCTCAGCGTGGCTTCTAAGGTTACCAAACACGGTGCCTTTGTCACAAACGACGCACCTTCTGGCCATGTTTCCTACCCCCTTTGAACAAGTTTCCATAACGAATTTAATTGTAGCACAGGGTTTCCGCAAATGCAAGCTGGAATTGCCATGCCCCATAAAAACCTTTACAAGTAGGGTGCAAATGGTTAGAATGGGTATGATAGATTATGGTCCAATTTGGTAATGTTTTAGGAGGGAACGATTGTGGCCCAAGAGATTCAAGCCCAATTCGGAACGATTTCCATTCGTGAAGAGGTCATTGCCACCATTGCAGGTGTGGCAGCTATGGAGTGTTATGGGCTCGTAGGGATGGCCCCTCGCAGTATTCAAGATGAATTAACTGACTTGCTCCGTCGCGACAACTTTGAACGCGGCGTAGACATTCAGTTCAACGAAGATAGTGTCACGATTCAACTCTATATTGTTGTGGAGTATGGCGTGAAGATATCTGAAGTGGCCAGAATTGTGCAAGAGCGAGTCAAGTATGCAGTTGAGACCATGCTGGGGCTTAATGTAGACAGTATCAATGTTAAGGTCCAGAGTGTTCGGGTTACATCTGCTAAGAGAAAGTGATCGGAGGAACTGTTTTGGACGTTATTAACGGCGTAACGCTGAAAAATATGTTGCTGGTGGCAGCACGTAACCTTAACCAGCAAAAAGATACGGTTAATGCTCTGAATGTATTTCCTGTTCCTGATGGTGATACCGGGACGAACATGTCTTTGACTCTCAATGCCGCTGTGAAAGAATTAGAGAGGGCAGAGAATGGTGAAATTGGGCGCCTAACAACACTACTGGCCCGGGGTTCTCTCATGGGTGCCCGTGGAAACAGTGGCGTTATTTTGTCACAGTTTTTCCGGGGCTTCTCCGAGGGACTGTCAAAGGTTAAGGGCGATGCTACGGGCGAAGATATAGCTCGGGCGTTTATGGAGGCCTCTAAGACCACCTATCGGGCGGTTATGAAGCCAGTAGAAGGTACGATGCTCACAGTGACTCGCCTGGCAGCTGAGGCGGCGAACGAGGCTGCTGAAGAAGGCGCCGATGCCGCAGGGGTGATCAAGGCGGCTTTGCTCGGTGCCCAGGAGTCGTTAGCTGACACACCCAATATTCTTCCGGTTCTTAAAGAGGCCGGTGTAGTCGATGCTGGTGGCCAAGGCTTGGTTTGCATTTTCGAGGGATTCTGGGCCGGGTTGACCACCTCTCCAGAGGAAATGGAAGAGATCCTGGCCGAACAGCAGACACCCCAGGTGGACACGGCGGATTTGGCGCGCCTAGGAGAAGAAGTACTGGTTAATAAATACTGTACCGAGTTCATTATTCTAGGCGAGGGTATTGATCCAGATCTGATCCGGCAAGAGTTCGATTCTAAAGGGGATTCTATGATCGTGGTCGGCGACGAAAGTGTGACGAAGGTGCACATTCACACAGACCATCCCGGCCAAGTCTTACAGTTTTGCGGGGAGCTTGGTAACCTCACAGAGATCGCCATTGATAATATGATGCTGCAAAACCAGGAGTTTGCCAGTCATAACGATCATCATCGCTTAGATTATGCCGTAGACAATGTCGTAGGTTTTCCGCAAACAGCAAGCACGAACGGCGAGCCAAAGTCGGTGGGCGTTGTGGCGGTGGTAGCCGGGGAAGGCTTGGCGGAAATTTTCCGTAGCCTCGGCGTTGATCATGTGGTGACAGGTGG
Organism: uncultured Clostridiaceae bacterium; assembly: GCA_964485345.1. GTDB lineage: Bacteria > Bacillota > Limnochordia > Darwinibacteriales > Darwinibacteriaceae > UBA5420. The sequence continues at coordinate 33,498 of CAZAJB010000018.1, forward strand.
TCAGACCATGAACCCAAGTACCGCAGATTTAGTCGAAGCTGTTAATAGCATTAATGCAGATTCGGTCATTATTCTTCCTAATAATAAGAACGTGATTTTCTCCGCACAACAGGTGAAGGAGCTAGTGGACAAAGAGATTGGCGTTGTATCCACCCGTTCGGCACCGCAGGGTATTAGTGCTCTCATGTACTTTCTACATGACGGCTCTCTAGAAGAAAACGTAACTGCCATGGAAGATAGTCTTGGTGAAGTAAAGACCGGCGAGGTAACCTATGCGGTACGCTCGACGGTAGCGGGTGATCTGCAAATCGAAGAAAGGGACATCATCGGCCTAGCAGAAGGCAAGATCGCTATCGTGGGAGCGAATCCTGACGCAGTAGCGACAGATCTTGTGCGTACCATGGTGGATCAAGACTCCTCGGTGATTAGCATTTACTATGGAGCTGATCAAAACGCTGAAGATGCCAAAGAGTTGGCAAGCACTCTGCAGGAGGGTTATCCCGATTGTGAAGTGGAGGTCTACTCTGGCGGGCAACCGCTCTATTACTATATTGTTTCTGTAGAATGAGAGGAGGGTCTATAATGGGAAGAATCCATGTGGTTACCGATAGTGGCAGCGATCTCTCCTTGAAAGTCAGGGAGGACTGGGCAATTCATATTGTGCCCCTAACGGTGCAGTTCGGTTCTGAGATTTTCCGAGACGGTGAGGAGATATCTACCGCTGAGTTCTATCGGCGGCTCCAAACCGAGAGTGAGATTCCTAGCACATGTCAACCATCACCAGCTGACTTTGTGGCGATGTACGAGAAGATCGCCGAACCGGGTGACACCATCATCTCGGTGCACATTTCCAGCAAGATGAGTGGAACGTACCAGTCAGCGGTTTTGGCTAGCACGATGCTGGACGCAAGTATTCAGGTCAAAGTCGTGGATAGCAAGTCTGCTTCCATGGGCCTTGGACTAGTGGCCGTCAGGGCTGCAGAGGGAGTTCGGGCTGGTAAGAATCTTGATGAAATCCTCCTTGATATGCAGCATGTTATCGATGATCTCCAAGTTTATTTTGTCGTGGACACTCTAGAATTTCTCAAGAAAAATGGACGCATCGGGATGGCCTCTGCTCTGCTGGGAACGATGTTGAGCATTAAACCGATCCTGACCGTTGTCAATGGTGAAGTGGCGCCTCTTGAGAAGGTTCGGGGTAAGACAAAGGCGCTTAAGCGTGTTCGAGAATTCATCCTTGGGTTTCAAGCAAAACATCCCGACAAGCAGATTCGTGCTTCCATGAGTCACGCGACTACCAAGGAAGAAGCGGACCAAGTAGTCGAAGCTTTGTCGTTGATGCTGCCTGGTG
>CAZAJB010000019.1:0-1441 GCA_964485345.1 uncultured Clostridiaceae bacterium
TTTGCAGCGCCCGCTAGTAAGCATCCTAGAGGAAGTACAAGCAACGCCAGAGACTAGCGATTTGCTCATCCACGGAAAAGGACCTTACCAAGAATTTTGGCGGTTGATTCTAGCCTATGAGCAGGGGCAATGGGACGCTGTCGAAGCTAGTGCCCAGAGGCTTGGCTTGGATCTAGCGCTGATTGGTGAGGCCTATCTAGGTGCCCTAGAGTGGTGTCCTAGAGTAATAGAAGAATAGCGTAGCATGCTGGCAGACAGACACAACCCCTGGGAGTTGTGGTTTTTGCTCTCATGACAGGGCGCAGGAGATAATTGCCCTCCTGGCGAACTTGTACCTATACGAGGAGGTGGGTAGATGCTAAGAGACTGGTCGAAGGCGATCCTGTTCTGCGCGGTCCTGGGCCTTCTTGCTTCTATTGGAATAGGATCTGTGGTAGCCGATGGCTTTTACGAAGACGATCTAACCATCGCCTTTTTGCCGCGCTCCTTGGGTAACCCCATTTTTCTCGACGCCTTTGAAGCAGCGCAAAAGAAGGCCTATGAACTGGGCGTGCGCCTCGAATGGGTTGCCCCCTTTGACTTCGATAGCGATCTGCAAGTAGAGATGATTGAAAACCTGATTCGGCGCGGGGTAGACGGCATTGTAGCTAGCGTCAATGACGAAGCGGAGGTGCACCGCGTCCTGCAAAAGGCGATGGCACAGGGTATTCCGGTCGCAACCTTTGATGCGGACAGCCCTGGTAGCGGTCGCCTTTTCTATATTGGCATCAATAACTACGAAGCGGGTATAGAGATCGGCAACGCCTTAGTGAATGTGATCAAGACGAAGGGGCTTGCAGACAAGACGCTTGACACCATGATCATGACAGGGTACCGAGAGGCACTGAATCTAGAAGAGCGCATCCGTGGCTTCTTGGATGCCACCGGTGAAGAGGTTACACTCAATATCGCAGACATCCTAGAGAACGAAGATACGGTGGAAAAATCCATCATTCTCCTCGAAGACTACCTAAAGACAAATCCTGCAGTGGATGTCATTTACTTCGTCGGAGGTTGGCCCTTTTATGTGACCAGCGACGCCTTGCCCAACTTTCGCCAGTGGGCCCAGGAAGGTGGAATCGCGGTGGGGATCGACCTCTTTTACGATGCGCTGCTCTTGCAGAAGGAAGGCTTGATCCAATACTTGATCGGACAGGACATGACCAGCATGGGATCGCAAGGACTAGAGCTCCTGGTGAGGTACATCCGCTTTGGAGAGGTTCCGCCAGAAATCGTAGTGACAGGCCTCGAACACGCCAATGAGTCGAATCTCGACCGGCTCTTAGAAATCCATAAGCCATGGTTGGTTAAATAGGAGGGGTCCGGTGAGACGCTTTGAATTATTCTGGTCGAGACTGGCCAAGAAAGCCGAAATTCATACCATCCGTACGAAGTTGATCCT
>CAZAJB010000019.1:1541-34592 GCA_964485345.1 uncultured Clostridiaceae bacterium
CGCTTGAGCAACTATGGCCTTTATACGCTGGACTTTGCCTCATTTCGGCGTGAGTTCCAAAGCCATCTGCAAGAACGGGGAATTGCCATCTTGGGACCCCGCAGAAACTTCCTGAACCGGACTGTAGTGACCATGGTTAAGCCCTATACATCTCCTACTGCCCCGAATGCCGTATTTATGACCGCCGATATCAACTTGGATCGTCTTGCGAACATCACCGATGTCCGCTTAGGTACAAGGGGCTATGTCTTTGTTGCGGACGAACTAGGTCGCATCATTTATCATCCTAGTCTAGAGGAGCTTGGAACGGTCAGCGGGTTCTATCGCGAGACGGTACTCCATGGTTTCGCCGATGGTTTCGGTGAATACGAAAACGAACGTTTCTTTTTGACGACGGGCTATTCTTCCGTTACTGGCTGGAGCGTTGTCAGTGTGGCCTATGCAGATGAAATCGGTGCGCAGGTGGCGCCCATCCAGCGCATCACCTTCGTTGTGATTGCCTTGATCTTGGTAGGAGTAGTACTTCTCGCTATCTATGTATCCCATGCTCTCAGTCGCCCGATCAAAGAACTGCAAAACTTGACCAAACGAGCTGCCAACCACGAACTTTCGGTGCATATTGATCCCCAGGGCAATGACGAAATAGCCATGCTCGGCCATAGCTTCAACAAGATGATCCTGCGTATTCAAGAGTTGATGGAGGAGAATGTGCGAGAACAGAAGCTCCTGCGCAAACTAGAAATGGAGAGTCTCGACAATCAGATCAAGCCTCACTTTATCTACAACACCCTCGATCTGATCATCGGTCAACTCGAAAGCAACCAGAACGAACAGGCCAGTTCCCTGATTGAAGCCTTAGGCAGCTTCTTCCGCCTGAGTCTTAGTAAGGGACGGGAGATCGTACCCATTGCCAGTGAAGTGGAGCATGTACGGAATTACTTGTTTATTCAGCAGTTGCGCCATGGAGATGAATACGAGTATGAGATAGCCATGGATAAGGACATCGCTGACAAATTCATCCCCCGACTTTTGTTACAACCCTTGGTAGAAAACGCCATTTATCATGGGATTCTTAGGGCCAATCGGCAAGGGAAAATTCGTATTTCTGGTTATCAGGAGGCTGATGGTGACATTGTCTTTGAGATCCAGGATGATGGTGCCGGTCTTGAGCCTGATAAGCTGCAAGACATCAATGAAGTCTTGCGGGGTGAGCGTAGTCTGCAAAACGAGAAAGAGTATTTTGGTCTGCGCAATGTAAATAAACGTGCTCAGCTCATGTTTGGAGAAGAATACGGGGTTGTCTTGGCGAGTGAAGTAGGCCAGGGCACGAAGGCTATTTTGCGAATCAAGGCCATCAAGGAGGATCCCAATGTGGAATTTGCTGATCGCCGAAGATGAAAAATATTTGAGGGAAAAAGTGACAAAGAATGTGGATTGGGAAGGGCATGGCTACACCGTCTATGTAGCCTCTGACGGTGAAGAAGCCCTGGAGATCATTCGCACCCAGCCCATCGATATTCTGGTCACCGATATTCGCATGCCCGGTATGGACGGATTGGAGTTAACGGGTGAAGCCAAAGCCATAAACGAGGATTTGAAGATCATTGTCATTTCTGGTCACGCTGAATTCGAACTGGCCCAGGCTTCCATTCGCTTAGGGGTCGAAGACTACTTGCTCAAGCCTTTTCGAACAGAACGCCTGCTAGAGGTGGTAGAAAGGACCAGAGAAAAACTAGACGCGGAGCAAAAGCGGCGCGAACATGCCAAAAGCCAGGAGGAGCTGGCTAGGCAAAGCCTCGAAGACCGCTTCAACAGTGTATTTGGCTGGTTGGCCAACCCACATGCCTTTTCGAGCGAGCCCTTGGTTCCGATTCATCATCGTTTCGCGGATATTCTGAAGTCAGGCACCGTGCAGGAACTCCAAGACGAGATTCGTCTCTTTCATGCATCCATGGACCTTTCTCGTCAGGATCCGGACCGCCTGTTTATCCTGCTCAATGATATTGTAATTTCTACCCTGAGTACCTTAAAAACCCTCGGATTTGATCTAGAGCAAGGTATGAGTCTGATGAACAAGCATTTGCCTGCCAAGACGCAGACCAAGCTCTCTGACTTGCAGCAATGGGTGGAGGACTTTCTCTTAGACATCAACGAGCTGATCGAATCCGGGCAAGAGGGCAGCATGGAGCAGCTGGTGCAAAATGTGAAAGCCTATGTGGAGGGGCATTACCGCAGCGGAGTTACCCTGAACACCATGGCAGCCAAGGTCAACATGAGTCCTTCCCAACTAAGCAAACTCTTTCATGCCTACGCTGGGGAGAATTTCTCCGATTATGTGACGGGCCTCAAGCTGCAAAAGGCTAAAGAGCTCTTGAAGGGCACAGATAACCGTGTTTACGAAATAGCAGACTACCTAGGATTTACAGACGCCTACTATTTTAGTTCGTGGTTTAAGCGAATTGCTGGCTGTACGCCGACAGAGTATAGGGGGGGATGATCAACCAGGCCAAGTCTAGACAGTCGTCAGGAAAAATATTAAAAGAAATAGAAACATATTAAATGGATTCATTACTAAGGCATCTTTATAATGAAGATGTAACCAACAAAGAAGGGCGGGGATCGAATGAACTTCAACTATTACATGCCCACGAAAATCCTCTTTGGCGCCGGAAAACTAGCCGAATTGGCTCACGAAGAGCTTCCGGGCACGAAAGCTCTTATTGTCATTTCGTCTGGCAACTCCATGCGTAAGCACGGTTACCTAGGGCGCTTGCAGGAGATTCTCCGTGAGAAGGGGATCGCCTCCGCAGTGTTCGACAAGATTCTGCCGAATCCGGTCAAGTCCCATGTGATGGAAGGGGCAGCTCTCTGCAAAGAAGAGAACTGCGATTTTGTCATTGGTCTTGGGGGTGGGAGCAGTATTGACTCGGCCAAGAGTATTGCCATTATGGCGAAGAACCCTGGTGATTACTGGGATTATGTTGGTGGTGGAACAGGCAAGGGACAACCGATTCCAAATGGCCTTTTGCCAGTCGTAGCAATTACTACGACGGCTGGCACCGGTACAGAGGCGGATCCGTGGACCGTGATTACCAATGAAGAAACCAACGAGAAAATCGGGTTTGGCAATCAGAGCACGTTTCCCACCTTATCGGTTGTAGACCCCGAGCTCATGCTGTCGGTTCCGCCTACGCTCACAGCCTATCAAGGCTTCGATGCATTATTTCATTCCTTGGAAGGGTATATTGCCAACGTGGCTACCTCGATTAGCGACATGTATGCCTTGCGCTCCATCGAGCTTGTGAACCAATACCTGCCAGAGTGCGTCGCACACGGGGACAATCTCGAGGCGCGGACAAAGGTAGCTTTGGCCAATACCTATGCTGGCTTTGTCCAGACGGAGTCAAGCTGTACATCCGAACATTCCATGGAACATGCACTGAGTGCCTTTTATCCTGACTTGCCCCATGGAGCGGGCTTGATTCTGCTATCCGATGCTTACTTCACTTTCTTCAGTACCAAGATACCCCAGCGTTTCGCGGGCTTGGCCAAGGCCATGGGTGCTGGAGACAGCCCTGAATCTTTCCTACCTGCCTTGCGGGAGCTGAAGAAAAAATGCGGTGTGGCCGATCTGAAAATGTCCGATTGGGGCATTAAGGCTGACGATATACCGAAACTCGCCCAAAACGCCCGGGAGACGATGGGTGGACTCTTTGCCATGGATCGGTACCAACTATCCCTAGAAGAGACCATAGAGATCATGGAAAAGGCCTATCGTTAGACCTCTGCCCTCGCCGCTTGTGCAGCGGGGGCTTTGCATTTAATCCGAGGGGTGAAGAAAACTGTGGTCCTTGTTCAAGCACAAGGATCGAACTCGTCTCAATCGTATGCATAAACCTCCCTGAAAACCCTATTCTTTACATCTACTTGACTGGGATTAAATAAAAGTCGAAACTAGGCAGGAAAGACGCGGAGTTTGTCAAATATTTAATTTGATACTCGAAATAATACCCGTAGCACTAGAGATTATAGCAAATGGCTGGTGTGGGATCAGAGGATGGGAGATTGTGTCGTGACGACTACAAGGAAGTTTGACAGCGCATATCTCAGGCGGGTCAATTGTGTGAAGACATTCTGCGCAATTCGCGAACAGGGAAGCATATCCCGTTCTGAACTGGCAGGGATCACTGGATTGAGTCGAGCGACGGTGTCAGAGACCGTGAGAGAACTTTTGGAAAGGCAATTTGTGCGCGAAGTCGGATCCGACAACACATCACGGGGACGACCACCTGTGAAGCTCGAGGTCAACCCCCTGAGATTCTATCTAGTCGCCGTTGAGATTGATGTGGGATGGATTGTAGTGGCAGTCACTACCCTGGTGGGCGAGGTTCTCGTCAAGCGCCGCGAGGAGTTTAAGACCTATGATTACGACTTCGTGTTGGATCTCTGCCGGCGCACCATCGATGATGTCTTGGCGCAACAAAGAATTCGAAGAGATGCTGTCTTAGGAGTTGGCGTGGCAGTACCCGGTCAGGTTGACTTGACCCGTAGGGTGGTGACCTTTGCACCAAATCTCAGGTGGCGAGACGCTCACTTAGCAGATGATCTCCAGGGCCACCTACATCTCCCAGTCTTAGTCTCCAATGAGGCTATGCTAGCAGCCATGGCAGAGAAATGGTTTGGGCGAGGCAGAGATGCTGGGGTGCTAGTCTATGTTTCCGTCAAAGGTGGATTGGGCTGTGGAATCATGAATGAGCGAAGCCTCAACCTTGGCGTTAGCGGCAGTGCTGGTGAACTGGGGCATATGTCAATTGACCCCCATGGGCCAAAGTGTTCATGCGGTAGTCGGGGATGCTGGGAAGTATATGCTGACGAGGAGGCTATCATAGACCGGGCCTCTCGAGCCTTAAGCACCGGGCAAGATTCACTGCTCCTGCAATCCACCACGGAGAACCGTAAGGTGACAGTGGAAGATATCGTTTGGGCCGCAAGCCAGGGAGACAGAGTGGCGATGGAGGTTCTCCGGGAAAGTGCCTGGTATCTAGGTGTAGGTATCGCCAATATCGTGAATGGAGTGAATCCCGATCTGGTGATCGTCGGAGGGCGCATTGCCGCATCGCAGCTCCTCTTGGATGAAGTAACACGAGTAGTAAGAGAACGTAGTCTGCAAATTCCATGGCAAATCGTGCGCCTTGCTCCTACTCAGCTTGGAGACGAGGTTGCATTGATGGGTTGTATAGCTTTACTGTTGGATACCTTGCTAGAGCAGCCTGACGGCAGATTGAATGCAGAGTCTGCCACAGCGAATTGAGGGGAGGGGGTAGGCAAAACCAAGTTCGGTTGTCGAGTGGTGTAGTGTTGTTTGAACGGACTACAGATATTTGGAAGGGGTTAACGAAAACATGAAGAGAATTCTATTGGTTGTTTTGTTAGTTGCTGTAATGGTATTTCCCGGGGTGGCTTCTGCCGCTGTAAGAGTTGGCGTAGCTATGCCGACCCAAAGTCTCCAACGCTGGAATCAAGACGGCACTAACATGAAGGCTCAGCTTGAAGCAGCTGGCTATGATGTAGACCTACAGTATGCGAACAACGACGTAGCACTTCAGGTATCCCAGGTTGAGAACATGATTCTCAACGGTGCCGAAGTCCTCGTGATCGCTTCCATCGACGGCGCTTCCTTAGGTACCGTCTTGGCAGTGGCCAAAGACGAAAATATCCCTGTAATTGCCTATGACCGTTTGATCATGGCAACCGATGCAGTTTCCTACTACGCAACCTTTGACAACTACATGGTTGGAACCATTCAAGGTGAATACCTCGTAGAGAAGCTTGAGCTAGCTACACGCAAAGACCCAGTGAACATCGAAATCGTTGGCGGATCCGCCGATGATAACAATGCCCGCTACTTCTATCAAGGCGCCTATGATGCAATTGCTCCTTACATTGAGAGCGGTATTGTTGTTGTTCCTTCTGGCCAGACTTCTTTTGAAGCCATTGCAACCATGGCATGGTCCTCCGAAAGAGCCCAGGCTCGTATGGATAACCTCATTGCAGCCCATTACTCTGATGGCCAAAAACTTAGCGCTGTTCTTTGTTCCAACGACTCCACAGCTCTTGGTGTGACCAATTCCCTAGTGAATGCTGGATTTGAAGACTTCCCAGTCATTACAGGTCAAGACTGTGACATCGCTAATACGAAGAATATCTTGGCTGGTCTTCAATCTATGTCCATCTTCAAGGATACCCGTACGTTAGCAAGCAACGTTGTTGGTATGGTCCAAGCCATCATCAAAGGCGAAGAACCAACAATCAATGACACAGAAACCTATGACAATGGCGTGAAAGTGGTCCCAACGTACCTCAGCGCACCAGTATTTGCCGACATCAACAATTACTATGAACTACTCGTCGAAAGCGGTTACTACACTGCTGGGCAATTGGGCCTCTAGAACGAAGATTTTGAGCAGGCGGATGGGTATCTACCCATCCGCCCTTTGGAAGTAGGAGGATGAGACGTGTGGCGAAGAGATTACTAGAGATGCGTTCCATCACGAAAGAGTTCCCCGGTGTTAAGGCCTTGGACAATGTCAACATTACTGTCAACGAAGGGGAAATCCATGCGTTGGTGGGGGAGAATGGCGCAGGCAAGACGACGTTGATGAATGTCTTAAGTGGTGTCCATCCTTACGGTTCCTATTCTGGGGATGTTTCCTTTGCTGGCCAGCTATGCCGTCACCAAGGAATTAAGGACTCGGAGCGTCTAGGCATAGTTATTATTCACCAAGAATTAGCCTTAGTCCCTTATTTGTCCATTGGCGAAAACATGTTTCTCGGCAATGAGCAGCAGAAGAGAGGACGTATCGACTGGCACAAGACATTCCAAAAAGCGGAAGAATATATGCGTGTTGTCGGTCTGCAGGAAGACCCTCATACGCTCCTTAAAGACATCAGCGTAGGCAAACAGCAGTTGATTGAGATCGCCAAGGCCCTAGCGAAGAATGTCCGCCTCTTGATTTTGGATGAACCAACATCAAGCCTCAATGAGAATGACTCTAGACACGTGTTGGATCTATTGCTCCGCCTCCAGAAGGAGCAAGGTGTTACTTCCATTATTATCTCTCATAAATTAAACGAGATCTCCTATTGCGCTGATCGGATTACGATTTTGCGGGACGGTTCGACCGTGGAGACCCTGGATAACCAGTCCGGTGATATCCCGGAGGCACGCATTGTTAAAGGCATGGTGGGCCGAGAGATGACGGAACGTTATCCAACTCGATCAAGGATCATTCAAGAGGAGATCGCCCTGGAGGTTAAGGATTTTACCGTCTACCACGAGCTGTTTACCGAGCGAAAAGTTGTGGACAATGTGTCCTTGAAACTACACAAAGGCGAGGTCGTAGGGATCTATGGGCTAATCGGTGCTGGTCGGAGCGAATTAGCCTTGTCCATTTTCGGGCAGGCCTATGGTACCAAAGCGTCCGGCACAGTCCTTAAAGACGGCGTGTCCCTTGAACTGAACTCTGTGCCAGATGCCATTCAAGCGAACTTGGCCTACGTCACCGAGGACCGCAAAGGAAGTGGTCTGATCTTGAGTAACAGTATTATGCATAACATTACTTTACCGCGGATGGATTTTGTGTCACGCAAGGCGCGAATCGACAAGGATCTTGAAAGAAAGACGGCAGACCACTACCGAGAATCCCTCGATATTAAGACCCCTACTGTGGAACAACTTGTGGAGAACCTATCCGGTGGCAATCAACAAAAGGTACTGTTGGGCAAGTGGATCTTTTCCCAACCTGATATATTGATTCTCGATGAACCGACCCGTGGTGTTGATGTCGGTGCCAAATACGAGATCTACCAGATCATTAATGAGCTTGTGGAAGCAGGCAAATCCGCCCTCTTCATTTCCTCGGAGCTCACAGAGATTCTTGGCATGTGCGATCGTATTTATGTGATGAATCAAGGGAGAATTGTAGGCGAGTTTTCGGCCCATGAGGCAACACAGGAGATAATTATGAATTGCATCATGCAGGACAGTAAAGGAGAGATCGGGGCATGAATAGTATGCGAACGACATTTCGAAACAACTTGAAGCAATACATGATGCTCATAGCGTTAGTGGCACTTGTCATTGCCTTTCAAGCGTTGACCAAGGGTGTCTTGCTCAAGCCCATGAATGTATCAAACCTGATTTTTCAAAATGCCTACGTAGTGATTCTAGCCGTTGGTATGCTGCTTTGCATTTTGACAGGTGGCAACATCGACTTGTCGGTGGGATCCGTGGTAGCTCTAATCGGTGCCTGCGCGGGAACCTTTATTATTACTTGGGGATGGAATCCACACCTTTCGATCGTACTCTGCCTCGGTATCGGCATTTTGATTGGTGCTTGGCAGGGTTTTTGGATAGCCTATATGCGAATCCCAGCCTTTATCGTGACACTTTCTGGCATGTTGGTCTTTCGTGGCCTGACTTTGATTGTGTTAAATGGCATGACGCTAGCACCTTTCCCACCAGCTTTTCTCGGTTATTCAACGGGCTTTGTGCCTGACGTATTTGCAGGTCTCGAGCTTTTTGGGGTGCGAAATACCACATCGCTCCTAGTGGGTATCCTTATTGCGATCATTTTCTGTGTTACGCAGGTCATGGGTTATCTTGGACGTAAGAAAAAGGGTTATGTGGTGGAGAGCATGTGGGCACTGATCCTCAAGATGGCTCTTATTTCGCCTGCTGTAGTCTGGCTCTTCCACATCTTGGCCTCGTATCGCGGTATTCCTATGGTGCTGATTGTGGTGGGGATCGTTTTATTGGCCTACAGTTACTTCACGAGCCATACCGTGATGGGCAGGCATCTTTATGCACTCGGGGGCAATGAAAAAGCAGCCAGGCTCTCTGGCGTGAAGACGAAACGCTTGCTATTCTTGGCCTATATGAATATGGCTTTTCTCGCAGCGGTGGCTGGAATTGTCTTTGCAGCCCGACTAAATTCGGCTTCGCCCCAAGCGGGCCAATCCTTTGAGATGGATGCCATTGGTTCTTGTTTCCTCGGAGGCGCTAGTGCCTACGGTGGTGTAGGAACCGTTGGAGGTACCCTGATAGGAGCATTATTTATGGGCGTTCTTAATAACGGAATGTCCATTATGGGTATCAGCTCAAACGTGCAGCAGGTAGTAAAAGGGCTCGTTCTCCTCGCTGCGGTAGCCGTTGATGCTGTCAGTAAGAACAAGTTGCCCTTCAATATTCCTCGTTTTGGGAAAAAGGATTTGAACGGGCAGGCATCTGTAGAGTCATAGTCAAACAACTGATATAAGGAGGTTTTAGTAATGACTGTATATTTTCCAGAGGTAGACAAAGTCGCCTTTGAAGGCAGAAAGACCGACAATCCACTCGCTTTTCGCTACTACGATCCAAAACAAGTAGTGGGCGAGAAGACGATGGAAGAACATCTGCGTTTTTCGGTCGCCTATTGGCATACATTCGTGGCCGCGGGGGTTGACATGTTTGGTTCCGCCTCTGCCATCAGGCCTTGGGATTCGTTAACCGACCCCATGGAGATCGCCAAAGCTAGGGTGTACGCAGCCTTTGAGTTTATGGAGAAAATGCAGATTCCCTTTTTCTGCTTTCACGATGTAGACATTGCCCCAGAGGGTGCAAATCTGCAAGAAACCTTTAAAAACCTCGACGGAATTGCTGCTTTGACCAAAGAACTGATGGCCAAGACTGGCAAGAAACTGCTGTGGGGCACCACCAATCTCTTTTCGCATCCTAGGTTTATGCATGGTGCTGCTACCTCTCCCAGTGCCGATGTCTTCGCTTACTCGGCAGCCAGGGTGAAGAAAAGTTTGGAGATCACGAAGGAGTTAGGCGGCGAGAACTATGTCTTCTGGGGTGGCCGAGAAGGCTATGAGACGCTACTCAACACCGATCTAAAACTGGAGCTTGATAACTTGGCCCGTTTTCTGCATATGTCTCTTGACTATGCTCGAAAAATCGGTTTTACTGGCCAGTTTCTCATTGAGCCCAAACCCAAAGAGCCTACGAAGCACCAATACGACTATGATGTTGGCACCGTCCTAGGTTTTCTGCGCACCTACGGTCTGGAGAAAGATTTCAAGGTCAATATTGAGGCTAATCATGCTACCCTAGCGGGGCATACCTTCCAGCACGAGCTACGTCTGGCTCGAGTGAACGGAATTTTGGGCAGCGTTGATGCTAACCAAGGCGATGAGCTCTTGGGCTGGGATACAGACCAGTTCCCCACCAATGTATACACAACATCGTTAGCTATGTACGAAATTCTGCTGAACGGTGGTTTGGCACCCGGTGGCTTGAACTTTGACTCCAAAGTACGCCGCGGCTCTTTTGAACCCATTGATTTGTTCTATGCACATATTGCAGGAATGGACGCCTTTGCCCATGGTCTACTTGTGGCAGACCGTTTGCTCACCCAAGGAGTATTTGAGGACTTTGTAGCAGATCGCTATCAGAGCTATCGATCTGGTATGGGCGAGCAGATCGCCCGCGGACAAGTGGGATTTGAAGAGTTGAGCGCCTATGCCTTGGATCATGATCAGATAGTCCACAGCTCCGGAAGGCAAGAGTACTTAGAGGCCGTTCTTAATCGCTACATTCTGGAAGCCTAGGAAGGGACGCATATGAGTTATCTCTTAGGACTTGATATTGGCACCTCGGCGGTAAAGGCGTTGCTTCTGAGGACGAATGGTGATGTCGCCGGAAGTGTTACGACGGAGTATCCGTTTTTTACGCCACGTCCTGGTTGGTCTGAGCAAAACCCCGAGGATATGTGGCAAGCAACCATCACAGCTATCAGAGGTGTGATGACGAAGTTCAATCTGAAGGGAGAGGCGATTCTCGGAATCGGCCTGTCCGGCCAGATGCACAGTTCGGTCTTCTTAAACGATCAGCTTGAGGTGATCAGGCCAGCCATACTCTGGAATGATGTGCGCACAAGCGCTGAATGCCGTCAGATTGAGCAAGCTGTAGACCCCCGGGTGCTCCTAGAAGAAGTGTGCAATCCGGTCTTAGAAGGGTTTACGTTACCAAAATTACTTTGGCTCAGGAATCACGAGCCACACAACTTCGACCAGGTTCGCTACTTGGTGCTACCCAAGGACTATGTGCGTTATCGTTTGACTGGTAGTCTGCAGATGGAAGTATCGGACGCGGCTGGAATGCTGATGATGAACGTGCGTGAGCAAGTCTGGTCGAAGCCTGTCTTGGAGGCTCTAGACTTGTCCAGTGAAATCCTGCCGCCGATTGTCCAGTCTGGGCAAATCGCAGGCACGATCAGGCCCGATGTGGCCGATCTTACAGGGCTGAAAACTGGGACGCCCGTTGTGGGCGGCGGTGCAGACAACGCTTGCGGCGCCGTTGGTTCTGGCGTTGTGAAGCCAGGGCGGGGTATGGTTAGTCTAGGAACAAGTGGAGTGCTTCTAGCCCATTTGGCCGAACCAAGGCTGGTCACCCGTGGTACGGTGCACATGTTCAATAGCTGCATACCAGGGCAGTTTTATATGATGGGAGTCATGCTTTCTGCTGGGTTATCCCTGAATTGGATCCGCAAGCAACTTGGACTAGAAGCTGAATCCTACGATGCTCTAACCAAGCGAGCTGCAAGCGTTCCACCAGGCAGTCAAGGTTTGATCTACTTGCCTTATTTGACCGGAGAACGGACTCCCCATGGAGATGCCAACGCCAGGGGAACCTTTGTCGGACTCAGCGCCACCCATGGTCGTGGGGAATTGGTTCGATCTGTCTTGGAGGGCGTTGCCTTCGGTCTTTGTGATTCGCTAGAACTCCTCCGTTCGGCGGGCTGGCAGGGTACAGCAATCAGAGCCCTAGGCGGAGGCGCCAAGTCGCCTCTGTGGAAGGAGATCATCGCCAGCGCCACTGGCCTGGTTCTGGAGGAGATCAATGTTGATGAAGGCCCTGGCTTAGGTGCAGCTATCTTAGCCGGTGTGGGAGCGGGCATCTACAAAAACGTAGAGGAAGCTTCTGATTCCATCATTTCCATAGACCGGGTGGTAGAACCCAATCTTGAGTGGCGTGAAATCTACCAAGAGCTCCATGGAATTTACAAGGATTTGTACCCAGCTTTAAAAGGATCGTTTCATCGTTTAGCTGCATTTTCGTAAGACATTCGAATTTTCCAAGCTGAGGGGGTGCTTTTACAGTCACCCCCTTAATTGTAGTAATTATGGAGGGCTGGACATGCAAATCACTGTGGCAGGTCATCTCTGCCTTGATATTATTCCTAACTGGCAGACTGGAAGTCTGGCCGCACTGGAGCCGGGGAAGATGGTCCAAATGGATGGGGTGACGTTTTCTACAGGGGGTGCCGTGGCTAACACGGGGATCGCCCTGAAACGGCTGGGCCTTGAACCCAGACTGATTGCGCGGACGGGCGATGACCCTGTGGGCGAGATCACCCGCAGCATTCTACGCCGAGAAGGGATCAATCCAGATTTCATAGCCTTAAGCCCGGGAGAAACCAGTTCGTATACGGTTGTACTGAGTCCCCCTGATACAGATCGCATCTTCCTCCACTATCCAGGTACAAATGATAGTTTTAGCGAGCAGGATATAGATTTTTCGCTGATTCCGTCAGGCATTTTCCATTTTGGTTATCCTCCTCTGATGCGCCAAATGTATCTGGAGCAGGGGACTCGTCTTGAGAGTCTGTTGCGACAAGCCAAGGCAAGGGGGCTGATCACAAGCCTCGACATGGCCTTGCCAGATCCCAATTCTGAGCAGGGTCAACTTGACTGGCAGGCTATTTTGCAGAGGATTATGCCCCATGTAGACCTCTTCTTACCGAGCTTTGATGAGCTACTCTTTATGATGGATAGACCGGCCTATGATGGGATGCAACGTGATTTGTTGTCCTTGGACACAAGATACCTGGACGACTTGGCGAGTCGCCTGTTGCACTGGGGGGCGAACGTCGTTGGGATCAAACTGGGCGAGGAAGGCTTCTACCTGCGTACCAGCGCCAAATTGGGCGCCAATCTTGGTGAGGAGTGGCGCAATCGTCAACTCTTAGCACCAATCTTTAGGGTCCAAGTGCAAGGGACAACGGGGGCCGGCGATACATCCATCGCAGGTTTCTTGGCAGCTGTCGCTTTAGGTTGGGCGCCAGAGCAAGTTTTGACCCTAGCGAATGGTGTGGGCGCATCCTGCGTGGAGGCAGTTTCGTCGGTGGCTGGCATACCTGAACTTGCCATCGTGGAGCAGCGCATTCAGAGCGGCTGGGATCGCATCACGCCCAGGGTTCTGCAGGGAGATTGGCAAAAAGATGAGAGTGGAGTTTTCTTCGGTCCAATGGATCGAGTTTAGGTAAAGGAGATAACAAGATGGCACTCGTTACATTGAAGGACATATTGCGCAATACCAGAACCGATCGGTATGCGGTGGGCTCATTTAATGCCGCTAACCATAGCATGGCTGAGGCAATTTTGACTGTCAGCGAGGAGAGTGGATTACCCGTAATCTTGAGCGTGGCCGAAGTGCATTTTCGCTATCTCAACCTGCCCCATTTTGTGCAGTATCTGCAAAAACGCATCGATGGAATGCAGACGCCCGTTGCGCTTCACCTCGATCATGGTTTGAGCCTAGAGTCTGTTCAGCGAGGCCTCGATTTAGGTTTTTCGTCCGTCATGATTGATGCGTCGAACCTTCCTTACCGCGACAACGTGGGGCTTACAGCCAGTGTCGTAGTTTGCGCCAGTGGCTACGGGGCCAGTGTAGAGGCGGAGCTTGGTATGGTTGGAGGGGGAGAAGGGAATCTAGAGCAAGGGACCTCGGCGGATCCAGAGGTGTACACCGATCCCGGGCAGGCGGCGAGTTTCGTAGCAGAGACGGGAGTCGATGCCCTCGCTGTGGCTATCGGGACCGTGCACGGCCCCTATAAGGGGAAACCGGCCTTAGACTTGAAGCGGTTAGAGGAGATTCGATCCCTCGTTGGGGTACCACTTGTACTGCATGGGGGTTCGGGCCTGAGCGATCTAGATTTTCGGCAGGCGGTCTCCTCTGGGATCAGTAAGATCAACTTTTTCACTGAGGCATCCTTGGAGGCTGCGAGCACAATTCGCACGCTCCTTAACAAAGGAACGCCAGTCGGTTATCCTGACTTAACCCATGCTGCGGAGGCGAGGATCCGGGAGATTGTGCGTGAACAGATGCGTATTTTCGGGACTCGCCCCCTGCTGTAAACCAAGGTTTGGAGGTAGTGGTATGATTGAGGGTAAAGAGAATAACAAGCCTGGTGGCGTTCTGCGCTTTGGCATGGTGGGAGGAGCCTCCGGCTCACTGATCGGTGATGTACACAGAAAAGGAGCACTCTTTGATGGTCAGGCCCAGTTGGTGGCGGGTTGTTTCTCGCCAAGTTTTGAGCGAACTTTGCGCACCGGCGAACAACTTGGACTCGATCGAGAGCGACTCTACCAGGACTTTCAGGAAATGGCTGAAAAAGAGTCTACTCGGGAAGATGCCATCGAATTTGTTGTGATTGTAACGCCAAATTTCGCCCACTACGAAGCTGCCAAGGCCTTCTTGCTCCAGGGTATACATGTTGTGTGCGAGAAGCCTCTCACCTTTACAGTGGTAGAAGCGGAGGAGCTGGCAGGGCTCGCCAAAGAAAAGGGTCTCCTTTTTTGTGTGACATACACCTACTCGCAGTGTGTAGCTCTCAAGCAAGCACAGCTTATGATCAAGAACGGTGAAATCGGAGACATTCAGGTTGTGATGGCAGAGTACTCCCAGGGATGGTTAGCTACAGACGTGGAGGATCAGGGAAACAAACAAGCAGGTTGGCGTACCGATCCACAGCAAGCTGGGATATCCAACTGTGTTGGCGATATTGGCAGCCATATTGAGCATACTGTCTCGTATATCACAGGTTTGGAGATCGCTGAGCTCTCTGCCCGGCTCGATCATTTCGGTGGAGACAAGCGCCCCCTCGATACGAATGCGCTGATCATGCTAAGGTACACGAACGGCGCTGTAGGGAGTTATTGGTGTTCGCAAGTGGCCGTTGGTTATGATAATGGTTTCGTCATTCGTGTTTTTGGCACGCAGGGCACGTTAGAATGGCGTCAGGAGGATGCAAATTACCTCGAGGTGATCAAACTAGGTCAACCGTCCCAGAGGCTATCCCGAGGCAATGACTACCTCTATCCTGAAGCAGCAGCCATGTCGCGGATTCCTGCCGGTCACCCCGAAGGTTACTATGAGACCTTTGCCAATCTCTACCTGAAGTTTACGTCAGCTCTTCTCAAGCTGAAGCAGGGCGTCGAGCCCAGCGCAGCGGATTTGGATTTCCCAGATGCTGCAGATGGAGTTAGGGGCGTACGTTTTGTCCACAGATGCGTGGCCAGTTCCAAACAAGGCTCTGCCTGGATTGCGTTTTCGGAAAGGGGATGTACCAATGAATAGTTACGAGAGGTATATGGCGGTCATCAATCACTTGCCCTGTGATTACTTGCCGAGGCTTCCCTTACTGATGGCCTTTGCCGCAAAGCATGTCGGAGCCACCTATGGTGAGTTTGCCTCTGACTATAGGGTCCTTGTCAAGGCGAATGAGCGCTGCGTGGAGGATTTCGGTTTTGATCAGCTCAGTGCCATCTCGGATCCGTATCGAGAAGTCACTGGTTTCGGTGGTGAAGTAGAATTTATCGCGGTCGGGGTTCCGCGTCTCATTAAAAGTCCCATAGGCGATAACAAAGACCTGAGCCAACTCGAACGGCCTGACCCGCATCAAAGTCCGCGCATGCAAGACCGACTGGCTGCGGTTGAGACCATGGCGTCTTTGTACCAGGGACAGTATTCCGTTCTAGGCTGGGTGGAAGGACCAGCGGCTGAAGCAGCAAATCTGCGAGGTGTGATGAATTTCCTCTTCGACACCATGGATGATCCCGCATTTTGTCACGAACTCATGGGTCGGTGCATCGATACCGCCTTAGAATTCGCCAAAGCGCAGCTCAAGGCCGGTGCTGATACCATCGGTGTTGGTGATGCCATTGTCAGTCAGATTTCGCCAAAGTCATATCAGGAACTTGTTTTCCCCCATCAATTAAGGCTCGTGCGGGGAATCCAAGAAGCTGGGGGATACGTACGCCTACACATCTGCGGTGATATTACCCAGCACCTTCCCCAGATGAAAAACTTGGGAGTCGACATCTTAGACCTTGATTGGCCCGTTGATCTTGCCTACGCTCGTTCGGTGATGACCGATAAGGTGGTGTTAGTGGCCAACCCCAATCCTGTGGAAGATATTCAAGGGGGGAACCCTGAGGCCATCAGAGAGCAGATTCGTAGGCTCTACGAGGTGGCAGGAAACCCATTCATGCTTGGAGCTGGTTGCGAGATTCCCCCGGCTACACCGGATGAAAACCTCAAGGCTCTGTGTGCCCCCATAGCATATCAATAGGACGAAAAAAAGCGTTAGCACTCAGCAAGTGAGTTCTAACGCTTTTTTGATCAGACAGTCGGTTTATGCTTACTTCTCGTCTAAATGGGGATAGCGATAGTCATAAGGAGGCAGTAGGTTCTCCTTGATCGTACGCTGCGAGACCCATCTTTGTAGGTTGATCAGGCTTCCTGCTTTGTCATTGGTACCGGAGGCTCTAGCTCCACCAAAGGGTTGTTGACCTACTACGGCACCGGTTGGTTTGTCGTTCACGTAGAAGTTGCCGGCTGCTTCGCTGAGAGCGTTGGCCAAAAACACGATATCCCTGCGGTCTCTAGCAAAGATAGAACCGGTGAGGCCATAGGGAGATGTTGTGTTACAAAGTTCGAGAGCTTCGTCTAAATCCTCGTCTGCGTAGACATAGATGGTGAGAACCGGACCGAAGATCTCTTCTTCCATCAGCTTGAACTTGGGATTGGTGGTTTCCACAATGGTAGGTTGAATGAAATAGCCCACACTGTCGTCGCAGTCGCCGCCAACTAGAATCGTCGCTTCATTGGAACTCTTGGCGTAATCAATATAGGACTTAATGCTGTCAAAGGCCTTTCGATCAATAACGGCACCCATGAAATTGGTGAAATCAGAGACATCGCCTACGGAGAGCTTCTTGGTCATTTCCACAATTTGCTCCTTCACAGTGGGCCAAATGCTTCTGGGAATATAGGCTCGGGACGCTGCAGAACATTTTTGACCTTGGAATTCAAAGGAGCCACGTACTAAGGCTACGCTTAGGGCCTGGGTGTCGGCGCTTGCATGGGCAAAAATGAAGTCCTTACCACCGGTTTCCCCGACAATGCGTGGGTAGGAGTGGTAGTTTTGGATATTGTCACCAATGGTTTTCCACATGCTCTGGAAGACCGGAGTGCTGCCGGTAAAGTGAATTCCAGCAAAGGAAGGATGGGCCATGACTGGATCTCCAACCGTGCTGCCAGAACCAGGTACAAAGTTGATGACTCCAGGTGGGAGTCCGGCCTGTTCTAGGATTTTAAGAATATGGTAGGCTGGATAGACTGCTGAGGAGGCAGGTTTCCAGACAACGACATTTCCCATCATGGCTGGAGCGGTGGGCAGGTTGCCGGCAATGGCTGCGAAGTTGAAGGGTGTGATGGCAAAGACAAAGCCTTCAAGTCCGCGGTGTTCCACACGATTCCAGCTTAAGGGGCTGGATGCGGGTTGTTGACGGTAGATTTGCTCCATGTAATGGATGTTAAAGCGCCAGAAATCGATGAGCTCACAGGCGGAGTCGATTTCGGCCTGGATAGGAGTCTTGCTCATGCCGAGCATGGTGGCTGCATTCATCAGGTAGCGCTTTTCATGGGCAAGGATTTCCGCAGCTTTCATAAAGATGCCTGCACGTTCTTCCCAGGGTAGACTGGCCCATTCTTTACGGACTTTGAGTGCACCTTCAATTGCGGCCTCTACTTCTTTCGTGCCCGCTTGGTGAAATTGACCTAGACTATGGCTATGATTATGGGGCATCACGCAGTTGCCGATTTTGCCGGTGCGGATTTCCTCGCCATTAATGACTACAGGAATATCCAACTGCTTACCGCTTAGTTCTGCTAGGGCCGCCTTCAACTTCGCTTTCTCTGGGCTTCCCGGACCATAGCCTTGAATGGGTTCGTTGTGTGGACTGGGCATGCTAAAAATACCATTTGACACTTGATCACCTCATCTAGTTTTATTTGAGTAGTTCTTCGCCGCTAAAGTCACGATAGGGGGAAAGATCGGCAAACACTTCACTATCTTCCTGCCCCTCTGCGATGGCCAGAGCAATCATGTCGGCTAACCCAGGTCCTAACATGAGCCCCTGGCCGCACATGCCAATAGCGTGAAAAAATCCTTCTACTTGCTTGTCAAATCCGACAATAGGCTTTCCGTCTGGCGTCATGGGATACAGACCTCGCCAGACTCTGCGAACCTTCAGGTTGCGCAGACGAGGGTAAAGATTGAGCATCCGGGGGATCACCATGGGCAGAAACTCTGATGTGGAGCGCCTGTCCGTACCGATCCGTTTGGGTCTCGGGGTAATACAAAAGACGATTTGCTCTTCGGCATTTTGGTAGAAGTAATAGTTGTCTGATTGCTCGTCGGGAGCAATATCCACCAGCATGGGGAAGAAAAAGCGCTTGACGGGCTCTGTGACACCAGCCTCATGGGAGTCAGGATAGACGGGTAAATCCGCTCCGATCATGAGCGAAATCTCCCTGCCATAGCTTCCCGCCGCGTTGATCACATGGGAGCAAGAGATGTTGCCCTGATCGGTCACGACCGCTCTGACCCTGCCGCTTTCCACCTCAAAGCCTACTACTTCAGTGTTGAAGAGAAACTCGACGCCCTCCTGGCAGGCCAGGCGATGAAAAGCACCTGTGAGCTTGAGGGATGACAGATGTCCGTCTTCAGGAGAGAATGTCCCGCCTAAGAGCCCGTCGGATAGTATTCCGGGGCATCGCTCACGTACTTCTTCAGGCTGAATCCAATCAATCGTGAGGCCAAAGCTCTTTTGCAGGGGCAAGAGGCTTTTGAGTCCCTCGGCTATATCTGTCCCATAGGCAGGAAAGAGGTAGCCACCTTCGATATAGTCCACATTCTGCCCGTGTTCAGACAGTAAGTTGCGGACAACATCCAAGGACGCGTTTCCCACTTTGATTTTTGCTCGGTCGGAGTGGGTGGCACGGATGCCGCCAATTGCGGCCTTGTTTTGCCCTTGACCCACAGAGGCCAGCTTCTCAACAACCACGACACTCAATCCCCTCACAGCCAAACGATGGGCCAGGGGAACGCCAACGCTGCCGGCACCGATTACGACCACGTCATAGTTCTTCATTCTTGTCCGCCTCCTTGATTGGCAAGGGCCTTCATGGGTACTTCCACCGTCAAAGGACGATAGGTGGCAGCGTGGATACGCTCGCGATCTACGCCTGCTTGCATGAGCACGCGTGGTATCAGATCAAGGCATGTTTTGCCGCCGCAGGCCCCCATGGACAAACGGGCGATCTTGAGCTGGTTAATATCAGTCACTTCGTTCTCTCGCACAAACTCTCTAATCTCACCCACGGTAACACGCTCGCAGCGGCAAACAACTGCGTTATCCGGCACATAGGTAAAGTCGGTTTCTGCTAAGGGTTTGGTAACCTCGGGGTCTTGGACCAAGATGCCCACCGTCTTGGTGGCCAGGTCTTCTGGTACCTCGAGCGTGATCAAATGCGTCCGGTGCTTCTTATTATACCGAACCGCCTTGACAGTTCCTTCCCCTAGATCGGAGCCTTCCAAATCTTTCAGATGAACCTGAGAACCTGGTTCGTAGTCATGATCATATTCATGGGGTACGACCAGCTCTGCTAGGCCCTCTACTTTGGACTTGCGGGCCAATGTGATGGCCAGTCCGGGGCAAATCAAGACGCAGAGACCACAGCCGATACACTTGCCGGAGAACTGCGGGATATCCATAATCGTTCCCGTGCGGTCATCGAGATGAATAGAATCGTGGGGACAAACCGTTGTACAGGGATTACAGGGTATTTCTTGGTAGCAGTGGATCATGGGCTCCCAGCCTTTTCCGGCTAAGCGATAGGAGCGCGCAAAAAGCTTGCCGGGATGACTCTTTAGAATATTAGCCTTTTCAGACCATTCTGCAGGAATGGTGGCATCACTGCCGAGTAGGCGGGCCATTTCACGACCAATGATCCGCCCACCCATCATGGCTGACGACGCTTCGGCGATTTCGTTGGCGTCTCCGGTTTTCAAAACCGGGAAGCCTCCTTCCTTTCCGGCAGCGTAAAACTCATCAGAGGAGCTAAGCCCAACGGCAATCAGAACGGTATCTACGGCAAAGGTTTTGGCTGTTTCAAGCAAGGGATTCCACGCCTCGTCAACTTGGGCAATGGTGGCCCTTTCTACCTTGCCATCTCCCTGGACTGCGAGGAGGGTGTGGTTTAGGTAGATGGGAACTCCCATGCGCCGAATTTTATCCGCATGGACTTTGTAGCCAGTGACGGCAGGGGCGATGTCTAAGAGACCTACAACATGAATACCCGCCTGCAATGCGTGATAGGCACCGATCAACCCAACATTGCCGCAGCCGACAATCAGTACCCGTTCGGAGGACTTGACCAGATCACGGTTTACCAAAGTCTGGAAAGCACCTGCCCCAAAGACCCCCGGCAGATCGTTGCCGGGGAAGACCAGAGAACGCTCCCTAGCACCGGTGGATACAATTAGGCCTGCAAAGGAAACGTGAACATAGGTATCCTTTCGGTCTTGGTAAATGCCCGCTTTGCCATCACTGTACACTGCGACAACGGTGGAGCTCGTCATGATGGTGATATTATCCCTATTGCGAGCTTCTGTTTCAAGAATCTTGGCGATCTCAGTTCCCCGGGTGCCGGCATAACAGTCTGCCATGGAACCAAAGAATTTATGGGTTTGGAGCACCAATTTGCCTCCGAGGTGGTCCTTGTCATCGACGAGGATCACAGAAAAGCCCAAATCAGCAAGTTCGATAGCGCTCGTGATCCCCGAGGGTCCCGCACCTACGATCAGCACTTGGCAAGACAGTTCTTGTGGGGCCTTAGAGGGGCGCCACTGGTCATCGGCGGGTAGTTTGGGGTGATGTACCAGTGTTTCGACTTCCATCCCTTCTTGGAGGGGAGTGATACAACTTTTTACAGGTAGACCATCAATTATCACAGTACACTGCGCGCACTGTCCATTGGCGCAAAAAAGGCCTTGAGGAGCATCGCCGACGGTATGAATCGAAAAAGTACGTATGCCATTTGCGAAAAGCGCAGAGGACACCATCTCTCCTTCTCTTCCTACCAGGGTCTGCCCATCAAAGCTAAACGAGACTTGCCTGCCTTCTTGAACGTCTAAAACAGGATGTTTAGTAATTCGCACCAGCATTACCTCCAAAGATGTGAACAGCTTCTTGAATTTGTTTTTCACAATGTACATATTCTCTTAACGTCCTAGGATTCCTTCTTCGATCACTTACTGTGGAGGGTGCATATTGCACAATAATAGTTTGGAAAATATGGGTAGAGTGGAGCTTTTCCGTTGTGCTGATCTTGACATGCCGTCATAAAATCGCTATATTAGATATGAGAATGAGTTTCAGTGTCATATCGGGAAGGAGTCGCTCTATGGAATACCTATCGCTGGTCAATCTAAGGGCAGGTGATACCTGCAAAGTGGCCCGCATCCAGGCGGGTAACTCTGCCGCAAGGCGTTTATATGAGATGGGATTCAATACAGGTGCCCAGATTGAAGTGCTGAAAAATGATCGGGGACCAATGATCGTTGCTCTTGGCGGCCATAAAGTCGCTTTAGGGCGCGGGTTAGCCGAAAAAATGCTGGTTGGAAAAAATTGTTAATGCAATGATCAAGAAACAAGGGAGCAGAGTACAATGCCGAAAACGATTGCCTTAGTGGGTAATCCCAATAGCGGAAAGACAACCCTCTTTAATGCACTCACAGGAGCAAATCAGCATGTTGGTAACTGGCCCGGAGTGACTGTGGAACGCAAAGAAGGGCAGACTCGCCATGAAAACCAAGTGTATCGGGTGGTGGATTTGCCTGGAACGTACAGCCTAGGTGCTTTTTCTGAGGACGAAGTGGTGGCTCGGGAGTTTATTTTAACCGGCAATCCTGACGTCGTCATCAATGTTGTTGATGCAACGAACATCGAACGGAATCTGTATTTAACCACACAACTCCTGGAAATGGGCGCTAAGGTTGTAGTGGCCCTGAATATGGTCGACGAGGCTGAAACCAGGCAGATCCGCCTCGATGAGAAAGCCCTTGCTCAGCGTCTAGGTGTACCTGTCATACCTACAGTGGCCAGTAGGCGTCAAGGCGTGGACGAGCTGATGACTGCGGCAGCAATGGTGATGCAGGCCCCTTTGAACGGGCATGTCCAGCTGAGCTATGGCGAAGTAGTGGACCACAAGGTAGCTGAGCTTCAAGCGTTCTTGGCCAAGGGGGATCTGGCGTATCCTCCGGGGTGGTTGGCTGTGAAGCTCTTGGAAGGTGACGAGTACGCCAGAAAAGTGGTACACGAGAGTTCGGCTCTATGGGATGCGGAGGCGTTGGGGCGGTTTTGGGATGAGATAGCCGTTCAGGCAGGGGATCTGCAACTAGAGATTGTAGACAGCCGCTACAAGTTCGTGGGCGATGTTACAAAAGGCGCGGTGCAGAGGCCAAAAGTGGCGGTGGAAACAACCACCGATAAGCTAGATCGAGTACTAACGCATAAATACTGGGGTATGCCCATTTTTGCTATGATCATGTTTATCGTTTTTCAATTAACCTTTGCCATTGGCCAGGACTTTCTTGGTGGTTGGATGGCAGAAGGTGTGGAGTTCTTGGGCGGCGTACTGAACAGTCTCTTGGTAACTCTTAATGCTCCAGGATGGCTTCTTGACTTTACTGCCAATGGAGTTGTGGGCGGTGTTGGTGCCGTTTTAGAATTCGTCCCTCTGATCGTCATTCTGTACATGCTGATGGGAATGCTAGAAGATAGCGGGTATATGGCCAGAGCAGCCTATGTCATGGATAGTACGATGCGGGCTGTTGGTTTGCAGGGCAAAACCTTCATCTCCATGATCGTTGGTTTTGGCTGCAATGTTCCTGGCGTGATGGCAACACGGACTTTAGAAAGCAAGAAGGATCGCATGATTGCCATCCTGATCAATCCCTTTATGTCTTGCGGAGCCAAAATCCCAATTTACTTGGTATTCATTGCAGCCTTTTTCCCTTCGCACGGAGGTTTGGTCCTGTTCTCTGCCTATGGCTTAGGAATCGTAGTCGCCTTTATTGTGGCGAAAATCTTCAGTAAGACCTTGTTTAAGGGCGAAATATCACATTTTCTTATGGAGTTGCCCCCTTATCGCCAGCCAACGCTTGGTAATGTACTCCGGAACATGTGGGATAATGTCTCGGGCTTCTTGGTTCGGGCTGGCACCACCATCTTCGCAGTTGTGAGCTTACTCTGGGTACTGGCAGTGCTTCCTGTTGGAGTCGAACCGTATGGTTCGGCCAGCATTCTAGGTCGGGTGGGATTGTTCCTTGCCCCCATCTTTGAACCGGCAGGTTTTGGCAACTGGCAGGCAGCGGTGGGTCTTTTCTCTGGAATAGCAGCCAAGGAGGCGGTGGTGGCAACGCTCGGTATGGTCTATGCTGGTGTTGAGGAGGGAGCTGTACTCGTGACCGCGATTCGCGGCGCCTTCACTCCTTTGTCCGCAGTATCCTTTATGGTGATGACCCTCTTGTATACCCCCTGTGCAGCTACATTAGGTACGATCAAGAAGGAAACCGGCTCAAGCAAATGGGCTCTTTTTTCAGCTGTCTATACCTTTGCCATCGGCTGGCTCTTAGCTGTGATGGTATTTCAAATCGGTGGTCTTTTGGGATTCGCCTAATAAAGCGGGGAGGTGAGGTTTTCTATGCTAAAGCAGCTTCTCTTGGAGATTGATCGTGCAGATTATTTGTCCATGTCAGCCCTGGCGGCAAGACTAGGGCAGCCCATAGGCCTTGTTGAGGAGGGCTTTGCAGCCCTAGTTCGCATGGGTTACTTGGCGGAGCAGGCGAGCTTAACAGGTCCGAGTTGTCAGGACCTCCCCTGTGGACGATGCCCCTACGCTAGCATGTGCCAGAAAGATCCCCTGACAATGTGGTCGGTGACGGCGAAAGGCCGCAGGATCCTGGAAAGCTATTGTGCGGCTGGATAGGAATACAAAGGGCGCTACAAACTGCTCGCTTGGCAGTTTGTAGCGCCCTTTTAGTTTGTCTGTCTATTCTGCTCGAAAGATGGTTGCACCTTCTTCTGCTACGTTAAGCATGATCTGGGGTGCTAAAAAGCCCAAGAGCTCTCCGCGGAAGAGGCCAATATAACCATTATTGTGGACATTATTGCCCATGATGCCGGTGGGCAGTCCCTCTGCATTATTGACTTCCATGACTCCACCATAGAGACCAGAACGTAAGCCTAGTAGCTTTGTCATCTTGCTCGTACCATTGTAGAGAATAACACTACCGGCCTCGTCTTCGTTTTGCATGGCCAGCGTGAGGTGACCTTCTTGATTAAAGACTCCGATGGCGCCCCCATCATCGTAGGATAAAAGTGATACGACACGTTTGCCTTGATCGTTGAATAGTTCTAGACTTACGTCTTCCTTAACTTCGTCATATCGTAGCGCAGCCACTGTATTTCCTTCATTATTGACAACTACAATTTCTCGAGCCACGATCTTGTCAAAGACCTGCTGGGTAGCGCTCACCACATTTACGCCGGTTATAGCGCAGAACAAAGCGAGGAACAACAGCGGATAGATAACGAACCGTTCATATTTAGACACCCAATCACCCCTCATTCAAACAAGATAATTGTTAGCTTAGTTCGTCTTTCAAAGGAAAATACCTGCAAGACAAGGGGTTGTTTCCTTCTGCGTAAAAAAATAAAGCGAACGAACTAGGGTCAAGAGAAGGACAGGGGGCTCGGCAAGGGGAAGTAGGCAGTTAACACGGGACTGAGAAAGGTGGATCTATGCTAATTATCCTAAATCCCTTTATGATGTTGCTACTCCTTATTGCTCTCGGGGGCTATTTGTATTGGGTGAAGCTCCTGAGTCTAGAGTTTTGTCGCCAGCTCAGTCGCCTTGTGGTCAGGGTGACCTTTCCTGCCATGATTTTTCTTTCTATGTATAATAATGTAGATCTTGTCACACTTGAGCAGGGTTGGGTTTTTACCGCAGTGGGGCTTGGTACATCCTTGATCCTGGCCGTAACCGCCCACTACAGCTCTAGGTTCTATGGCCTTCAGGGTATGACCTATGGGACCTACCAAATCCTTTGCACCAATGGTAATAATATCTTCTTACCGGTACCCATTATCTCCGCTCTCTTCGGGGCGCCCTATGTTGTTTATGCTGTGCTATTTGAATTAGGCGCAGGTTTTTTCTACTGGAGTTATGGAGTCTCGAACTTCCGTACGGGTAGGCGATTGAGCCTGCGACGTCTCCTCAATTTGAACATGGTTTCACTTCTCCTTGGCTTGGCCTTGGGTCTCGGGGGAGTTCGTATTCCAAGCGCTCTCTTGGGAGCGTTAGACATTGTAGGTAGCATTACCGTGGGCTCCGCGATGTTGATCATTGGAGCCTTGGTGGTCAACCTCTTTGAACAACGCCTGAAGATTCGGCCTGAAGTCTGGGGTGTGGTACTGCATCGCTTGTTACTAAGTCCCTGCGTGGGGGTGATCGTCTTGGCTTTCATACAGCTTCCTGCACAGCTTGAGACAATCCTACTCCTCATGCTGTCTATGCCGCCCCTTGTCACGACCGCCTTAGTGGCGGCTAGCTTTAATGCTGATCAGGAGCTGGCCGCAATGGGGGTCGTGATTCCCACGCTATTGAGCTTCCTGCTTCTTCCCGCTATCCTGTGGTTGCTGTAGGAGCGGGAGAATTTCGAAGGAAACACAAAAAATCCAAAACTAAGAAGGAACTTTAGCGTCGCGTAGCTAATATTAACATTAGTTGGTTCTTCTTCATCCAAGAATGCAACCGGTTACATTTTCAAAAACTAAGGAGGTTTTAGAAATGAAAAGAAGTGTATTTGTAGTATTCAGTATGCTGCTGGTGCTCGTTCTTTCCCTCGGAGCTTCTGCTCAAGGCGTGGTAACCATGATGGGCGTATGGGGTGGCCAAGAATTAGAGGCATTTCAGGAGGTCATGGACGCCTTTACGCAAAAAACTGGTATTAAGGTTCAATTTGAGGGTACTCGTGACTTGCCGACTTTGCTGCAAACCCGTATTGCTGCTGGTAATCCTCCCGATGTTGCGGCACTTCCTGGTCCTGGGGCCATGAAAGAGTATGTTGAACAGGGAGCGTTAGTTGACTTGAATGGCGTTTTGGATGTGAAAACGCTAGACGAAGATCTGAACGACGCCTGGGTTGAGCTGGGGACCTACAAAGACGGTTTGTACGCCCTGATGTTTGCTGCTGACATTAAGAGCCTAGTATGGTATCGCCCTGCTGAATTTGGGGCAAAGGGTTATGAAATCCCTGCTACTTGGGCTGAAATGGAAGCTTTAATGGACCAGATGGTAGCGAATGGTGATACGCCATGGGCTATCGGCCTTGAATCTGGGGCTGCTAGTGGATGGGTTGGCACCGACTGGATCGAAGATATTATGCTTCGCACCGCAGGCCCCGATGTGTATGATCAATGGGTAGATCATGAGATTTCGTGGACTGATCCAAGGGTTCAAGAAGCCTTTGAGATTTTTGGTAAGATTACGCGAAACAGTGACTATGTTTACGGAGGACCGATTACCGTCATGTCGACAAACTTTGGTGACTCTGTGGCAGAACTCTTCACCGATCCTCCTCGTGCCATGATGCATCGCCAAGCGAGTTTTGTTACCAGCTTTATTCTCGACGCCAATCCAGATGTGGTCATAGGCGAAGATGTGGCCTTCTTCGGATTTCCCGTCATTAAGCCTGAACATGGTAGCCCAATGCTAGGCGCAGGCGACATGATCGGACAGCTTAACCAGACTCCGGAAGCTGCTGAATTCATGAATTTCTTAGCAAGTGCTGAGGCTCAGGAAATTTGGGCCAATAGGCTTGGAAAATTAGGTACCAACAACAAGATTAATCCTGCCGTTTATCCCGATGACGTCACCCGTGAGATGGCAAGACTACTGAACGAAGCCGACGTCTTTAGGTTTGACGGTTCCGACTCCATGCCCGCCGCAGTTGGTTCCGGTGCATTCTTTGAAGGTATCTTGATGTATGTGGGAGGAGACAATCTGGTCGATGCCTTGGAGTTCATCGAAAGCGTTGCGCTAGATAGCTACTAGGATCTCTGTATGAAGCATTTGAATGAGGGCGCGCCCTAGCTTAGGGCGTGCCTTTTTACCGAAGTAGTGGGAAAGGGGGAGATATGGTGAGGCGAAAAACAGGTGGCCTAACCCCGCTCGTGTATGTGGGTCCGGCAGTATTCTTTCTCACGATTTTTCAAGTGTATCCTGCTCTGCAAACCATTTACCTCAGTTTTATGGATCGGCGCTCCGCGGCCTTTGTTGGCCTAGCAAACTACAAGTACGTGTTTACTTCGCCGGTTATGCTGACGGCCTTTAGGAATAACTTGCTCTGGCTGATCTTTTTTACGGCGGGTACGGTCGGTCTAGGTTTACTTTTTGCCATCTTGGTTGATAGGGTGAAGTACGAGAGCTTTGCCAAAGCAATCATCTTCATGCCCATGGCCATTTCCTTTGTGGGAGCTGGTGTGGTCTGGAAGTTTATTTATACCTACAAGCCACAGGGCTCACCGCAGATTGGTCTGTTGAATCAGATTTTGCTTATTTTCGGCTTGGAGCCCAGGGGCTGGCTGCTGGAAAGCCCTATCAACAATTTTGCCCTCATTGCGGTGGGGCTCTGGATTTGGACCGGGTATTGCATGGTCATTCTATCTGCTGCGTACAAGGGGATTCCCAAAGAACTTGTGGAAGCGGCCGAGGTGGATGGCGCGGGTGAGCTGCAGGTTTTTCGTCACATTACAGTTCCAGAGCTGCGTCCTGCGCTAACCATGGTGATTACCACCATGCTCGTCAATGTGCTCAAGATCTTTGACATTATCTATGTCATGACCAATGGAAACTTCGGTACCGAAGTCATCGCTAACCGCATGTTCAAGGAGATGTTCCAATTCTCTAATACCGGCCGAGCTAGCGCTATTGCTGTGGTCCTGTTCCTCATGATTATCCCCATCATGTTTGCGAACATCCGGCAGAAAATGAGGGAGGGGTAGACATGAACCGACAAAGGTTACGAAAAAGGCTTCCGCAAATCGTGGTCAACCTTGTGGTGATAGCAGGCATCGCGCTCTGGTTTCTACCGACTTTGGGTCTCTTAGTCACGTCCTTCCGGCCCGCAAGCGATGTTGCCTATTCTGGGTGGTGGACAGTACTCTCGAGCCCCCTAAAATTCACCCAATACACGATTGAAAACTACCAGAATGTCCTCTCTTCTGGAGGGATGCTTACCGCCTTTCGCAATAGCTTTATCGTTTCCATTGGTGGAACGGTAGTTCCTGTATTCTTTGCGGCTCTGGCAGCCTTTGGCTTATCCAAATTAAACTTTAAGGGGCGGGGGTTTTACTACGGCTTGATTGTCATGATGTTGGTGGTGCCAACCCAGATGACATTTATTCCGGTGTTACGCCTCTACAATCGACTGAGCCTATCTGGAACATTTAGAGGATTATGGTTGGTTCATACCGGCTATGGCTTACCCTTTTCCATCTTCATGTTGCATACCTTTTTTCAGTCCTTGCCTGAAGAGCTCTTCGAGGCAGCTCATATTGACGGCGCCTCAATCTGGACCACGTTTTACCGCTTAGCCATACCTCTCTCTGTTCCTGCCTTGGCTTCGCTGGTCATTTTTCAATTTCTTGCGGTGTGGAACGATCTCTTGGTTGCTCTGATTTATTTAGGCGGCCACCAATCGGTGGCACCTCTAACAATGAGGCTTTCGAGTCTTGTTGGCTCCCATGGACAGGATTGGCATCTCCTAACGGCAGCTGCTTTTGTGTCTATGGTGGTTCCCCTAGTTGTGTTCCTATCTTTACAGAAGTACTTTGTACGGGGGCTGATGGGTGGAGCGGTAAAAGGTTAGTTCTGACGGTGTTGGCAAGTGCAGGCGTAGGGCATACTATGTGCTCTGTGCCTGTTTTGTTTAGGAAGGATTCGAGGGAAAATTAGAGAAAACTGAGAGGTACGTACATGCGAGGGGGTTTTTTTGTGAAACGCTGGCACAGTTTGCTACTGATGCTGTTACTTGTCGTGATGTCGAGCCCATTTGCCCTAGCCCGAAGTCATCGCTTCCTAGACCTGGACATCGAGGCGAGGGTAGGGGCTGATGGCCTAGTGCGTGTCACAGAGACACACACCGTGCAATTTGACGGCACGTTCTCGGGCATGTTCCAATGGTTCGATACCTCCAGGGGTGTGGAGCTTAGGGATCTTGTGGTGCGAGAGCAGGGCGCCAATTATACTCGTCTCGACACAGATACTCCTGGGCCTGCGGGTACGTACTTTGTGCGAGAAGAGGCAGACGAGGTCTATATCGATTGGAGTTTCTCTGCCACGGATGAAATCCGCCAGTTTCAGCTGGGCTATGTACTCGACAATGTGATCCTAAAACACGATGATATAGCAGAATTCTACTACCAGTTTGTGGGCAGACGTTGGGATCAACCCCGTGACCATGTCAAGGTCGTGTTAACGTTGCCCTTTGGGGCCGAGATGGATGAGGTAGCTGCCTGGGGCCATGGACCCCTCCATGGTGCCCTGACGATAGAAGCACCAGATAGAATTGTCTGGGAAGTGGAGAACCTGCCGGCGCTTACATTTGTTGAGGGCCGGGTGGTCTTTCCTAACTCGTTAGTCCCTTTGGGTTCAAGACATACAGGAGAGAGTAGGCTACAAGCCATATTTGCCGAGGAAAGTGCGCTGGAGCAGCGGAAGGAGGAAAACCGCATGCAGGCAGCGGAACGCTTGGCAAGAACTACACAGCGCCGGGCGTTGGATCCCTACCTTTTCTCTGTGGTTCTTGGGGTGGGTCTGATCTTCCTGGTTTTCGTCTGGTATCGATACGGCAGACATCAATCGGGATACAAGGATCGTTATTACAAGAAGCTACCTGCCAACTATCCCCCCGCGGAGCTCGCTATGCTATACAAACGGACGGTGGATAGTAGTGACTTAACTGCCACATGGTTGGACTTGGCGAGACGGGGTTTTCTCTCCGTTGAAGAGATTGTAGGGTTGCAGGGGAGCGGCAAGGATGAATCGAGCTATAAGTTCATCCGGAAACAGGTTGCCATCGAAGAATGGAACACTCTGCGTTCCTACGAAAAGGCCGCGTTCGAGCTCCTATTTGATGAGATTGGGAAGGAAGAAGTGACATTAGAAGAGTTCCGGGCTTATGCCAAGGAACACGCCAAAACCTTTTCTACGTTTTGGCAGGAGTGGGTTACCCAAGTCAAGGACACCTCTAAGGAACATGGTTTCTCTGACTCCGAGGCTAAGAAGGCGCTGTGGTTCTTGATTCCCATTCTTCTTCTCGTCGGTATCGGTTTTCTGGTCCTGGGCTTAGAACTGTACGCTACCGGGATTGCGGCTTTGGTGATGTCCTTTGTGGCGCTGCTCTTCGTGGTAGCTGCGGCGTCACGCCGTTCGGAACAGGGACACGAGGAGTATACAAGGTGGCGAGCGTTCCGGCGCTATCTAAAGGAGTCTTCGAGGGTAGACACGGCACGAGTTGGCTCTCTGGGGATCTGGGAGGAGTTTCTGCCTTACGCCGTTACCCTGGGCGTTGCAGATCAGATGTTGAAACAGCTCGAAGTTCGTTTCCCCAATCTGGAGGACGATGGTTATCACTTTGCCTCCAGCTGGTTTTTCTACCACCATGTTATGGGCGTTGGCCGGATCAGTCATATGACAAGCCGCGTTGGGCAATCGGTATCGGAGGTTACCATGCCCCAAGGGAGCGGCGGTACTGGCGGAGGCTTTTCCGGTGGAGGCGGCGGAGGCTTTGGCGGCGGTGGTGGTGGCGTGCGGTAGTCCTGAGCGCGCAAGTGATACTTTACTCTGGGCTACTTGGGCGAACTGCACAAAAATTCCATGCAGTAACAGGGATTTCCGTCTGTTAGTAGAAGTTCCCAGTAATCAAAGATTTTTATCCACTGCTCGAAACAACTGGGAGGCTGACAGATGAAGTTTTCAAAGATGTCGATTGGTAAGAAGCTCGGACTAAGTTTTGCATTACTGATTCTTTTGATGGCGTTTACAAGTGGTATTACCACAACTGGGATTCTTGCTGTTCGGGAACAGTGGGACTTAGCCAGAGAGACGGAAGAGCTACTCAACTCTTTAGTGCAAAGAGAGACCGAGCATCTCCAGTGGGCTATGGGTCTGCAGGAGTACCTGATTTCTGGGGCAACCCAATCTATTAGCCTGCAGATGGATCCTACGCAGTGCAATTTAGGGCAATGGCTGGCTAGTGATGATGTGGAGCACTTGCTCGAACATTATCCTTCTTTTGAGCAGGAGTTCGCTAGACTCAATGGGCCGCACAGGGATCTTCATGTTTCTGCGCAGATCATTGAAGAGCTGCTCTTAGGGGGCGATCGTTCCGGCGCAGAAGTAGCGTATTACGAGCGAACCGTACCGAGCTTGACCCAGACGAGGGGGATCCTAGCTGGACTTCATCAGGAACTTCAGGCGGAGAAGGAGCAGATTAATGCCGAGACAAACCGGCTCATCTCCAATATTATCCTCTTATCGGTCGTAATCCTTGCAGTGGCTATTGTGCTGAGTATTGTCGTTTCCTGGGTGGTCACACTTGCTATTACCAAGCCTTTAGGAGTTCTCAAGGAGGCGGCTCACAAGATAGGTGACGGAGACTTGGGAGCCAAATGGGTAATTAAATCGAAGGATGAAATAGGCGACTTATCTGAGTCTTTGGAGCAGATGGTCCATAACTTGCGCAATCTCATTCTTGGCATTCAAGCCACGAGTGAGAGCGTCAAAGCCTTGTCGCAGAACCTGTCATCCATGGCGGTTGAGACTGGCGCTGCCATTACCGAAGTGGCAAGTACGTCCAATGAGTTTGCCAGTGCCTCTGTGACCATGGCCGAGAACTCGGAGACGATGCACATCAACACGGACCATGCTGTTCAGGAGCTTGAACGGGGTTTGGACATGCTGCGAGTTGCCGTGAGGGATGTGGCAAGTGCTCGGGGTGATGTGCAAAATCTGACGCAGGCTGTGGACGACCTAGCGGATCAATCGAAGCAAATCGGTGCCATTGTTGATCTGATTACTGAGATCAGTGATCAAACGAACCTATTGGCACTCAATGCAGCCATTGAGGCGGCGCGAGCCGGAGATAGTGGGCGTGGTTTTGCTGTGGTGGCCGATGAGGTCCGCAGACTCGCCGAGCAATCGCGTCAAGCATCAGGCGACATTGCTGAGCTGATTCGGCAGATCCTACGAGGTACCAATGAGACCATCGAGCGCATGGCCAAGGCAGATGGTAGTGTGGAAAAAGTAGACCAGCAAATTGACCTCACTGGCAACATGTTTGTGGCAGTTAGCAAGGTCTTTCAGGATGTTGCTGGACAGGTTGTGACCATCGCTAGGGCTGCGGAGGATGTTGGCGCAGGCAGTGAGGAAATCGCAGCTGCAACAGAGGAGCAGTCGGCCATCGCCAATGTCCTGGCGGGCGACTCGGAAAAACTAGCCGATTTAGCTCTTCGCCTCCAGGAACAAATCACCATCTTTAGGGGATTTTAGCCGGACTTGAGCGCCTATACTCTGCAGCAAACCTACAAAACCCGGATGATATTTTGTACATCACAAAAAACGTCCGGCTTTTGATTGACAACAGTCTTTCGTCTTGTTAGAATCAAGGTACATTGAATATTATAACCCCTATATAATGGCGGGAATATGGCTCGCAAGTCTCTACCCGGAGACCGTAAATCTCTGGACTATGG
>CAZAJB010000020.1:0-33826 GCA_964485345.1 uncultured Clostridiaceae bacterium
GCTAAGGGGATCGCGGTCTTTTTACGAACCCGTGCGAGGAGATCGAAGATGCGGTCGGTGGTTACACCGCCCCTCAGCGCCTCCTCACTAGCCCGGCGTAAAATAGGACCTTCACCCACCGCGTCCGAAAAGGGGATCCCGAGCATAATTAGATCTACCCCCGCCTCGTCTAGGGCATAAATAAGCTTCTCTGATGTCTCCAGATCAGGATACCCACAAGTGAGAAATGGAATGACGGCCCTTCCGTTCTTAAATACCTGCCTACATTGCATGGATTAGATCCTCCCCTCGATAACTGGCAATGGCGGCGCAGTCCTTATCCCCGCGCCCCGATAGGTTGACGACAATGATTTCCTCCCGCCCAAGCTTGGGAGCAAGGGCTTTTGCATAAGCCACGGCATGGGCACTTTCAATGGCAGGAATAATCCCCTCCGTGCGGGATAGATACTCAAAGGCTTCCACTGCTTGGTCATCTGTAATCGCCACATATTCGGCCCTTCCCTCATCAAAGAGCATGGCATGTTCAGGGCCAACGCCCGGATAATCAAGGCCTGCGGAGATGGAATAGACCGGAGCGATTTGACCGTAATCATTCTGGCAGAAATAGCTCTTCATTCCGTGGAAAATGCCCAAACGGCCTGAAGTAATTGTGGCAGCGGTATCTGGGCTAGAGGCCCCTCTTCCCGCGGCTTCACATCCCACTAAGCGCACATCCTGATCCTGGATAAAGTGATAAAAAGCCCCCATAGCATTGGAACCACCGCCTACGCAGGCGATGACAAAGCTGGGCAGCCTGCCTGCCCGAGCTAGCATTTGTTCTTTGATTTCGGCTGAGATCACGGCCTGAAAATCCCTGACCATGGTAGGGAAGGGATGGGGACCCATGACCGAACCTATGAGGTAGTGGGTGTCTTGAAGTCTCTTGATCCACTCCTCCATGGTTTGGTTGACCGCATCCTTAAGCGTTGCCGTCCCAGAGTGCACCGGGTGCACCTTCGCACCGAGCAGACGCATACGATAAACATTTAACGCCTGCCTTTTCACATCCTCTGCGCCCATAAAGATCTCACATTCTAGATCCAAGAGGGCAGCGGCGGTAGCCGTGGCGACACCATGTTGACCGGCTCCAGTTTCAGCAATCAGACGAGTTTTGCCCATGCGTTTGGCCAGTAAAGCCTGACCCAAGACATTGTTGATCTTATGGGAACCGGTGTGATTGAGATCTTCCCGCTTCAAGTAAATTTGTGCCCCACCGAGATCCCGAGTCATTTTTTCGGCATAGTAGAGGCGCGATGGGCGTCCTGCATACTCATTGAGCAAGGTCTGCAAGGTAGCGCGAAATTCCGGTTCATTCTTGAGGGAAAGATAGGCCTCCTCGAGCTCGATGACTGCGTTCATAAGAGCTTCGGGAATGTATTGCCCCCCGTGTTTTCCAAAGCGTCCTTTTGACATAATTTCCTCCTTTTTTCCGATCAGAAAAGCTGGCTTGGTCTCCATGTTCCACCAGGGGATGACGATACGACCACTTCCCTTCGGCCAGGAGTAGACGACAAAAAACCCACCCCTGACAAATAATGTCAAGGACGGGTTCAATGAACTCGTGGTGCCACCTTGATTCATGAAAATGACTTCATGCACTTAGCAGGATACCATCATATCCCCGGCAACTGACGTATGCCCACACGTTGCAGAATACTAGACAAGCGTTTTGCTTCCCGTTCCCTGCACCCTCAGCGGTCCATTTGATGACTTGTTTTCAACCCAGTTCTCAGCATCCCGGGCTCTCTGTGTGAGCATGATCACCGTTATCTCCGCATCAACGGTTTGATTCGATATGAAATTGAAATTAGTATAGCACAGAAGTTTCTTCCTGTAAAGCAAACTTTTTGAGAGATTGTCCGGCCCGCGTCCCATCTTGGGTTCAAATCTTCTCTAGATCGCTTGCAAACTTTTTCGCCAGTCGCTCCGGCCAGTCCGAAAGGGCATCCAGGCGGCCTAAGAAAAAGCGGAGTGTCTTGGGTTCGTCCACGAATGTGAGACCCCCGATCATCTGGCGATGCTCATAGAGCCAGGCAATGCGATCAATCGTGTATTTTACCTGAGAAAGCGTGTACACCCTCCGGGGCAAGGCCAAACGCACGAGCTCTAGATCAGCTAGGCACTCGCCTCCTGCTTCGTCACGCCCTTCAGAGAGAGTTCCCCTTTCCATACCCCGAACTCCACTTACAATATATAATGCCGCGACTAACGCACCTGCAGGGTATTGATGCTGAGGAATATGGTCAACAAACTCCCTAGCGTTGATGTGACATCCTAGGCCACCTGGGGGCGTCACCACGGGAACTCCCAGTTTCTCCAGTTCGGTTGCCATGTAGGCTATGAATTCCGGGGCCTGGTTGATCATCTCCTCGTCCATGGTTTCTTCTAGCCCGACAGCCATGGCTTCCATCTCCCTCACGGACATGCCTCCATAGGTCAAGAAGCCTTCATACAGGGGAATCAACTCCCGCAGGGCGACCAATAGATCATCCCGATTGGTGCACAGGCCTCCACCCCTTGCGCAGCCCAGCTTACGTCCTGAGAAGTAGAGCAAGTGCACGAGATCGCAGATCTTTCTAGTAATCTCCCGAATACTAAGGCCTTGGCACTGGGCTTCCCGTCGCTTAATAAAGTAGAGATTATCAGCCAAGAGACTGGCGTCTAAGACCAACAAAACTCCATATGCATCACAGATTTTTCGCACACCTTCTAGGTTTTCCAGCGAAAAGGGCTGACCTCCAATAAGGTTGGTCCCCGCTTCCATCCGCACAAAAGCAATGTTCGCGCTACCCCGATCGTCGATCAAAGCTTTGAGACGCTTCAAGTCCATGTTCCCCTTGAAGGGGTGGTTGCTTGTGGTTTTTAGTGCCTCTGCAATGGGTAGCTCTTCAACGATTCCGCCATTCAAGACAATGTGGGCCTTCGTTGTGGTGAAGTGATAGTTTGTGACTACCACGGATCCTGGCTGCACTAGGGCTTGCGAAAGAATATTTTCGCAGGCCCGCCCCTGGTGGGCTGGGAGGAAATGCTTCATCCCAAAGAGCTCTTGGCAAGTACTCTCTAGTCGGGTAAAGGTCCGAGAACCCGCGTAGCTATCATCGGCCACCATCATGGCCGCTTGTTGCCGATCACTCATGGCGTTTACGCCACTATCTGTCAGCATATCCAAAAATACATCGTCGTTCTTTAGCAGGAAGGCATTAAAGCCCGCCTCTCGGATGGCCTGAAGTCGCCGCTCTGTAGGCACCAAAGACAATTTTTGCACGATTTTGGCTTTATGCATCTCCAGGGGTATCCGCTTGCCGCTAAACAACTTGCTTTCCTTCATCTTCACCACTCCTCAGATTTTTTCAAACAAAAAAGTCGTCCTATCACAGGACGACTCTTAGCCGCGGTACCACCTGGTTTAATCCTAACACGACAATCTCGTGCACAGATTCCCTCTAGGGGGCTATCACCCCCGCAGCCACTAACGCTGGCACACGTCACGACCTACTCCTCTTTCAGTCGGCAACTCCAGGGTGTAACTTCGGTTCCAGGCAATTACTGGTTTGCACCAACCACCAGCTCTCTACAAATTGGTACTGAAACCTACTTTATCCCCTTCAACGTCTTTCGGTTGTTTGAATTGTACTAAGTATAAGGGGTGGATAAACGATTGTCAATACCATGTTTAGGTTATGACGGCTTAGGCAGTGCCCAGCTTTACCCAGTGACGCAGGCGCACTCTGGGAAGTGCCTGCCTCGGGGCACTGTCATGACTGGGTAGTATAGAAAATCCATCCGTTAGGCAGAATAATGGGCGGAGGTGGATTTAATGAACATTACCCTGACGCAGAAGGAAAGGCTCCTCTTAGAGGACCAAAAGAAGCACGAAGAACTGTGCATTGAAAAGTATACTAGCTATGCTAATCAAACAAAAGATCCGGAACTAAAGCAGTTGTTCCAGCAGTACGCTTCGCAGGAGCAGCGGCATTTGGATAGCGTCAACCAGATGTTGGGGGGTCAAGTACCAAACCTTCAGAACCAGCAAGGTCAGCAAAACCAGCAGAACCAACACATGCAACAAAGCACTGCCATGTCTGGACTTCAGGCTGCTCAGAACAGCTCCGATGCATCCCTCTGTCAAGACATGCTCACGACAGAGAAGTACGTGTCCGGAGCGTACGACACGACCATTTTTGAGTTCACAAACTCCCAGGCACGTCAAGTTCTCAATCACATCCAAAAGGAAGAACAAGAGCACGGAGAAGGAATTTTCAACTACATGCAAAGCCATGGCATGTACAATCCTCAATAGTGTCCGAAAGTTTGCTCCGACACCACCTTCACCGGTGGTGTACTTTTTCTCTACCAGAGGCTCCTAGTGGTCCGGCCAGAATGCCCCTAAGCTGTTGACAGCAATCCCCCAAATTGATACAATGGCCGTAATATATTGAAGCTGTGAATGGGAGTAGTATGGGCTGGATGCGTTTTCAGAGAGTTGCTGGTTGGTGCAAGGCAACACATAATCCCCCAGAACTCGCCCGGGAGCTGTTGATGTGAAACCCAAGGCCTAGCATCAGCCGGTCATTCCGTTATCATGCTTAAGAGGTTTGCTCTTGAATTGGACTGAGGCCCAATCCAAGAGCCAGACAAGTAGAGTGGTACCGCGAATCTTTCGTCTCTATAAGAGATGAAGGATTTTTTTGTATTGAAAAACCGAGGAGGAAGTATAATGGCCCGCTATAACCATCAAGAGGTAGAAAAGAAATGGCAGAACATCTGGGACGCAAAGGAGACCTTCAAAACCAGTGAGGATCGTAGCAAACCCAAGTTCTATGCCCTGGTTGAATTCCCCTATCCTTCCGGGGATGGGCTGCATGTAGGACATCCTCGGCCTTATACCGCGCTCGATGTAGTGGCCCGCAAGCGGCGCCTGCAAGGCTATAATGTCCTCTTTCCCATGGGCTGGGATGCTTTTGGACTACCGGCGGAGAACTATGCGATTCAAACCAAGATCCATCCCTCTGTTGTCACCGAGCGCAATATAGCCCGCTTCAAGCAGCAAATGCAATCGCTGGGCTTTTCCTTCGACTGGTCGAAAGAAGTTAACACGACCGATCCTAACTACTTCAAATGGACGCAGTGGATTTTCCAAAAGCTCTTTGAGCATGGTCTCGCCTACAAAAAGGAAATGCCTATTAACTGGTGTCCCCGCTGCAAAACTGGTTTGGCCAACGAAGAAGTGGTGGATGACGGCTGCGAACGCTGCGGCCATGCGGTGGAAACTAGGGTCAAGAACCAATGGATGCTTAGAATCACGGCCTACGCTGAAAGGCTTATCAACGATCTGGACCTAGTAGATTACATCGAGCGGGCCAAAATTCAACAGCGCAACTGGATTGGCCGTTCTGAAGGGGCCGATGTTACCTTCCAGATTAAGGACACCGATCAATCACTCACCGTCTTCACCACCAGACCGGATACGCTCTTTGGCGCTACCTACATGGTGATTTCTCCGGAGCACCCGATCTTAAAGACGCTCCAAGATCGCATCGCCAATGTCCCTGCCATTCGCGCCTACCAAGAAAAAGCCCGCAAGAAGTCGGAGTTCGAGCGTGCTGAGTTGAACCATGACAAGACGGGGGTAAGAATCGAAGGCCTTGTGGCGATCAATCCAGTGAACAACAAGGAGATTAGCATTTGGGTCTCAGACTACGTCTTAATGAGCTACGGAACAGGGGCTATCATGGCCGTTCCAGGTCATGACCAAAGAGACTGGGAGTTTGCTACCGCCTTTGGTCTGCCCATTATTGAGGTAGTCGCGGGAGGCGATGTGACTGAAGGGGCCTATACCCAGACAGATACAGGCAACATGGTCAACTCAGGGTTCCTCAACGATTTAGATGTAGATCAGGCCAAGGGAAACATCACGGCTTGGCTAGAAGAGAATGGCCTAGGCGTACCTAAGGTCAACTATAAATTGCGGGACTGGGTCTTTTCTAGGCAGCGCTACTGGGGCGAACCGATTCCCCTTGTACACTGCGAAAAATGCGGCTGGGTGGCGATTCCCGCAAGCGAACTCCCACTTCGCCTGCCGGATGTACAAAACTATGAACCAACGGACACGGGCGAATCGCCCTTAGCTAAGATGAGGGACTGGGTTGAAACCACCTGCCCCACTTGCGGCGGACCGGCGGAACGCGAGACCGACACCATGCCACAATGGGCAGGCTCGTCCTGGTACTTCTTGCGCTATATTGACCCCACCAATGATAGCGCCCTAGCCAGTAAAGATCTCATGGAGTATTGGATGCCTGTAGATTGGTACAATGGCGGCATGGAACACACCACCTTGCACCTCCTCTACTCTAGGTTCTGGTACAAGTTCTTGTACGACATTGGTGTTGTCCCAGCACCAGAGCCCTACCAAAAGCGGACCTCCCACGGAATGATCCTGGGAGAGAACAACGAGAAGATGTCCAAGTCAAGGGGAAATGTGCTAAACCCCGATGACGTAGTGGAGGAATACGGAGCAGATACCCTGCGCATGTATGAGATGTTCATCGGAGACTTTGAGAAGAGTGTTCCTTGGAGTACAGACGGTGTGCGGGGCTGCAAACGCTTCTTAGATCGGATCTGGAAACTGAGCGATACCGTTCAGCCAGGCGACACCTACAGTGAAGCTCTAGAAGCGAAGATGCACCAAACCATTAAAAAAGTGAGCGGCGACTATGAGAGTCTGAAATTCAACACGGCCA
The DNA here is from genome assembly GCA_964485345.1 of uncultured Clostridiaceae bacterium. GTDB lineage: Bacteria > Bacillota > Limnochordia > Darwinibacteriales > Darwinibacteriaceae > UBA5420. The sequence goes on from CAZAJB010000020.1 coordinate 6,783, forward strand.
TTGCCGCTCTCATGACCCTGTTTAACGATGTCAACCAGGTGGGAGCCATTAACAGAGCCGAGATGAGGACACTCCTGCTTCTCCTCAATCCTGTTTCGCCCCACCTCACTGAAGAACTCTGGGAGAGCTTAGGCTTCGGAGGTATGCTAAACGAGCAGAGCTGGCCGGAATTTGATGAGGAAAAAACGATCGCCCAAACCATTGCCATCGGGGTGCAAGTCAACGGCAAGCTCAGAGGCGACGTCACCCTCAATCTCGACGATTCGCAAGATGCGGCCAGAGAAAAAGTGATGGCAAACGAAAACGTCCAAAGAGCCATCGAGGGCAAGACCATTGTCAAAGAGATTTATGTCGCCGGACGCATCTACAATATCGTGGTGCGATAGAGTCTGGCGGGGTGTAGAAAACGGTCCTAGGTTTCTAGGACCGTTTTTTGCTTATTTCTTCAGAATGCCTTGGGCAATTGCATCTTCTATCAAACTCTCTACATAGGCGCCCAGCACTGGTGAACTCTCCCCTATTGGTTCCATGCGTCTTCTGACCTGGTCACTTGACACATTATGACTTTGCCAGGTTCCCCCCTGGGTATGGTAGTTGTTTAGCAGAGGGTGTAAGCGGTCTAGGCAAGCGGCAAACTTCGCCTCGGGGCTCTCACCTGTTTCAAACTCTTCCCAAAGCTGTCTGAGCTCCCCTTGTTGGTCAGCAGGCAGTAACGCATAAAGGCGATCGGCAGCTGCCTTTTCTCGTTCCCCTTTATCCAAACCCGCCTCAGGGTCGTAGGCAAAGGTGTCACCCGCATCAATTTCAACGAGGTCATGGAGCAACACCATCTTCATAACCTTGGCCACATCCACCTGTTCTGCTGTATACTCCTGCAACAAAATGGCCATCACAGCCAGGTGCCAGGAGTGTTCTACATCGTTCTCTCGGCGAGAACCATCCGCCACTAGGTTCTGTCTGTAGATATGCTTGAGTTGATCAATCTCCATGACGAACTTGAACTGCTGCTCTAAACGGCTTATCATCAATACCACTCTTTCGGTACCGGCTCCAGATCGAGGAAAAGGTCAGGATTTCGCCGGAGAAATTCCATCGTTAACTCCACCATCGGTGCTACTTCGATTAGGGTAGATAGGGCATCGCCAACTTGGCCCTGCACTGCAAGCCCCCGCTTGATCAGTGGTTCTTTAAGCTTACTGTAGTTCTGGGAGACATCATGATTTGGCGCTGAGTGGCGGCGCATAGGGCGATCCAACAGACGACCGTCGGGAGTTCGGATCTTAAACAGAGTATGCGCATCCGCGAGCCTGTTCGGAACAGATGCCCACTCCTCAACCCCATGGATGATGGTGTTGCGATTGAGCTCTGTGCCCAAAAAGAGCACCTTCGCGCGTCGGTCCCAGAGCTTTCCCCAACAACCCTGTCTTGCACAGGGAGTGTCTACATTTTCTTCTCCCTGCACATAATCGGCCGCGTCTTTGCCTAGGGCTGCCACCGAATGGGTGGGGTGCCAGGAGCGAATTACGCCGGGGCGCTGCCGAAAGAGATTGGTCAAAAGGCCCACGCAGGAAGGCTCATGCAGGACATCAAAGACATTATACGTGTCGTTAATTTGTTCCCATGTATGGGTGGGTAACACCAAGAGGCCGCTAGCGAGAAAATCTCCTAAGGCGTCGAGGACTGTACTTGCTCCCCCTTCCACCTGCCCTAGAGATTTCATCGATGAATGGACCAATAGTGTGTCCGAGGGATTCACACCGAGCTCTTCTAAATGTTCTTGCAGTTCTCCCTTGGTATACATGTTCCACCTACTCAAACTGATGAATATAGTCGCAATAGTCGCCGGGATCATCGAGGGAGAACTCGAGGTTCACCACGCCCGGGTAACCCACGTGGTGCAAGGATTGAATGACAGCCACATAGTCAATGCTACCCTTACCTAGTGGCAGATGTTGATCAACTACACCGTCATTGTCATGGAGGTGCACATGGAAGATCTCATCCTGGAGAAGATGCAAAAAGTCTGCCGGCTTGTGTCCGCAGACAACCGCGTGACCCACATCAAGGGTGATCCCCACATTGGAGCGATTGACCTTCTTGATAAGTTCCGCCATGTCTTCTGGACTACGATAGATCTCGTGGGGATAAACAAGGTTCTCAAGGCACAGCAGAACATCTGGCGCATAATCTGCTAGATCCTTCACGGCCCGCACGAGAAGGGCCTCTTGGCTACGGAGCGTTTCAACCTCCCTTTTCGGTGGGTAGTTGTCTTTCGACCACGGGCCCTCAGCCATCCCCAAAATACCAGGAGCCGGGTGGACAACCACGATGGACGTCCCAATCCGGCGCGCAAAATCAATGCTGTCCTTAATCTCCTCAAAAGCTACTGCGCGGACTCTCGCATTTGAGCTACCTAAGTGGATGTCGATGGCCGGAGCATGGAGAGTAAAGCTTGCACCGAGGCTCGTCTTAATGCGGCGTAGTAAGTCTACGTATCCACTTTGCACTTCAGGCGTCAGATACGCCGCTCGATAAACCACCTCAAAACCGTCCATACCTGCCTTTATAGCCCGCTCAGCATACTCGTAGTCATGTTGTTCTGGTCTAAACGACGTGAAATACTTCATTACAAAAACTCCCTTCGCCAAAACGCTACCAGAAGCCCCTATCTTTAGACATAGGCTCTATGACCTACGGGCGAATGATGCTTGTGGCCTCCATTTGACTTTGCACAATTTCGTACATGTTTGTCACCGATCCCACACGAAGTTCCTCACCGAGGTTATAGAAGTTCAGGCAGGTTCCGCAGTTCAAGATCTCCACACCTTGCTCTGCTAGTTTCTGTAGATCAGCCAGGGAGTCGGATCCCTGGACCGATAACCTCACAGCGCTATTGTAGAGCAGCACCCTATCTGGCAAACGATCAAGTTCGGTTAAGGCGTAGACAAAACCCTTCATCAAGACCCGGCCAAGCTTGTCGTCGCCTGAGCCCATTGTATCAGAGGACAAGACCACCACCGTAGTTCCCGCGCTGGCCGGAGATTCTTGCCTTTCGGTGTCTTGGGCCTCACCGGTCGTTTCATCCACAGTAATATAGATACTATGTTGATCGTCACTGGTGGTCTCAAGTCTATGGATCAGATCCATTTGCTTCGCCATCTTCTCCAAATTCTGCAAGGAAACCACATTATCGACAATCACCTCAAGGACGCCTGCGGACATCTCCTTGAGAGCCTTTCTTGTCTCGATAACAGGCAAAGGACAGGCTAAACCAGTTGCATCGACTGTCTTTTTCATCGTATCATAATCTCCTTTGCTTCCCACTCGATGATCTCACCCACAATACCACAAGGAAGCCCTAATGTCTCAAGTTCGATCAGAACTTGCTTTGCGACCTCCTTAGGAACACTTACCAAAAGCCCTCCCGAGGTTTGGGGATCAAAGAGTACTTCTTCGATGCCAAAAGGCACGCCGGGTTCGATGTGGACAAAACCTTCTAAGAAGTTCCGATTACGCTGGGCTGCACCGGTGATCAGAAATTCTTCTGCATAGTGAAGTGCTTCGGGAATATGCGGAATCTCGCTACTGTAAACAAGGGCCGAAGACTCCCCATGCAGCATCTCGTGCAGATGCCCCAAGAAGCCAAACCCAGTCACATCGGTACAGGCATGGACAGGATACTTTTGCATTACTTCTGCAGCGTATTTGTTCAAGGTCGCCATAGACTTGATTGCTTGCTCCATAGCCCCCTTCGAGGCTTCTCCTACCCGATGGGCGCAGCACACAATCCCGACGCCTAGAGGCTTTGTCAGAATCAAGACATCCCCCGGCTTGCTACCCACATTCGTGTAGATTTTGCGAGGATCGATGATCCCCGTTACTGACAAGCCGTACTTGACATCCACATCATCAATAGAATGCCCGCCAGCGAGCACTGCTCCCGCCTCCATCACTTTCTCACTGCCACCTTGGAGCACTTGGCTCAAAACCTCGATGTTCATCTTCTCGGGGAAGCAGACAATGTTTAGCGCAGTCTTGGGCACCGCCCCCATCGCCCAGATATCACTCAGGGCATTCGCAGCCGCGATCTGACCAAAGGTGTAGGGGTCATCCACCATCGGTGGGAAAAAATCCAACGTCTGCACAATGGCTAAGTCGTCGGTGAGTCGATAGACAGCAGCATCATCAGAATGGTCAAACCCCACCAAGAAATTGGGATCCTCTACTCTGGGAAGTTTACTCAGTACATTCTCTAGGACCGCCGGTCCAAGCTTGGCCGTTCATCCTCCGCCTTTACAGAAAACCATCTCCTCTGCCACGGCGCTCACCTCTTTCTATCTAATTCTACCACATTTTGATAGTCTAGGCCTAATTGCCCCGCTTGCTCCAGCAGGTATTCCTTATCCTCCAGATCAAGTAGCCAGGCTAAACCGCATTCAGCGCTGATCTGGGTGGGCATGGGAATCAAGCGCCCCGGCAGGCCCTCTTCCTTGCAGGCCTGCTCCCAGGCCATGGCCTCCGTTGTGGTGTGGAAGGTGACCACAACTCTTGCCTTACTCATAAAAAGTCCTCCCACTCCCGGCTAGAAAGATCTCTAAGGGCGCCAAGGGTGGTCTCCAGTTCTTCTCTGGTGTTCAGATGGGAAAAGCTAAACCGCAACGCACCCATCTCTCCCGTTCCCAAGGCACCATGCATTAACGGCGCGCAGTGTCCTCCGGAGCGAGTATAGATAGAAAACTCCTCGGCCAGGGCCTGACTCATTAGGCTAGACTCAAAACCATGAATATTCAGGGCCACAATGGGGCAGCGCTGCGGCGAGCTAAAGTCTCCATACACTTCCACGCCAGGTATTTTCGTCACTTCGGTGTGAAAATAAGAGGTGAGATCCCATTCTTGTTGGCGAATACGGTGCAAGCCTACATTCTTAACGTAGTCTACACCTGCCCTCAGGCCAGCGATGCCCGGTAGGTTGAGCGTACCAGCTTCAAGGGCTTCCGGCATCTGGCTAGGATGCGTTCGGGAAAAAGTCTGAATGCCGCTTCCTCCTACCTTCAAGGGACGCACTGTGATCCCTGGTTTTACATAGATGCCTCCCACACCCTGAGGTCCATAAAGACCCTTGTGACCGGTAAAACAGAGGATATCAATGGGTGATTTCTTGAGTTCATAGGAATAGAAGCCCGCTGTCTGGGCCGCATCGAGGATGAAAATAAGTCCACGTTCCTGGCAGAATTCTCCCACATACTCCATATCGATCATGCTACCTGTGACATTGGAGGCATGTGTTACGACAATGGCTTTCGTGTTTGGGCGCAGCTGCTCTGGCAAGAGACTAGGGAAATCAACGTTCCCTGCCCGAGTGGCTGGAAGAATCGTCACTTCCACCCCCGTATTCTCTAAGATGTAGAGGGGGCGCAAGACACTATTGTGCTCGAGTTCGGTGGTGATCACATGGTCACCGGGATTCAAGACTCCAGAGAGAGCAAGGTTCAGACTCTCGGTAGCATTGGCTGTAAAAGCTATACAACTGGGGTTTTCTGCCCCAAAGAAGGCAGCAAGCTCCGCTCTGGCCCCATAGGCTATGCGGCTAGCGGCTAAGCTAAAGTGATGAGCCCCCCGCCCGCTATTCCCTGCACTATGCAAGGTCTCACACATCGCTTGACCTACTTTAGGAGGCTTCGGATAGGACGTAGCAGCCTGATCGAGATAGATCATGGTATCTCCTCTTTTCGCAACACGGAACTCAGTATACATCGATCCCATGCGCTACCCTACCAAAGGGCAACGGCACCATCGACGCGGCTTTCGGTACCGCCCACCAGGGTTCCATCGTCTGTTCTACAAATCATCTGCCCCCTACCATAGCCTGAACTACCTTCGGTTACCATAACCTCGTGGCCCATGGCCTCAAGCTCTCTTGCGATGGAAGGGGAAACGGTATTCTCGACATGTACTCTCTTACCTTTGATCCACTGAAAACGCGGCGCATCCAGTGCTGCCTGGGGGTTATGACCAAAGTCAGCCAAGTTCATCACAACCTGGACATGGCCTTGGGGCTGCATAAAGGCCCCCATAACCCCGAAGGGACCAAGGGGTCTGCCGTCCTGCGTCAAGAAGCCGGGAATAATCGTATGATACGGTTTCTTGCCAGGGGCTAAGCAATTAGGATGCACGGGGTCAAAGGAGAAGTTATGCCCCCGATTATGCAGGGCAACACCGGTGCCTGGTACCACAAGGCCTGAACCAAAGCCCATGTAATTACTCTGAATCAAGGAGACCATATTCCCCTCGCTATCAGCAGCCGTCAGGTAGACGGTACCTCCCTTTGTCTCCTCCACCCGGGGAGGTAGTAGGGCACTGGACCCAATCAGCCTTCTCTTTTCTTCAGCCCAAGCCTCAGAAAGCAGGTCTTCTACTGAGACGTCCATATGTCCAGGATCGGTGACAGCGTGCTGCGCATCGGCAAAAGCAAGCTTCAGCGCCTCGATTTGCCTGTGATAGGTTAAGGGAAGATGCTTATCGTCCTGGGAAAACTCGAAGCCCTTGAGGATGTTCAAAGCCATCAGTGCTACAATTCCCTGCCCATTGGGGGGAATCTCCCACACTTCAAGACCCCTGTATGCAGTGGAGATGGGTTCCACCCATGTTGCCTGGTACTTCGCCAGGTCCTCGGCCCGTAAATAGCCTCCATACTTGCGAGAAAAGGCATCGATGCGTTCTGCAATTTCGCCTTGGTAAAAGGCTTCACCCAAGGTTTCAGCGATTTGTCTGAGGGTCTTGCCGTGCTGGGTTAGACGTATGCGCTCACCGGCCCTCGGAGCCCTTCCCTCTGGTGCAAAGGTCGTAAACCACTCGGCGAATTCCTCACCCTGGAGCTGTTTCTTGTAATGATCAAAGGCACGACTCCACCCCTGGGCCAAGACGGGAGAGACTGCGTAGCCTTCTTCGGCGTAGGCAATAGCCGGCGCGAAAACCTCTGTTAAGGGTAGGCGCCCAAACCGCTTTGATAGGGCAACCCAGCCCGCAGGAGCCCCTGGTACATTCACAGGTACAAAACCGTACTTGGGGATTTCTTTGTGCCCCTGCTGGGTCAAGGCCCTGAGGGAAATCCCTTGGGGGGCTGGTCCACTTGCGTTCAATCCATAGAGCTCTCCTTGAAAGGCTACGATGGCAAACGCGTCACCACCAATGCCATTTGCCGTTGGTTCGCATACCGTCAGACAGGCTGCAGCTGCCAAAGCCGCATCAACGGCGTTCCCCCCTATTTTTAGTATCTCCAAACCAGCCTGTGCCGCTAGGGCATTGGACGTTGCTACCATTCCACGCCGGCCATAGGCTGGGTAACGTTCTGTGCGATAGGAATTTCCTAGATTGTGCAAACCTAATACCATCATTCCGCCTCCTATGCTCCTATGCTACATTTTCTGCACGCAACTCAAGCATCTCTTTATTTGTGTTCATAAAACGTAAATACCAACCACTCAAAACAATACCTTTCAAAATGCTAGATATGCTAATAGCCCACCAAACCCCATCCAGGCCCAAGACGGTCGCAGAGAGAATAAGGGCTGCAGGGATTCTTAGAAGATTGAGGCTGATGCCCACAATGGAAGGGGGTGCCGTCTTGCCTAAGCCAATGAAGGAACCTGCAGTGAGGATCTCTACTGCCATGGGAAGCTGAGATACCCCAATTATCTTCAGGTACGACGCTCCGAGGGCGATGACCTCTGGTTCAGGAATAAAAATGCCAAAGAGGTGCTCGGCGCCTAGAATCAGGAGCGCTGTGGCAAACATCCCGATGGCGGAGACAATCCCGAGGCCCACAAAATAGCCACGGTATATCCTTTGCCCTAACTTTGCCCCATAGTTCTGACCGGTGAAAGCACTCATAGCCGATTGGAAACCTCCCGCAGTCAACCAGGAAATCTGCTCAATCTGCCCACCAACCCTCTGTATGGCAATGGCCATGGGTCCCCAGTCGGAAATAATGCGGGCAATCGTCATAGAAATCAGGGTGAAAACGGCGCTTTGCAGCGACATGGGTAATCCCGTCTTGATCATCCTGCCCAGGTAGGCCTTGTCAGGTCTAGTGAAAAACCTGAGATTCTCAAAGAGCTCCGGCCGCTTGCGGACCTCCAAAATAAAGAGGGACGTTGCGGCCATCTGCGCGATGACGGTGGCAATGGCGGCACCCCCTACTCCGAGGGCGGGAAAGGGTCCTAAACCAAAGATTAAGACTGGATCCAACATGATGTTGATCACCAAACCCACGGCATTAATGCGAAAGGGGGTTGTGCTATCGCCCGCCCCATTAAAAATGGCGGTAAAAATGGGATTCGTAGCAAAGAAAAGAAACCCTAAAGCAATGATCAGCAAGTAGTCGTTGGCCATAGCCTGGATCTCGGGGCCTAACTGGTAAAACGCCAGGAGAGGCTGGCGGAATGTAATGATGACGATTCCATAAAGCACAATCAGAGCAATAATTAGCTGGAGACTATGACGGATTGCCCGGGCCACACCCTCTTTGTCTTTTTTGCCGATGGACTGCGCCACACCTACTTCAGCGCCGATTCTGGGAATGATGATAAAGGCATTCGCCAACCAGGTGAAAAATCCCACTGTACCCACTGCGGCCACGGCTCCCGAGCCTATGCGCCCTACCCAGATCATATCAATAAAGCCATAGGCCATCTGTACAAACGAGGTACCAATGATGGGCATGGCTAGTTTGGTCAAAGCTGTGAAAATGCTACCTTCTGTGAGGACAATAGCTTTATTCCTGCTCATGTATCGTCTCCGCTCTCTTAGTTGGCATGATACCTCAGGAGTACTTCTCCTTTGCTTAGTCTGATCCTCCATAGATAGCAAGATCTAGAACTGATCGAAAGCCATTGATGCATTGGCATCCTTGTTTGTTTTAGTTGACTTTAGTTGTGTTTAGTTATACGCTGGACACAGGGAGGGATAACATGGCACCTAAGAAGCTACTCACCGCCAAGGATCTGGCCGCCGTCTTAGGCCTTTCGGTAGAGACCATCTGGCGCTACACTAGAGAAAGACAGATCCCCCACATCGAAGTGGGCCCGAGACAGTATCGTTATATAGAAGCAGATGTATTAACTACGCTAAATAAAGGGCAGGGCAGTGACCAAGTTCAGGAGGAACAAACAGATTATTATGTTGATCGCAAGCTCACCTATGAGGATTATGCCAAAGTCCCCAGTGAAACAGGTTACACCCTTCAACTGATTGACGGATACCTCGTTCGAGATCCGAGCCCAACCTTTATTCATCAGCGGGTGTCCGGTAAACTGGAGTCAATTTTGCGAGACTTTTTTCGGGTGTTTGATCCGCAAGGCGAGATTTTCGACGCTCCTTTAGATGTACTCCTAGATAAGCACACCGTGTTGCAGCCCGATCTACTATACTTGCCAAGCTCAAGACCTGCCAAACGAGATCCAGTAGACTCTCTGCCTGAATTAGTAGTGGAGATCACTTCTCCCTCTACGGCTCAGACCGATCGCATTCGCAAGTTTGGCAGCTACCTGAAGGCGGGAATACCCCACTATTGGATTGTGGACCCTAACGAGCACGTGATTCAGTGTTACCAGCTCAAGGATGGCCATTACTCTAAGGCTGTCGGTTTTGACGGCGGCACATTCAGTCACCCTGCGTTTCCTGGTTTAGAGTTTGAAGTGCGAGCATTGTTCACCTCATCATAGCCAGAAGGAGGGATACAATGAAAAAACGAGGTAGGGATAGTCGGCATACTCAGGAGGAACAAGCTGATTATGTGGTTGATCGCAAGCTCACCTATGAGGATTATGCCAAAGTCCCCAGTGAAACAGGTTACACCCTTCAACTGATTGACGGATATCTCGTTCGAGATCCGAGCCCGACCTTTATTCATCAGCGAGTGTTAGGTAGGCTGATGATCATTTTGAGGGATTACGTTCAAATGACCGACCCAGGGGGTGAAGTTTTTGTCGCGCCTTTAGACATCATCCTAGACGAACACACCGTGTTGCAGCCCGATGCGCTGTATTTGCCAAGCTCAAGACCTGCCAAAAGGGATCCAGTAGACTCTCTGCCTGAGTTAGTAGTGGAGATTACCTCCCCCTCTACGGCTCAGACTGATCACATCCGTAAGTTCGCTAGCTACCTCAAGGCCGGCATACCCCACTATTGGATTGTGGACCCTAACGAGCGCACGATTCAGTGTTACCAGCTCAAGGATGGCCAGTACTTTAGGATTGGCGTTTTTGGCGGAGGCACATTCAGTCATCCTAGTTTTCCTAGGTTGATCTTTGATACGGCAGAGTTGTTCGCATAACTGTAGAGGAGGGATCGTATGACCAACAGGGAACTCTTAACTGCCTTGGAACTTGCCCGGCTTTTGGGCCTTTCTATCGAGGCAATTTGGCGTTACACGAGAGAGAAGCGGATTCCCTATATTGAGCTTGCCTCAGGGCAGTATCGCTATCTAGTAGAAGACGTGGTTAGCATTCTTAACGCTGGGGCTGACGGTCAAGTACACGAAGAACCAGCAGAGTATGTAGTTGGTAGAAAACTGACCTATGAAGACTACGCCAAACTCCCCAACGAAGTAGGCTATACGGTGCAATTAATTGACGGGTTGATCATTCGAGAGCCCGGGCCGACAGTTTTACATCAGAGGGTATCTAGGCGGATCCAATCCATCCTCATGGCCTATTTTAGTGAAGTCGATCCTCGTGGTGAGGTCTTTTACGCTCCCTTAGATTTACAACTAGATGAGCATACTGTCGTACAACCAGATCTGCTTTACTTCTCGGGTACAAAGCAGGTCTCCGAGGCTCCCATCGATATAGTACCAGACTTAGTTGTAGAAATTGTCTCGCCATCTACGGTCAGTACCGACCGAATCCGCAAGTTCCATAGTTATCAAAAGGCGGGAGTACCCCACTATTGGATTGTGGATCCCGGAGAAGGTATCATGCAGTGTTATCAGCTTCTAAATGACTATTACTCAAAGGTGGCTAGTTTCGACGAAGGCGCATTCACACATGCCAGCTTTCCTGGCTTGGCCCTTGAGATTGAAACGTTGTTTGCCAAAAACGAGATGCCAAAAGAAGACCATGTCTGACACAATTTTCAGGGGGGGATAATGGTGGTCGAGAAGAAACTTCTGACGGCTTATGAACTCGCGGAAATCCTAGATCTATCGTTGGACACGATCTGGCATTACACCCGAGAAGACCGCATCCCACATATTGAAGTTGAGCCTGGGCAGTACCGCTATTTCGAAACTGATGTGTTCCAAATATTGCAAAAAAGAGCCCCCGCGCATCAAAGCCAAATCAGCCCGCATACCCTGGCCGAGACTTAGCCCCGAGCAAAGGTATTGAGGGAATATTACCGATGTTTAGTAACCCTCAATTACCAGCTCCTGGGTTTTAGCGTACTCTTCCCGGGCAGTGTCAAAGGTACCTATTGCCTATCACGGCAATGAACACCCGAAAACCATCTAGCCGTTCTGTGATGAGTTTGTACACTATTTCGGGATCGACTTCATCATACAAATGGACAATCAGATTCCGGAAACCCACCATAGTAACATAGGTGTTGGCTTGCTCCTTAGTAAAGATGTTATTGTCGGCCAGCAAGGTGACTATATCAGCGTACGTATGCGGCATTCCATAGCCTTCGCGAGCCACGATGTGACTTCCGATATCCAGCATTGCCTCGATCATTACCTGTAGTGCCCGCAAGGAGCCATCAAGCACAAACGGTTGAGCTAAGAAGTCCTCATAGGTCAGAGCTTGTATGCCCTCTAGTTGCCTCAATCTATCTCGGATAAATTGGATTTTTTGTCGCGTTCGATCATTCCCAAACTCCTCTCGCAGCCCAGTGTCATAGTCGCGGGAAAATTGGTTCAGATCAATTTGGAGGTCACAATACCTCTTGATGGTGCGTTCGGTAAAGTCCGCTAGAAAAATCGGATCTCTACTATACAAAAGTCTGCCCTCACTCAAAACTTTATGTTGCATCCGCAGACCAGCGCCAGGCAAGAAGATAATATCGACATTGTCAGTATGCAAAATGTTCATGAAGTCGCCAAGAACCTTGGCTTGATCCTCAAACTCCATTTTTGTCCTAGATATGATGGCAAAATCAATGTCACTGAGAGGAGTGTAGTGTGGCGTGCCAAAAGATCCTACAAGGTAAAGGGCCATCACTGCCTCATTCTCTTTAGCGTAATCGACTGCGTTGGGAATTTCCATTTACGACCCCCCTCGTGAACCTCTGCCTACTGTCTATCTCCATTTTTCAGAAAAGTCCAATGATGAGGGAACCGGATGCAAAACCATATCTGCCAACTCTACATGTTCAAGAGCGATCACAATATCTAGGTCGTTCGCCCTCGGTGCCAATCCTTGATGCTCCCAGGGCCCATGTGAGTTTTCTTCGTTCAATCTCCTCGCAACTCTGACTAAACAGTTTTCCAAAGCTGCCTGACTCCCTCCAAATAGTATTCATAGTCTACGTCTTTTGCCCAAGCACAAATGCCTAAGCCGCGAAAGAGATTGTACAACTTCCTCTTGGTCATAAGCCTGTCCATATCAATCGTGCCAGACAGCTCATAGCCCGTCCGAAAACTCTTGGCCAAGCTCTTGTTGCGTTCTAGCATCGGCAAGTACACTGCTATCAACTCTTCATCTTTATCGGTTGGAACGCTCTGTTCAAAATCAATGACAGCCCTAAGAGAACGCCTGCCTCCATGTTCTGACACTAAAATGTTCCGGGGACCGAAATCATTGTGGCAGAGGGTTGCCACCAGATCTCTGTCATCCAATGCATCAAGCATGGCCAAAAACCTCGCCTCCGCCTGGACGATGAGATCAGGATCATCGTGCTCGACCCCATGAAGTTCTGCCAAGATGGTCGCTGTCAAATGGGAGAAATATGCTTTGAAGTTCACAAAGCCATGAATGCTGTTACCGTTTTCATCCATACTTCCAAAAAAATCGCATTTGTACTGATGGATCAGGCCTAGTTGTTTGCCCATCTCAAAATAAATGGTTCCTAGGTTGTCCTGAGAAAGTTCATCTTCAACATGACTAAGGATGACCCCATCTATATAGTCGTATACTAACCACTCTACTCCACTCTCAAAGACGCCGTAACCGGCAATCCGGGGAGCTCGTACATCTGTATTTGCAAAACGCCTCAGATTTGCTACTTCCCGGTTCCAGCGATTCTTCTTGTAGTATAGTTTTAGGACATAGGCCCCTTGCTTGCCCGTAATCTTATAGACCAGGTGTCGCTTGAGCTCGTGGTTACCAATGGGCTCAAAAGTGCAAATCGGTCCTACAACTGGTAGAAGCCAGTCTCTTAGCTCAGCGAAGCTCATGTTCATCATGTTCACCCCTGTCTCGTCGCTACGCTCCTTGCTTTGCTTAACGTTGCTATGACTGTAAATTACACGATAGTATCTGGGTTAAAAAAGTCGAGTATAGCCAGAAACGATTTGATATGATGCAGGTAATGAAGGGGGAAAGGACTTTGCTAAAGGAACTAAACCAGGTCATTGAGTATATCGAAGATCACTTGACCGATGACCTATCCCTCGAGTTAATCTCGGAGTACGCCGGGGTATCTGACTATCACTTCCGGAAAATATTCTTATACTTGTCAGGTTTAACGCTTGGTGAGTATGTGAAAAACCGAAAACTGTCAGAGGCCAGCCAAGATCTGCTCAAGGGAGAAAAAGTGACCGACGTTGCTTTCAAATACGGCTACCAATCATTGGACGGCTTCACTAGAGCGTTCAAGAAATGGTGCGGAATTCTGCCATCAGAAGCCATGAAAAAAGGCATTGGTAAATCATTCCCGAAACTCTCATTTGTCATATCGGTACGAGGAGGAGTCAATATGGAATTTAAGATCGAAGACAAACCTGCATTCAACCTGGTTGGCGTCAGCAAACGTGTCCCCATGCAATATCGAGGCATCAACCAAGAAATTGTCAAGCTTGCAGAGAGTATATCCGCAGAGCAAAGAAGAGAAATGCGCGCTCTGCAAAACATTGAGCCTTACGAAATCGTCAATGCATCCTACGAAGCGGATGCCAACTTCATGAAAGAAGAAGGATACTTGACCCATCTCATTGGCGTCTTGACTACAAACGATGAAATCAGCCCTCTGTTGGACAAGGTTTCTCTTCCAGCTTACACATGGGCAATCTTCCCCAATTCAGGCCCCTTCCCGTCTACACTGCAAGAAACGATGGCAAAGGTATATGCTGAATGGCTACCGTCTTCCAACTATGAAGTAATCAATGCGCCTTCTTTTTCATTCACTAAGATGGACAAAGAAAAAGAGGATTACGCATATAGTGAAGTCTGGATTCCTGTCCGCATTCAGCACCTCCTTGATTAGGCCTGTCCCAAATAGTCCTGCAAAAAGTCTTCTATGGTTTGGTAGTATGCGGGTTTCTTCCCAAGGCGATTGTATACTTGTTGATATCTTTCCATAAGTCCATCAAACGCTTGTGCTGAAGCATGCAGGTTTTCCTTTTGAAACGTTTCCATGACATTAAGCTTTTCAACGGCACACTCATCGTACAGTTCATCATAAAAGCACTGGCATCCCATGGCGGCCATCAGGGCAGCATATACGTCATCGCATTCGGCGGCTCGATACATTTTGTTTCTCCAGTTGGAGTAGATTTCCTCATAGCTACCCTGAATATGGTCCCAAGCCAGTTGCTTCTTGTCCTGAAGAAGCGACTTCTGTTCCACAAAGTAGTCAGTAACAAGCCTAATTAGCTCACTACTGCTATCTTTACTCTCATTAACGGTTCTGGCCCGCAATACCTTCCCATACTTCTCCATAAAACCCTCGGGCAACTTGTGAAAGGCCCGCAGTTCATGGGGAGTTCTTCTCGTTCCTCCTCTGAAGTACGTCTTATTCAGCATGCAGAGAGCGTTTTCTAGATGATGTAACATGCTTGCCGACGCCTGAAGGCATACGCCCCACTCATGGTTCATCATAACCCTCGCATACTCCAAGGTCGCACCCTTAAGGTATACCTCAGCCCCACTGTAGTCTTCCAGGGTGCAGGGTGAGCTGAGTTTCTCGGTTAGTGTCTGCTGGATGCTCTTTAGGCGCTGGAGTTGTTGGTCATCTTTGCTGTAGACTATGTTTGCTTCCATGATCTTTGCAATGTGCGGATTCTTATACAACGCCAGACGCTCCATGCTTTCCCATGTTGTACAGTAAAAGTCGTGTGCAACCTCACCCAGGATAAAACATGCACTAACCTTCCTACCCTCTTCGCTGTTTGTAACAATCAATAGATCCAGGTCCGACTTTTCGTGAATGTCCCCAGTGCAGAAGGAACCGTAGATTCCAATCAGATCAACGGCATCGGGACAGACCTTTTGGGCCTTTATTATGATCGCTTCAATTAGCCTTTGATTACGTCTCCAGAGACTCTGTTTCGTCCTGTCATCCACTTTCCATCAACCTCTCTCTACAGGCGCTTTTTTTGGCTAGTTATAGGAGAACGCCACTTCTCCTCATGATCACAGTGGATCCTCTTGCATTACAAGGTAGGGATCAACGAATACCCCACCGATGGATACGGCCCAATGGAGATGGGGACCCGTTGAAAAGCCGGTGTTCCCCACGGTCCCAATCACCTGCCCCTTTGTTACGGATTGACCCACCTGTACATCAATCTGATCTAAATGAGAGTACGAGGAGAATAGGTTGAGTCCATGATCCAAGATCACTGTATTTCCGGTCACGTGTAGAAAGCGCGCCAAAACAACAATGCCATCGTTACTTGCCTTAACCGGCGTTCCTTGCGTGGCGGCGATGTCGAGTCCCGAATGTCGACCCGATTCTAGATCATTGATATAGCGAATTTGCCCAAACTGTGTCGTAATACGCCCCTCCAGAGGTTGTACAAAGAGACCATTCCAGAGGGGAGCTGTACTTGAGCGGGCGCGTGCTTCGCCCGTATGGATGCGATCCTCTGCCCACAGCGTTTCATCGCGATTGGACAGTAGCTCACTAGAAACGTAGAGCGATTGAATGGTGAATTCGCGTGGATGAACGGTTAAGACCTGTTCTTCCCTGTGAACGATACTGTCACCTCTTGCCACGACCACCTCCAAGAGATAATCCCCCGGAAGAGTACGATAATCTACAGGGACCAGGGCCACGGCACCCTTTCCATGAGAATAGACACGAGGCTTCTCTCTTAGGAAGGGCGACCGAATTCGCACCGAACGATCTGGTGCTAATAGATCCACCTGGACCACAAAGAACTGGCCCGGCTCAACCTGAACTGCAGAAAAAGTAACGTTGGGCTTCGGATCGATCGGTCCCATCTTAACCACGTGTAACACGACTACGAATCCCGCAGCAATGGCCAGCAAGACTAGGTTTGAGATCAAAAGCTTTTTTCTCCTCACAGCAACCCCTCCCATCCAATACTACGAAGGATGGGGTAAAAGAAGACTACACCAGGGGAGCCATTCACCAACCAAGGTCTAGGCTACTCATATATCCCTTGTTGCCTCGGCTCCTCGCCCCATAGGGGCAACATTAATCACTATCAGCAAGTTGAACTGCCAGTCGCGCAATATTCGAGCTCAAGATATGAGACTCGCTTTGTCTGACCTTTGCTATCAACCGCACAATGATTCGAAAGAAAAACCCTATCTTCTCTAACTGATACGCATAGCCAAAGTGCTCACTGGCCACTGCGTGATCGATCAACTGACGATCAAATACACCATTGAGCTGGGCCTCGAACTGCTCCCCATTTCCACAACACAAAAAAAGGGCCAATTTCTTGGTTCGTAGCGTGTCTGCGTTTTCTTCACAGAATCGTTTTACCGGAGCCTCTAAATTTCCGGCATAAATGGGCCCGCCAATTACAATGGTATCAAACCTCTGCAAGTCACTTGGAAGCCCTCTAGCAAGATCAACCACCGTGACGTCTGCCCCACTTAGCTTCTCTTTAAGCAACATCGCGCACTTCTCTGTACAACCAAACTTGGAGGCGTAAGCTATTAATACCTTCACGTCATTCATCTCCTCACACATTCCGTTCTACTCCTGCCTGGTTGAGATCCCCGAAGGGGACCCAAAGACAAATACATCGCCCAGAGACCCATCGTCATACTCAGCCTGTGGATGGGCCGGCGTATAGCGGTAGTTCCCTCCGGTATACTCATGAATCACCTTGTCCCAAAAACCTACGGATGCTATGTTCTTAGGATGCCTCTTCAGCTGCCATTTCCCGGGGAACATGTCGAAAACCTGAACCGCCGCATAACTCCCTACGCCGCGACCGCGGTATTTGTGCATCACGAAAAACTCCGATATGCTATTATCGATTCTCTCGTCGGTTTCCGAATAGTTGCTAACCATGACAAATCCCGCCAACTTTTGGTTAACGCGTATAAAGAACGCCCAACGGCCCTTTTCTGTCCAGTAAGAATCCAAATAATCATAACCATACAACCCCAAAGGATTGACATCCCTGTCGTCATACTGGGAGAACTCATAATCGTATTTCTCCAGTAGATTACGAAGGATCTCTTTCTCACCAACATCAACGGCATTGAGTTCAATGTTCATGTTTTCCACCTCCATAGAGCATGAGCTTATAACGGCCTAGATCTCAGTCTGCATGTGCGTCTCCTTCAGTCCCATTGTCCTGGAAACCTTAGCTTGGGCAGAGGTGGAAACTTCTTATTGTGGGCTTCTACTTCTTCCTTGGGGAGATTCTGGAAGACGTCTGTTTCATAGAACTTGCCTTTCATGCCTTCCATGCTACCTTCTGCTAATTCAATTGCCATAAATGCATCAAAGTTCTTACCGTCTGCTGTTGTAATGTTGAAGTTGTCGCATGTCCTAAATCCTAATCGCGGATAATAGTCTGGTTCTCCGAAGATCACGATACCTTTGTACCCAGCAGCGGCGGCTAGGTTCATCGTCTCCCTCAATAGCATCTCACCAACGCCGCGCCCTTGCCATTTAGGCTCTACACAAAGTGGTCCAAACGTCAGGACCTCATGGGTAGCTCCATCATCAACGACCTGGGATTTTGAATACATGATGCACCCTATTACCTGGCCATCCTTTACTGCTATTCGGCTTAACTCTGGAAGATAGTCCTTGTGTTGTCGCAATGTATGGACTAGGTAGTGCTCATCACAACCAAGGTGATGCTTGTTCCAAAACGCATGTTGCGTCATTAACTCCACATGGTACCAGTCATTCTTCGTTTCCAGCCTGATTTCGACATCGCCGCGTTCTAGTCGCTTCTTATGCTTTGGAAACCAGCCAAACTCTAGCCTTACTTCTTTGCGATCCAGATCATTGTTCTTGTAACAACAGGTATCCATACCAATCAGAGTAAAACCTTCATGCCGGTAAAAATCGATTGCCTTTGCATTGCAGGATTGTGTTTCTAGGATAATAGCCCGACGACGTTCTCTTCTTGCCTGTTCCTTCGCCATTTCAACTAGAGCATGACCGATACCTTGGTTTTGATATTCATCTGCTACCCAGAGATCAGTAATTCTGAGACGATTGGACCATAACTCTTGATCCGTTTCAATGGCAGCGACTAACTGATCATTGACTAAGACTCCCCAGGCATAGGCATTCTCCTGATAGTCCTCATATAGCTTATCTGGGAAATCATATTCTTCTGGCGAATGAGTTACGGGCTGAGTAAACTCCTTCTTTCCAATCTCAATGGCAAATCCTTCGTCGGTCTCATTGACGCAAACATCGTAGTACTCCTTGGTTTCGTATTTTATGGGAAGGATCGTGCCCTTCCATTTCTCCTTTGGTAAATGCACGATGTCATATATCATGGTCGGTCCTCCGGTCTGTAAGTGTGCGCTCCAATGAGTGTAGCGCCTGCGCCAAACCAAGCTAGGCGTAATCAGTTTTCCTTGAGATAGAGGTAAAGCGTGGCCGCTGGGCTCAGTACACTTGCCCGAAGTTCGCCCTGGCCTTTGTGGAGCGGCAAACCGCGGCCCATCGTTGCGTTAAAGCCTTCTAAGAGGGTATAGGCCAAGCCGTCAGCCACATAGACAAGGGATACCTCTCCTTCACCAACGACAAAGGCTGATACCTTTCGCTCATAGCGGGCATTTGGCAAAGTGGCGAGAAGTTGGTCCAATCCTGGCGCCAGATCTCCCTCATAGATTAGTTCATAACCTTCTTCCTGGTAACTATGGGCCCTAAAGGATCCGTCATTGACCTTGGTCAGTAATTCTACATACTGCTCATCTGCGGCGCTTGGCTTCCTACTATCAATATATACCGTAAGAGAACCAAGCCCACCAGGGGAGACTTCCAAGGCATAGTCCCCTGCTAGAAGGGTAAAACCCGCAAAACGGGCTAAATTGAGAGTGCCACTCCCCTGATACATTACAGTGAAACCTTGGTTGTTGAACACGAAAGGTTCTCCTCCAAGGTTGATTAACCTGAGGGTGATCTCAGATGTGGTATCTAGAGAATAGACAAAATCAAAGGTCGTAGGCTCTTCAACTACAAATGTATGGAAGAGGGTCAAATCCGCCTTAATGGTGTGCAGGTCAACATCGACTTTGGTGTGATAGGTTAGAGGCTGGCTAACAGGAGTATCACGCTCCACGATATTCCAGATCACAACGGCACCAAGGGCCAATACCAGCGCCAAGACGATGCCTCTTACCACAGGAAGAGGTGATCGCTTATCTTCGGGTCCACGCAAGGCCCTCAAGGTGCTTAGGTAAACATCCTTGATCCTTCCCACTCTAAGCAGAAAAATAAGGACGGCTACCAACAGGATCAAGAATGCACCGGCTACAACGAAGGGGTTAAACCCCGAATAAAAGAGAAACTTGGCCACATCTTCATGAGGTTGGACAGAACCAAAACCATACGCCAAAGAGATCAGAACGGAGAGAACCAACGTAGGGACGAGGCTTCCCAAGAATAGAAGTGAGGTGCCTTGAACAACGATGTTTTTCGTTCTCCGCATAAGAATGGTAAGTGGCAACACTAAAACGAGCGGCAACACAGGTCCGCCTAAACTTATGAAGGCCCTTTGCATAGGTTCGTTGATCCCAGCATAGCTGATGTGGGGCGAGTGCATAAGAAAGTTTACCTCGAACTCTGTGACCGTCCCCCCCAAAAGCAGCACAAGTAGGGCGTGACCTCCCTCGTGCACGAAGGCATAAATAAAAATTACCCCAAGGGTCAACCCGAGTAAGGACAACACACGCAGAATTGCGTTAGTTATGTCACACCTTTTCATGAATATTCCAGCCTTTCAGAATACTGATCTCTCTAGTGATGTTTCCACGCTTTCCGATTCTCAAGGTATTGGGGCATGTTTAGTTGACAGGTCTGGGTATAAATAGAGTCAACTCCTTGTCCTAGAAAGTACCGAATGAACAGATCCCAAGCGGCGGTGGCATAACCCTTTTGACGAGCTGCTTGATCCGGGATGTCAATCCCGATAGTCAAATGCCCCTCCCCATTCGTATATTTATGCCCATCGTCAATGTTGTACGCATTGCACCATCCGATATGGCGTTGCTCCTCATCATTAATGCAGATCTGAAACCCCCAGCGTGGCCTATTCTCATCCTTTTCAGACGCTAACCACTCTAGTCGAGCGAGGCGATATGCCTTGTGGTCGAAGGTTTCCCCTCCTTCATTCTCCCAAGGGGCGTCCCAAAGCTGCCACTCGGTTTCCACCGTTTCCCAGCGAATGCGATCTTCAATATCAGATTCGATAAAGTCTCTCAAAATCACCTTATTGTTAGATAACTGCATCTACAAACTCCTCCACCTGGGTGTAGCCTTCAGGCTAAATGTCAAGGGCAATGCCTTCTCTAAGGCGGGGTAGTAGAAGAGCCCATCTCCGTCTGATCTTATGCCCCCCATTCCAGGGGCACAGCGGTCGTGTTCATGGAAGAACTCTATAACGAGCCCGGCACCCGCTAGGGAATTGATCAAGCTACTGATCGTGTACATCCAAAAAAAGTTCTTGGCTTCCTTAGCCTCCGAAGCATAACCGCCAATTTGGTTATCTTCATCCGCCTCGCTGCTAAAATAGGGGTACTTGATCTCGGTGATGCCCATCTTGACCTTCTCTTCATCCAACGTTAGGAAAAATGGGTGTGCATCATGAGCATAAAAGAACCCATCATCCTTCAAGAAGTACCTGATTGTCTTGGCCCATTGAGCTAGATCTGGCAACCATCCAATGGCGCCATCGGATGTAAATACAATGTCGTACTTGCCTTCATGGGTTTCCATAAGCTCCATAATATCCGAGGCTACAAAGTTGGCGTTTTCAACACCCAAATCCCTTGCCAACTTGCCTGCGAAGTAAATATTATCAGAAACCAAATCGACTCCCGTAACCACTGCCCCCATTTTTGCCAGGGCTATAGAGTCTGCTCCGGTATTGCACTGCAAGTGAAGGACTTTTTTACCCAATATGTCCCCTAGTTCCCTTTGTACTATGGGGTTAAACTGGTATCTATGCTCTTCGAATTGCTTCTTATAGTGGTTATAATGATCCTCAGCTAACAAGCCCCAGGCCTTCTTGTTTTGCTCCACCTTGTCCATCGCATTCCCACCCGCCTTCTATCCAACTTCCAGTCATCTGAGTTCGCAACACTTATTAAACTACCAGCAAAAACCAAAATGAAGGACCGCGGGTTAAGTGCGGATGCGTCAATCCATTTTGCCGCCACCCCAACAAGCAAGACGATGCCTGTTACAATCGGGAAAATAAGAAACGAGGCGACGTACCACTTCCCATTTCCCTTGAAGTTCGGGATAAACCCGAGTTCGGTCCAACTGATTTTCTGAACACTACGGCAAGCATGGGTAACACCAACCACAGCAACATCCCTAAGGAATCACCCTCAGGTCGTTCGGGGATGAAGAAATCCACTGCAGCACCTAGCCATCCACTGACAATTCACCCCATTCCATTAGGAGCCAAAGTTCCGCTCAAAGAATTCTAATACACCCCCGGCATACTCTGCATCGTTCTCGGGATGAAGAAAATCCGGGATGATCATATGCTCATCGCCGGGGCGAGTCCACGTCTCCACCTGGCTAGGCGCCTGCTCCACAATTCTTGCCAAATTACCATAGGGTACCTGCGTATCTCCAAGAGAGTGTATGAGTAATGCCGGCCGACTTCCGAGATTAGCTATCTGTTTCGCGGGATAGATATTTGATGTCTTCCAGCCAAACTTCAAAACGGTATAGAGCTTCACAAAGGGTTTTTGGACTTTTGTCAAGAGTTCTGGAAAACCCATAGCCAGCATATTTTCCTGAAAAACATCCTCCCACGAGGAGTATGCTGACATGCTTACCAGCCCTGCAATTTCCGGGATCTGCCCAATGGAATTTATCGCTACGGTGCCTCCCATGGACAAGCCATAGACAATAATGGGAAGATCCTGGTACGCGCCTTTGCTTCGAATGTAATCCACTACAGCCTGGGTATCGTGAGTCTCCAAATACCCTAGAGTAATTACATCCCCTTCGCTCTTGCCATGGGCTCTCATGTCGTAAAGTACCGATGCATACCCATGTTCGCGAAACATCCGCGCATGCCCAAAGAAGGCTGTGACCGACGGATTATGAATGCCCGATATGAAAATGATCACCGCTTTGGGATCATCAGCCTCAACCTCAAAAGCAGAAATACCATATCCATCTACTGTTCTTAGAGTCAGTTCAGACACTTCTAAACCAAAATCTTCGGCATCATAGGTAGTCTTAAAGTCAACGTGCAAATTAATCATATCGCCCATGACCAAGGGTGGTGTTGCAGCCAGGATACCTACTCCCAAAAGGAAAAGGCCAGCCAGAATCCAAAATATAATTCTTCTCCTCCTAGTAACCATTCTCATCGAAAGACCCCACTTTCTGCCCCTAGTAGCTTTCATCTTACTCACCTTCGTTCCTTCCTCCCCTACGTTTTTGGATGACTCTGACTCACCAAGTCGGTTGTTCCCGGAGTGAACTCTGGTTCGAACCTTCCTGGGTTCAGCACATTTACCCGAAACTCGCCCTTAGGTGGTCGATAACTTGGGAAACTTAAAATCACCCAAATCACAAGTTAAGCCCCTGATAAACAGCGGGTCCATCTCCTGCTCCTCCATCACATACTCAAGATCAGACCAGTAAGGCATAAACCCAAACTGGACCTTTTCCACACTGCAAAACGGCAGGCGAGGCAATAAATCAGTGAATAGGATGGGCTTAAGGGGGAAAATGCCAATCAAGTGGAGAGTCGTCCCTTGTTGTTGAGCTACCACAAGAGTGTTAAGCTCCGGAATCTCAAAGAGACTATCTTTTAGATAGCCCAGGTGAATGTGGAACATGTTGATACTGGCGGTATTGAGGCAATCCAGTTCCCCGGAGAATTGAGCCCGATTAAAGACATACTGCTGAATTTTGGGGTCGTTGTAGCTAAGTCGAACCGCCTGGACCCGGTTATCAACAGCACAGTTGGACACGGGCTGTTTTTCATACACCCGCCTAAAACCAAACTTAGGGTAAAAGCCGAGCACCTCATCGTTTGCAGATAGATACATGGGAGTACCATCATACTTGCTTATGATATGCTCCATTAATCTACGGGATAACCCCTTGCCCCGACAATCCTCTCGGGTCGCAACCGCTCCCAGCGATAGGGCCAAATGGGGCTCCCCCTTGAATAGCACCCGCGTTTTATAGACGCAGATATTTGAGACGATCTCGTCACCCTCTGTGATGGAATAGCTCTCGTAGTTGTCATCCCATAAATCCAGGTCGTACCAGAACTGAAAGTCAAAGAAGATGCCCTTTAGTAGATGATTCAGCCTCCTTTGATACTCTTTGTCAGAACCATGACAACATGTGAGCTGCATTTTGGCCACCTCTTCCTAAACATAGTTCTTTGCTTGGACATAGCCGATCAGCCCGCCACAAGGGGCATGAGCCATCTGTTCGGTAACAAGCTTACTTAACAAAGTCATCGTACGTTAGTTCATAATCAATAGAGGACTGGAGCACACCATGTTGGTCTTGCCAGGAGTCCACTCTGGTTCCAACCGTCCGAAATCCAAGTCTCTCATAAACATGCTGTGCCCTGGTGTTCTTGACATTTGTGTCCAGGATCACCTTTTCATAACCCATTTCTGTAAGAAGGGTCCCAATTAGCATCTTGAGATAGCGCGTACCAAAGCCCTTTTCTTGTTTTTCGAAGTCACAAATCTTGATGCCTATCTCGGCAATCTTGTTGCCCTTGTTCCGGTAGTTCATTTCACCCACTGGAACTGAATCAACTGCCAAAATCAACCTGCGGTGCGTCTCGTCATCATCAGTGGCTAGTTGCTCGGCGATGGCCTGCGATGTTGTGCCTAATCCATCAGGAAAACCAGCATGATCCATGATCTTCCCATCGTTCCACCAAAGACAAAGCAGCTCCGCGTCGTCAGACGTAGCATTTCTGATGACTAAATTTCCGTCTTGTAAATACATTCTCTTTCCCCCCATAGACCTATAGAGAATTAATGTTTTTTGCGCCCATTCCTTTGCCAACTTGGCTCCGAGCTAAACATTATCAGAGCTCAAATCGGATCGCGTGACAGGACTCTAGGTGCAATTCTCCCTTTAAGCCCAGCACATCAATGTTGCCAGAAGCGGTCTTGACGGAGAGTTTGTCATAAAAAAGCACCGGGAGACAGTCCTCCCGATGCTTCAACTGCTGAACAACAACAACTGCAATTATTCCACGACTCCCAGAATCACTATGCCATCTTGGTACGCCGCATCCCTAGCCACATCACCAAGGCGGAGTTCTAAGATATCTCTCCTGGCCATTTCAAAAACTTCCTCATAGGCAATGGGCACCCCATTGGCATAGACGCCCTGCAACGCGGCAAAAACGGGATCTCTGGTGTCGTTGTACAGTTTGACCGAAAACGCAAAGTCTTCGATGGAGGCAGAATCCCAGACTTCCTCCGAGAATGCACTAAACAGTTTGTCGAGTTTATCACTGTTCATACCAAGTCCAAAGCCTGCACTGCCGTCCTCCATATCCACAATGATAATCCCTAGAGCCTCATCATCGACCCACAGCGTTTCATAATCCTCAAGCATCAAAATGGGGATCTTCACGTCAACTAGGACATAGGTAGAATAGTCCTGGTCCGTGGTCCTAACGTTCTTGACATCCCTAAAGCTACGCTCCAGGAGCTCAATCAACTGAGCATTGTACTCTTCACCAGGGGATTCTACCCCAATGGTAGAGGAGGTGAATATAGGCTCTTTCAGACCTTCCAGACCTTCCACAATTTCCACGATATCCTGCACATACAGGTCTGTGGTCACGGACCCACCACATCCCGTCAAGAACAAAGCTACAAGGAGCAAAGCAACTGCACTCAGTCTCTTGGATAGCATAGCAAAACCCCCTCGTCAGA
Organism: uncultured Clostridiaceae bacterium; assembly: GCA_964485345.1. Classification (GTDB taxonomy): domain Bacteria; phylum Bacillota; class Limnochordia; order Darwinibacteriales; family Darwinibacteriaceae; genus UBA5420. Next base: position 32,291 of record CAZAJB010000020.1, read on the forward strand.
TTATTACCTACGATATTCTGCGAGGGGGTCCAAATTCCTTCTTTTGGCAAAATAATGTTTTCACCCAAGCTATTTGACCGAGCATTTATCTAAATCCATGACCACTTAAAGGAAGTAAAAGCATTACATAGAATACTCCTCCAACCAATAATTGAACGGAGGAAAAGGAAGAAGCCTTCCCCCGGTGGTCAAAGAGCGGTAACTCTACACCGAGACAAGGCTTCTATCCCAATCAACACCATGATCATAGCATTTTTGGGAGAGTCTATCAAGGATTATCGCGAGAGTTTTTTGTTTTTGTTAGGACGCTTGGAGCTTCATTGTCCTTACTGCTCATCATCAACTCATTGGCATTGCTGGTACAAGCGTTTTATTAAGGGAGAAGAGCTCCCCATAGCGATTCTTAGGGTTAAATGTTGTGGCTGCCGCAAGACACATGCCGTACTACCCGACTTCCTCTCGCCCTACAAACATTACCCGCAGGGAGTCCAAGAAAGCGTACTTGAACAGGTCCTAGAGGAAGGAGTTGCTGTAGAGCATGTAGCGATTACCGCAACTGGAGAGGAGCCCTCCGCTTCATGGCCTTCCATCGACACGATGCGACTTTGGGTTCGCAGGCATCGCAAACGTGAACGGCTATACATCGGAGCTGTAGCCGGTTTTCTAGAACGCCACGGAGTCCCCGTCGGTGTTTGGAAGCAAGGCTTCGACTGTTTCTGGGTTTTGATACACTTAGCCGAGCGGTTAGTGCAGCAAGCAATCCGTGGTAGTTGCCTGCTTGGAAAAATGAATATGCTCTTGACCATTTCTCAGCCTCGGCTGTGGATTTAAATCCCACTTACCTTTACCTCGTGGTCACTGCCAACTCCCTGTAAGCTGTAATTACTAGATGAAGGGAGTGTCGTACAGATGAAAAACGACCAAATTGACCCAAGGGATGTTGCTTTACTCCGTTTTGAGATGATTGCACCACTTTTGGAGCCAGATCTTGAACCAGCGGAGAAAGCATTACGCCGGGAGGCTATTTTAGCGTCCCAAGAAGCCAAAGGTGAGCCCATTTCGGCCCGAACCCTGCGGCGATATCTGCAAAACTACCGGGAGCAAGGTTTTGATGGTTTGTATCCCCGCACCCGCTCTGACCAAGGGAAACCCAGGGTTTTGCAGGAAGGATTGTTAAAGGCTGCGGTGGTTTTAAAACAAGAGTTGCCCCGGCGCAGCGTTCGCCAAATCATTGAGATTCTAGAGGGCGAGGGTAAAGTTAATGTCGGTGTCCTCCGACCTTCCACAGTCTCTCGCCATTTCAAAAAGATGGGACTCATGGACTTGGAGAAACATGTCAAGGCCAAGGCTGGCTACCGCCGTTTCCAAAAGGAACGACCCAATCAGATGTGGCAGTCCGATCTTAAAGACGGAGTTTATTTACCAGACCCTAAGAACCCCGATAAGTTCTTGAAAACATATCTACTGGTTTTTATTGACGATCACTCTAGACTTGTTACCCATGCAGAGTTTTACTTTAGCGAGAAGCTCCCCATA
>CAZAJB010000021.1:0-1083 GCA_964485345.1 uncultured Clostridiaceae bacterium
ACACCTACTTCTATCGCATTTCTGGGATCGGGGACAAACACAAGCGAAAGATCTACTGAGTGCGAGGGGCCAGGAACTCACACAACTCGACGAAATTCGTTAAATTGTGTGGGTTCCTGGCCCCGCTTTCCACCAATCGTCTTCTTAACACATCGTAGATAATTTGCTTAAATAGAGGCGAAAAAGGGCTAGAACATGATGACCTTCAAGGCTGAGGGCCCGTCCTGCATGCGAGCAAGCACCCTCGCCCTGGGTTCGGCTACAGGCCCAGCGGTGCAAGCAGCTGCGAGATGGTGACAAAGCGATAACCTTCTTCTCGCAAGGAGGCTATTATCGCGGGTAAAGCGGTGATAGTTCCATCCAGGCCGTCTCCGGTGTGCATGAGGACTATCGCTCCAGGGTGGCGGTACTTCAGCACTTTTTGCGTGATTTCAGAGGCGCTGTTTTGCTCCGTGTCCCAGTCAAAAGAATCAATAGACCAGTTGATGATGGTCCATCCCCCCTCTGCGAGAAACTCAATTGTTTCATCCCGGAGGGCGCCATAGGGTGGACGCATAAGCATCGGTGCAAGTCCGGTTAGGTCTGTAATCAACTGGGAGGTGGACTCCAACTCTTCCTGCAAGATGTGCTCGTTTGTGAGTTTTCGCATGTCCGGATGCGAGAAGGAGTGGTTGCCAAGTTCGTGACCTTCAGAGGCTATGCGTCGTAGTAAGTCGGGGTACTGCAACGCTTGCTCTCCCAGGACAAAGAATGTGGCGCTTACCTCTTCTTCTGCCAATAGATCAAGCAAGAGTGCTGTGTTTTTGCCATCAGGTCCATCATCAAAGGTTAGGGCAATGACGAGTTCATCCTCTGGCCCAGACAAAAAGTAGGAATCGGGATAGGCACGAACCTGCCTGTTCACCGTCATCTGAAACGACTTCAGATATTGAGGCATATCGTTCCGCAGTGTTGGCGAATCAGCCCCTAGCCCCGGGACGGATGCGATGGCCACGAGCAAAACAATAGCTACGCTACATAGAATCTTTCTCTTCAAGGTATTGCCTCCTTTTCTTACGAAATTCGTCAAATTGTGTCGGGTCC
>CAZAJB010000021.1:1183-32799 GCA_964485345.1 uncultured Clostridiaceae bacterium
GGCCCCGTTGTGCGCGTTTGGTGGAAAGTTGTTGCTTTTGCCCTTGTTAGAATGGTATAAGGTATGTGACACGAGGAGCGCCCATTCTCTGCAAGAAACCTTCTTGAGTTATTTATGGAAGAGATAGGACATTCCTCCTAGGGTTCGTGGGAAGGGAGACTATTTTGGTGAACAGAAAAACCTGGAAACTTACGTACGATGCGCCTGCTGAAGACTGGAACGAAGCTTTGCCCCTCGGCAACGGCAGTCTGGGTGCGATGGTTTTTGGCGGCATGGAGGTCGATCAAATTGACCTCAACCTCGATACTCTGTGGTCTGGCGACGGAAGGTACAAAGGGGATAAGGCCGAAGGGTGTTTGCACCAGGCACGTGCGGCGATTTTAGACAAGGACTACCACAGAGCGGAACGAATCATCCGGGAGCAGATCCTGGGAGACTGGGGCGAGTGCTACTTGCCCATGGGAAGCCTCTTTCTCAGGCATCAAGGTGCGGAGGAAGGCAGCGACTATTCCCGGCAGCTCGACCTGAATCGGTCGCTGTACACAAGCTCCTACAACATTGGCGAAGTGCGATATCAGAAGGAGATTTTTACTAGCCTCTCCCAAGGGAGCCTTGTAATCAGGATGACCGCATCTGAGGCAGCGATCGATCTGGATATAGGCCTCCAAAGCCAGCTTACCTTCTCCTTCGTGCCTACAGAAGAAAAGACGCAAATCATGCTCAGGGGCAATGCTCCAGTCTATACGGATCCGGATCACCAGGAGAGCGTAAGCTCCACTCACCATGAAGAGGGAAGGGGGATCCACTTCGGAACTGTTCTTCAGATCCAGGCCAGACAAGGCGAAGTTGAGAAAGCCGGCCAGATCATCATGGTGCGCGGGGCGAGCGAGGTCCTCTTGCTTTTGAGCGGTAGAACAGACTTTGGGCAGGGGGAAAGCTATGATCCTCTGCAATCCGCGTGGCAGGAGATCGACAGAAATGGTAGGCTCGGCTACGAAGCGCTCCAGGAAAGTCATGAGGCAGAATACCGCAAGTATTTCGATCGGGTCGAGCTCGAGCTAGAGTCGGATGCAGACGTCGACCTCGATCCGGTGAGCTTGATCTTCCACTATGGCCGGTACCTTATGATTTCCTCGTCCAAACCAGGCACACAGCCAGGCAATCTCCAGGGAATCTGGAACAGCGAGCTGCGTCCCCCTTGGAACTCTGATTACACCGTGAATATCAACACGGAAATGAATTATTGGATAGCGGAAGTGTGTAATTTAAGTGAATTCCACCAGCCCCTCTTTGATCTGGTGGAGCGGGTCTACAAGCAAGGTCAACGAACGGCTAGGGAAATGTACGGTTTGCCCGGTTGGGTGGCGCACCACAATATTGACCTCTGGGGTCATAGTACCCCCGTGGGACGGTATGAAGAGCATGGTGACCCTTGTTGTTATGGATTTTGGCCCCTGGGCTCAGGTTGGCTCTGTCGGCACCTCTGGGAACACTATGCTTTCCATGGCGACCGAGATTTCCTGCGGGACACCGCTTTCCCGCTGATCAGGGGTGCAGTGGAATTCTACCTCGCTTACTTAGTGGAACATGGCGGCTATCTTGTCACGATTCCATCCACCTCACCGGAAAATCTCTTTGTGGCTGAAGATGGGGACAACCACTCCGTTTCCCTAGCCTCCACCATGGACATAGCCATTATCAGGGAGCTCTTGGCAAGTTTCGTTACAGTCTGCCAGGAGCTTGATCTGGAGGATCCACTCGTGGAAGAGGTGGAGAAGGCCCTTGCCCTGCTTCCGCCCTATAGAATCGGCAGATACGGCCAGTTGCAGGAGTGGTTTATCGACTACGAAGAGGTAGATCCACACCACCGGCACCTCTCGCATCTTTATGGTCTGTATCCAGGAGACCAGATCGATCCTGAGGGCACTCCCGAGCTCGCAAAAGCGTGTGAGGTTACCCTAGAGCGCAGGGGAGACGAGGGAACGGGCTGGAGCCTCGCCTGGAAAGCGAGTCTTTGGGCTAGATTGAAAAATGGCGATAAGGCCTTTTCTCTTCTGGAACGCCAACTTCGCCGCATCGAGAAGAGCGACGTGGCCACGGTGGGAGGAGGTACCTATCCGAATCTGCTCTGTGCCCATCCGCCCTTTCAGATCGACGGTAACTTCGGTATTACCGCGGCCATCGCCGAAATGATCCTGCAGAGCCAGACCGGACGGATTGTCTTGGTACCAGCCTTGCCCAAGACATGGAGCAAGGGAAGGGTTGTGGGCCTACGGGCTCGAGGAGGCTTCACCCTCAGTTTTAGCTGGGAGAATGGTACAGTCGTGACCTGTGAGATAACCTCAGATAGAGCCGAGAGCTGCCAAGTGGTACTCAATGGGATAGAAGTCGAGGCCCTGTTCGATCGGAATGGGAATTTTGCCTATGTAAAGTAGGGGGCCTGGACCCCGCGCAATTGTACACAATTCAACGAATAACGTACTGGCGAGCCCCCTTTTCGCACCTGGGCAGATCCGTCTTGGCGAGTTTGCTGTGATAAAAGTCAGAATATTATACATAAATGGAGGAATTGATGCGGCGATGTCGAATACCAAGGCCTAACCCCAAAGAAAGGAAAGGTACGATGCCGCGTAAACCACGCCATTGGTATCCGGGTGCCACATATCACATAACGTGCAGGGGCAACCATCGACAGGATATTTTCAAAGATGCTAAGGACCGCCAGGTGTATTTGGCCCAATTGCTGCAGGCCAAGGAGGATCACAGCTGTACGATCCTATCATACTGCCTGATGACGAACCATGTTCACCTGCAAGTCGAAACGTCCCATGTTGAGCTCTGGCACATGATGAAGCAGCTAAACCAGAGGTATGTCCTCTACTTCAACCGGAAATACGATCTCGTGGGGCGTCTTTTTCAGGGTAGGTATCGGGCCGAGCTCATCAAGGACCTGGCCGGGGGTTTGGCGGTGAGCCGCTATATTCACCTAAATCCGGTTGTGGCCGCCATGGTCAAAACGCCCTCTGCATACCCTTGGAGTAGTTACCGCAATTTCATGGGTCTACGCTTTGATAGCCTAGTATGGCCGGAGCGAATACTCGATCACTTTCCACAACCACGTCAGAAACAGTACCGGACCTATGTGGAGCAGGTTCTGGAGAATGAAGGCCTGCAGGAATGAAGGCCTGCAGGAATGAAGGCCTGCAGCTTTGAAGGCCCGCAGGAAGAAAGGATATGACTAACGGAAGGACGACGGGACGACAATCGCTTGAACGAATACGAAAGCGAGTTGGAAATGAAGAGGAGCCAAGAATGGCGGTGTGGTCTAGCGATCAGCCGCCGATTCTATTTGTTGCGTTCGGCACCCGCCGCACCGCGGTACGCTGGACGAAAGGGAATGTCGCGTCCAATAACGAGCTAGGACCCCTGCGTTTTGTTCCTCCTGGGGCGGATGTCTGTCTAGGCTTCACAACGGTCTGTTGATGTCGAGCTGAGGAGCGAGATGGTGAATGCGTCTCAAAGCTATGTTCCCTTGCGGAAAAGCGTTAAGCTGTTGTTGTAAAAGAGAGGATTTCTTCGGATTGTGTCGAACTCAACTACTCATAAGTAGCACGATTGGGACGTCTGGGACGTCTGGGACGTCGAAAGTTAGCGATGATAGGGGTGAAGGAGGCGTTGATTCGTACATGATTTGTTTTCGTGTTCTACTTAAGCCAGGTTGGAGATACAATTTACAGGAGTTCTAGTGCTTTTCACTGAATTTTCAAGGGGGAGGATGCATGCAATTGGGAGCGTTATTTTCGAAGCAAGCCATGATGCGAAGAGTCTTAATTAGCCTACTTCCCATCGTACTTTTTGCGATCTACTCATTTGGGTTGCGTGTCTTGGTTGTTTTGGCAGTGGTGACAGGGGCAGGTGTCTTGACCGAATATCTGATTTTGCGATTCATGAAGGGCGGCACCAACTTTAAGATTCCAGAAGCAATATTCGTAACTTGTGTCTTGTTTACTCTCGTATTGCCCGCCACGATACCACTCTGGATCGCAGCGGTGGGTATAGCCTTTGGCGTTCTATTCGGTAAAGGCGTCTTTGGTGGTTTTGGCAGGAACATATTTAACCCAGCCTTGGTTGGTCGCTGTTTTATCTTCCTTTCTTTCCCTACTGCCATGACCATGAACTGGGTTGCTCCGTTTCAAGGATTGCCCGGTGGTTTTGTCCGCTACAGTGCAGGGGTAGATGCCGTAACAGTGGCCACACCTCTGAGAGACATCGGCATCGAGTTATCTCGCTTGTTTTTCGGGCAGATAGCCGGATCGAGCGGCGAGATCAGTGCCGGCTTGATCCTCTTAGCAGCAATATACTTAGTCTTTACCAAGACGGCATCCCTTAGAATCATGCTCTCTGGAACCGTCGCATTCCTAGCCTTGGGTACCCTTTTATCCTCCTTGGGTGCGCTTTCGGTCACACCACTCGTGGCTCTGCTCACTGGAGGCTTTCTCTTTGCCATCGTCTTCATGGCGACCGATCCGATTACGGCTCCCCGCGACAAGGTGGCCCAAATCTTCTTTGGAGCTTTAGTGGGACTCTTTGCCTTGACCATTCGTACATTTTCTAACTTCCCGGAGGGGGCAATGTTCGCCGTTCTCTTGGCTAATACCTTTGGTCCCCTAATCGAAATGCATGTCAAGCAATTTGGCGCGCGAAGGAGGATGGCCCATGAAAAGGGATAGTTATCTCTACACCATTGTCTTCACCTTTGTGTTGACTGCTGTCTTTGCCGCCATGCTTGCTATAACGCAGGCCTACTACCTTCCGGCTATTACGGAAAACGAAGCCAATGTTGAGCGGATGGCGATTCTCAAGGTCCTTGGCATTACTCCCGGTGCGGATCTTGTTAGGGAATTTGGCGAACGCCTGGTCCCGGCCTCAGCTGGTGACTTGACGGTTTATGCTTTCCATGATGCAAATGGCGATCTTGTGGGCTATGCCTATCCCCTCGATGGCCAAGGTCTGTGGGGCGCAATTCGAGGTTTTATTGGCGTATCAGCGACCTTTGATCGCTTGCTCGGTATGGAATTTATTGAGCAAAACGAGACTCCTGGTCTTGGCGGTCGCATTGGCGAAGCGTGGTATAAGGAACAGTTCGCAGGCGTTCCGTTGGTGCCCGGGGAAGCAATCGTCTATGGCGACGGACTTGATGCAATCACCGGTGCAACGAGCAGTTCGAATGCGGTTCTTACTATCCTAAATAACACCGTTTCGGATCTCATGACCCATAAGGAGGTGCTGGCACCATGAAGAAAAGTGCGATAAAAAGCCTATTAGTGCGTAACGTCTGGGACGAAAACCAGGTTTTACGCCAGATTTTAGGAATCTGTTCTCTCCTAGCAGTCACCAACCTGGTCTCCAACTCCTTGGTTATGGGCGCGGGCTTGATGTTCTCCGTGGGGCTCTCGAGTCTGACTATTTCTCTGCTGAGGGACTTTATTCCCCATCGAGTGAGGATGATTGTACAAACACTGATTATTGCCGCGTGGGTAATCCTCTTTGACATTATTCTCAAGGCGACCCTTCCCGACGTGAGCCGGGCCCTCGGTCCCTACATTGGTTTGATTATCACGAACTGTATCATCATGGGAAGGGCTGAAGCCTTTGCCCAGATGAATCCGCCCATCGAGTCGTTCTTTGATGGAATCTTCGCAGGACTTGGTTATACCATTGTCTTGGTGATCATCGCCTTCGTCAGGGAATTGATGGGTTTTGGCACCCTCTTCGGGATTAACGTGAATTTCCTCGGTCTTGAGACCTGGACAATCATGGTGATGCCTCCTGCCGCGTTTTTCCTTGTTGGGGTGATGATCTGGATTGTGAACAATATTGTAGCTCGTCAACAAGCCTCTGGAGGTGGTAAACGTGGGTAGTGCACCAGCCATAAGTCCCTTCGTAATTTTTCTCGCTTCGATCTTTAGCAGCAATATGGTACTGTCGAACTTCCTGGGAATGTGTTCGTTTATCTCTGTTTCCTCAGAATACAAAACAGCATCAGGCCTGGGAAAGGCGGTAGCCCTCGTCATGGTGTTCACCACGATAATAAACTGGCTGATCTACCACTATGTCATGATTCCCCTTGGCCTAGATTACTTGCGTTTCCTGATTTTCATTATCGTGATCGCGGCCACGGTGCAGATCATCGAGATGGTCATGGATCGCTATCTAACGGACCTACACATGAAACTCGGCATCTTCTTGCCCCTAATTACGGTGAACTGTGCCATCCTGGGTATCAGTTTGTTTATGGTAATTCGTAGCTATGGATTCTGGCAAACCCTGCTGTTTGGCCTAGGAAGTGGATTGGGCTGGTGGCTCGCCATTGCCGCTCTGGCTGCGATTCGGGAAAAAATGGCCGGTAAGGAGCTGCCTCGTGGTTTAGAGGGGCCCGCTATTACCTTTATCATCACCGGAATCATGGCCCTGGCCTTTGTGGGCTTTTCGGGCATCTTTGTCGTGATGTAGGTTCCCTCTAAGCAGCATAGGACTCAGGGGGAAGCTTACCAAGAAGTTCGCGAGGAAGCTCACAAAGAAGCTCACGTAGAAATGGAGTGAGGTCTATGACAGTATTGTTTACAGTGCTCAGCCTGTCGTTTCTAGCAACGATTCTAGCGGGCATCGTTGTGGTGGCAGATTATAAGCTGAATAACTACGGGGTCTGTAAGATTGACATCAACGGTGGTACACGGAGTCTAGAAGTGAATGGCGGCTCTAGTCTGCTCTCCAGTCTGGCGAGTCAGAAAATATTCATTCCCTCTGCCTGTGGTGGCAAGGCTACATGCGGTCTCTGCAAGGTGACACTGGCTGAGAGCGCGGGGCCTGTACTTCCCACAGAAGAACCCTATTTATCTGCGGTGGAGATGGAATCAGGCGTTCGCCTAGCCTGCCAGGTGAAGGTGAAGCATGACCTAAAGATCCTGATTCCCGAGGAGTTCTTTAATATCCGGCATTTCCGCACCAAGGTCGAAGAGGTCAAACAGCTCACCCATGATATCAAGCAGTTCCGTTTTCGATTGCTTGAGCCTGAGACCATTGCTTTCAAAGCTGGTCAATATGTCCAAATTGATAGCAAGCCCTATGATAAGGTCACTGAGGCGGTGAGCCGTGCCTATTCAATTTCGTCGGTTCCCTCCGAGAATAACATCATTGAGTTGATCATTCGGCTTGTGCCGGGTGGTATCTGTACAACATTCATGCACCAGCACGTCAAAGAAGGCGATGAAATTACCTTCGCAGGACCTTTTGGCGACTTCTACCTACATGAGGGCGGCGATGAACTGGTTTTCATTGCGGGAGGATCAGGGCTTGCACCGATTCGCTCCTTGGTATTGGATATTCTGGAGAAGAACCTGGATAAGAAGATGAAGTTCTTCTTTGGTGCCGTTCGTAGGCGGGATCTCTATTATTATGATTTCTTCAGAGAGCTCGAGGTAAAGCACGATAACTTCACCTACATACCAGCCCTCTCAGGAGCTGTTCCAGAAGATGAATGGACTGGCGATGAAGGTTTGATCACAGATGTTGTGGTTCGCCATGTTCCCGATGCAGAGGGTAGACAGGCATATTTGTGTGGTAGCCCGGGGATGATCAACGCATGTGTCCAGGTGTTGACCAAGATCGGTTTACCTAGAGATGCCATATTCTTTGACGAATTTTAGGAGGGATGAACAGTGAAACAAGGGCCAGACTTTAAGCGTATTGAGGATAACATGCGTTCGGGACAGCTTGCTGCCCATCAGTTTCTAGGTACAGATACGCGTGCGCTGACTGACATTATCCTCCATGATCAGCTATTGCTGGAACCATTAGGCTTAACCAATCAAGACATTGCTGACCGGATGCTCTATTTTACCGAAAGGGCGGACGAGAGTCTTGGACCGCAAGTGATTGATGGAGTGTTTCAAGTAGAACGGCAAGAACATAAAGGCGATATCCTATGTCCCTTTGCCGATAATTCGCACGCCTCTAAGTCAATTACGCGAGTGACAAATATGCAGACGGGTAAGGGTGTGGCTTGGTCTGATCTCAACATTCATCTCATAGCCAATCATGGTTTTTATGAGGGACATGGTGCGACCTTCCGCGTGGATCCTGTTGAATATGCTGAAGTGCTAGAAATTAAGAATTCGAAGTGAGGTGGAGGCTTTGCATCCCTTAGATTATGCAATGCAGGTTGAATTACAGGGAAAGAAATACTACGTAGAACAGGCAGCTCTTATGGAAGACTCGGGGTTTCGGGAGATATTTCAGGGCCTGGCAGATGATGAGGAGAGGCATTACCAGTTTGTCAAGCAGATCAAGCAGTCTGGCTTGTATGACTATGAGGGAAGTACCGTTAGCCATAACGTGGCTGATCACGTGGACGATCATATGGCCGATGTCTTGGGTGGCGGCGTGAGCAACCCGAATTACATCACCATCTATCAACAGGCTTTGGAGTTTGAGGACAAGTCTGTGGATCTTTACAATGAGCTCGCTCGCGATGCGACATCTGAGGGAGAGCGGGCTGCGTTTATGATGCTGGTACGAGAGGAAGAAGCTCATCGGACACTCTTGCGGAGGGTGTTGCAGACTCTGCAGCGCCCAGAGGAGTACTATCCCCATTTGTAGTCTCTCTGCCGTTCTCAGAGTTGGGAGCGTTCAGAGCGATGGAAGACTGGGAGATTGAGAGACTGGGAGGAACCCCGCGGACATGTGTTTCAGTCCACGGGGTTCTTTTTAAGTATGGGGCCAGGCCCCCGATCAATTGCGCGCAATTCAACGAATTTCGTACTCGCCAGGTTTTGGCTTCTTTTTGGCGAATAGCTGTGAAGAAAACAGGGAGGATGGTGCAAAGTGGAAAAAGACACTAAGCGAACCTTAGATTTCTTGGAAGAGGAGTTTGAGCGCAGCGAGTACATGTCCGCGAACCCGAAGGATAAGAGGTACAGACTTGAGCACACGATGCGAGTTGCCAATATCGGGCGGCAGATTGCGAGAGGGGAAGGTTTCGAAGAAGAAGCCTTGGTTATTGGCTGCCTCTTGCATGATCTGAGCTATGTCGAAACCTTTCATGCCGAGGATGATTGGCTGAATCACGGTAGACGTGCAGCGGAATTGGCCAGGCCCTTCTTGAAGACTTTGGAGTTAAGCTCGGGACAGATTGACGAAATCTGCTACGGGATAGCCATTCATGTAGATGATCAAGCGGATTTTCCTGGAGAACGGTCTCCTTTGGCAGTGAGTATCGGAGACTGTGATAATATTGACCGCTTTGATGTCTACCGGATCCACGAAACGCTAAAGAACCGGTCGTTCACAGACCTGCCCTATGCAGAGCAGGTCGAATATGTGAGCAACGTCCTAGAGCGATTGGCCAAGTATAGGGGAATGGAACTGGCCACCAAGACAGGAACCAGAATGTGGCTGGATCGAATTTGTTTTCAGATCCAGTTCTATGAAAAACTCCAAGCACAGCTCGGAGCTAGTGTTCTCTAATTTGCGAAGGCGACTCTAGTTATACGGTTTCCGCGGCCGCCGTTGACGACGCTGAGGCGGAGCTGTACGTTGCTTTTTTGCCCTGGGTGGAGTATGGGAATCCTCGGTGAGTTGAACCCGCGCCGTATTCGGTTCCTTGGTGAGTAGCTTTAAAGCTGCCGCGAGTAGGGTGACAGAGTCATGGTGTTCGAGCAAATTCTCTGCCATACTCTTATAGGCGGAAAGGGCAGGCTCTTCTGCAGTCTTGAGCACTCGTTCCACCGTAACTTGTTGTTGTCCCGCTAGGGCATCAGTCAGTGTGGGAATGGGGTGCCGAATGATTTTGCGCTTGGTCAGTCCTTCGATGATCCGCAGGTGGTCGAGCTCGCGATGTGTGATAAATGTAAAGGCTACTCCCTTACGCCCGGCACGTCCTGTGCGGCCGATGCGATGCACATAGCTTTCAGGATCCTGGGGGACATCATAATTGTAGACATGGCTGACTCCCTCGATATCGAGGCCCCTGGCTGCAACGTCGGTGGCTACCAAGACGTCGATGGCCCCAGAACGAAATTGATTCATGACAGCGTTTCTCTGGCTTTGGCTGAGATCACCGTGAATGGCACCGGTAGAGTAACCGCGGCGAGCTAGAGCCTCATTGATCTCATCGACGCGCTTTTTCGTGCGTCCAAAGATGATGGCGGCTTCTGGCGAGTGGAGGTCGAGGAGATTGCAGAGAATATCAAACTTCTTCCGTTCCGGGAGTTCAATATAGTGCTGTTCTGTACTGGGAACGGTAATGTTCCTGGGTGTGGCCTTAATCAGCGAAGGGTTATGCATGAACTGATTGGAGATCGTCTCCACAGCCTTGGTAATAGAGGCGGAAAATAGCAGAGTCTGTCGATCTTCCGAGACATCACTAAGGATATACTTAATATCATCAATAAACCCCATGTTGAGCATTTCGTCGGCTTCGTCTAGTACTACGATGGAAATATTCTGGAGGCGAATTGTCCGCCGGCGCATGTGATCCATCAAACGCCCTGGCGTGCCCACGACGATCTGAGGTCGCTTCTTGAGGAGCTTGATCTGCCGCATCATATCTTGTCCACCATAGATGGGCAGAGTATGTACTCGCTTGTATTCCCCAATTTTGTTCAGTTCTTCTGCCACCTGAATGGCGAGCTCACGAGTGGGAACTACAACCAGACCCTGGATGTGCTCGCTGTTCATTGAGACCCTTTCAATCATTGGTAAGCCGAAGGCGGCGGTTTTCCCCGTTCCAGTAGGTGCTTGCCCGATGACATCCCCGCCCGTAAGCGCTAGCGGGATGGCTTTTTCTTGGATAGGGGTAGGCTCTTCAAAGCCGAGTTTCTCAATAGCCTGCAGCGTTTCAGGGCTGAGGCCTAGTTGTTCAAAGGTAGACATTGGTGATTCCTCTTCTCTTAATTGGTAATGATTTTAAGGCGTATGGCGCTAAGCTGTTCGATATAGTCTTGCCCATTAATCAAAAGAGTGATGAACCCTCGGTGCCGACACATACAAGAGGGACATCACCAAGAACATCATACCACAAAAGATACCATAATGATGGGGATATTTGTAAATATTCTGGAGGCTGTGGTCAGGAGTCCTGTAATGAACCAGGAAAATTCTCGTAAGAGAGATTGCGGCTTGGCCAGCCGCGGCGCAGCCGTGACTGAGTTGGATCGTTTCAATGTCTCAAAACCACGATTGGGGGTCCGTGATGGAAATCCAAGTACAACAACGTTATCCTGTGTTCATTAAGGAAGACGTCAATGCATTTTTCTCTTTGTTCCAGAATAACTTGGCAAACCTCGTAATTATTGCCATATCCATGTTAACGATGGGTTATCCCGCAAGGATTGTCTACGGGATGGTGATTCCGGGTGCCGCTATCAGCGTGCTGTTTGGCAATTTTTACTACGCCTATATGGCAAAGAAGCTGGCTACCAAAGAGAACCGCTCAGATGTGACAGCCCTTTCTTATGGAATCAGCACACCGCCGATGTTCATCTATCTGTTTGGCGTCCTAAAGCCTGCCTTGGACATAACCGGAGATCCTGATCTGGCTATTACGATCGGCATGGCTGCCTGTTTCTTGGGGGGATTTGTGGAAGCATTTGGTGCCCTGATCGGGCCATGGCTTAGGAAGCACCTCCCGAGGGCATCGATGCTTGGCGCCCTGGCCGGGGTAGCTTTTCCCGTGATTGCAGGGCAGATGTTTTTTCACACCTTTGAGTCGCCTGTGATTGGGATGTTTGTCATGGTCATCGTATGTATCGGCCTAATCGCACAAAAGAGGATGCCTTGGCGAATCCCGGCGTCCTTGTTTGCCATAGTTATCGGGACCGTCTTGGCTTTTGCCTTGAAGTTTGCAGACTTTTCCCAAATAACCCATGGTCTCGGTCATTTTGGATTCTATCCGCCTCTCCCTACCTTGGGCTTGATTGGTGGATTGAAGCTGTTGTTCGGTCCCTTTATCGGAATGCTGGCCGCTTTGGTTCCCATATCCGTGTATAATTTCATTGAGACAATGAATAATGTTGAGGCCATGGCCTCTGCCGGTGACGATTACAATCTGGCCGAAGCCCAGGTTGCTGATGGTATAGGCACTATGGTTGGGACCCTGTTTGGAGGGGTGTTCCCGACGACGGTGTATTTGGCTTCGATTAGTTCCAAGTGGCTGAAGGCGGGGCGGGGATATTCCATTGTCAACGGAATGGTGTTTTTTGTGGCATCGACTTTCGGAATTATTGCGGCAGTATCTGCCATTGTTCCATTACAGGTTGTTGCTCCTATTTTGGTGTTTGTTGGGATTTCCATGGTTGCCCAGACCTTTGTCTCCATACCCCAAAGGCATTATCCCGCGGCGGTGCTGGCCATGTTGCCCTATTTTGCGAACTATATTTCCACGAAATTTGCCAGCACAGCGCCGGGCGCCCTCTTAGCCGTGTCACCAGCTATTGAGCCGCTTGGGCAAGGGGCTATGTTTACCGCAATCGTTCTCGGAGCCATCCTGGTGTTTATCATTGATGGTGATTACATAAAAGGGTCCGTAGCTGCCTTGGCAGGCGCCGGCCTGACGGCGGTAGGATTCATTCATGCGCCGAAATTGGCGTTCATGTACAACCCGGATTACGTCTTGGCTTATGTGGTGGTGGCCATCACCTTGATCGGATTCCATTTTATGAAGGATACCGAGATAGCTTAACGGTGATCGTCCCTTAATGGTGATCGCCCATTATGAAAGGAAGGATAAGCCGTGACCATCGCAGTTGTTGATGGGGTTGAACTTACTTTTCCAATGTTGGCAAAAGAAAGTGGAAAAGGAAAGACAACAAATCAAAAGAAAGGGCTTGCATTTTTTCAATAAGTCTGATAGAATGAGAAACACACGCGAAAGAACGAACATTTATGGCCTTAATTGGAAATGAGTTGTTTGTGACATCTGTGATTTTGTTTAAAGGAGGCCATAAATATTATGGTTGGAAGAGTCAAATGGTTTAACGCAGACAAAGGATTCGGTTTCATCGAGCGCGAAGATGGTGACGATGTATTCGTACATTTCTCCGCAATCCAGGGAGAAGGCTTCAAGACTTTGGATGAAGGTCAAGAAGTAGAGTTCGACATCACCGCTGGTGACCGCGGACCCCAAGCAGCTAACGTAACCCGCATATAGTTCTGAATTAGACGAAAAAGCATCTCCTCACGGAGGTGCTTTTTGTATTAGAAGGATTGTTTTGGAGATATCGCCGACCGAACAGCCTTGCTAGAAAGCCTCTGGCGCACATGTACGAATTTCGTTAAATTGAGCTCAATTGCGCGGGGGCCAGGCCCCTTTGGCTGCATCCACGATGATGCGTGCCTTATCAAGGGAGAGATTGGCGGGATACTCGCAGCCCGTAGCTAAGATATAGCCGCCGCCAGCTTGGAACGTTTCAATCTCGCGCTGGCATTCCTCCACGATTTCTTCCTCTGTGGCACTTAGGAGCCAGGGCGGTGAAATATGTCCAATTAGCGTCACTTCGGAACCGTATTTTTCCTTAACCTCTGCATAAGACTGACAATCATCCGGAATATGGAGGAAGGAAATGGCAGTCGGTTGCATCATTTCAATCTGAGCATCGAAATAGAGGCCATTACCGCAGTTGTGCACCATGACCATACAGCCATTTTGGCGGATCCGGTCGGCTATCTTTTGCACGTACGCACCTTCAAACTCTTTCCACATGGTCTTACTCATGATGGACTGGGAGGCGAACAATGTGTCCAGCATGATCGCAGAAACGCCCGTTGCTGCCAAGGCGTCAACATATTCAAGGAGGGTTTCTGTGATGGCGGCGACGCCGTGTTTGACTGCTCCGGGGTCGTCCATGATATCCATGAACATGTTGGCTTGACCTCGCATCATGCTCAAGATACCCAATGGGCCAAAAACAAAGGATACGACTGGTACATCGTCGCCCTTGCGGCGCACCAAGCGATCGCAGAGCTTGACCTGGCCCAGCATGCGCGGGGCATGAACCAACTTAATAGGCTCCAGGGAGCGGTAATCTGCAATGCCCTTGATCATGTAGTTGTTGATATCGGGATGCGCTGCCTCATTTTCGGGGTAGATGATGGCTTGCCCAAAATCTGCGGCCTCCACCGACAGATCAATCAGTGTACAGATTACATCGAGATCGTAGGCCTCGGTGACTTTTTCATAGGCTTCAGCGCACACGTCCATATCAGTACTCCAGAGGGGGTAGGAAGCGTTAACGAGTTTTCTCGACACGCCGCAAAGCAGGGGATAGACCGGAACACGGTCCGGTTCTTTGTGCTGGAGCGTCAGGCTTACCCGCTCAATTGGTTTCAGTTCTTCGTTCTGCCTCATCGTATTCCACCTCACCTCTATTGTACAAGTTTCTTGGCTTGGAAGGAGGCCTCTGCGGCATCGGCCGCATAAAAATCCGCACCAATCTCCTGGGCAAATTTGTTGGTAACTGGTGCCCCGCCGACCATGATTTTCACTTTATCACGTAGACCGGCAGCCTCAATGGCTTCAATTACCTTTTTCATCTCTCCCATGGTGGTGGTTAACAAAGCAGATAGTCCAACGATATCGGGGTTATGCTCCTGAATGGCTGCCACGAACTGCTCCGCGGACACATCAACTCCTAGATCAATGACGGTAAGCCCTGCTCCTTCAAACATCATCCGCACAAGGTTCTTGCCGATGTCATGCAAATCCCCCTGCACAGTACCAAGAACAACATGACCTGCAGGTTTCACACCCGTTTCCACAAGCTTAGGCTGAAGGAGTTCCATGCCAGCATTCATGGCTCGAGCTGCAATCAATACCTCAGGTACAAAGACTTCGTTATTCTTGAACTTCACACCAATGGCCTCCATGGCAGAAAGGAGCCCGTCATTGAGAATGGCCCGAGGTTCGAGATTACTCTCTAATGCCTGTTGTATACCTTGTTTGACTCCGTTCACATCGCCGCGCTGCAAAGCTTGATTAATATCCTGCAGAACCATGTACATTCCTCCTGTTTGGGTTGGTAAGCTATCTTCATTATAATCAGCAAGGATGGGGCTCGTATTGTAATAACTTAGCCCCTTTTTGTAATCTGATACGTACACGCGCCAAACCTTGCCGGGGGGGATCTACGTATAGTTTTCCCTGCGCCACTTAAGCGGAGACTGTCCCTCGAGTCTACGGAAGACCTTAGAAAAGTAGCTTTGGTCATTGAACCCCACCCGTTGGCTAACTTCTGCTAGTGAGAGGGTGTCTTGCATCAGAAGCTTGGCGGCCTCGATGCGCACCTGGTTAAGGTAGTCGGTGAAAGAGCAGCCCATCTCTTCCCCAAAGAGTTTACTAAAGTACGTTGGAGCCAGCCCCACATCACTTGCCACATCCTGGAGAGCGATGTCACCGTGGTAATTATGGCGAATGTAACTAATCGCCCGGTACAAGAGATCGCGGTTTTTCACATTGCTGAGCTCGAAGGTGCAGGCAATGAAGCGATCCAGGACCGGGACCAAGAGGCGAGAGAGCTCTAGCAAATCACCTACATCCTGAATCCGGCGTAGATACGTGTTTTCTAGGCCAAAGATAACCTCAAGGTCTGCACCTGCCGCGATGGCAGCCCTGGCTAAGACCGCCGTCAAAGCAATGATTTTCGCTTTCGTTACCTTGAAACTGCTGCCCTCGAAATAGAGGGCGCCTAGAATCTCATTGAGAATCTTGCGAGCCTCCTTCTGATCGCCTGTTTGTACCGCAAAAATCAAATCCTTCTCCAGGCTGAAGACATACGTATCGGTTGGACTTAGGTCTGCTGGGCGGTACCCTATACTCAGCTCGGCCTTTTTCTCATGGATTACCTGGGCAATACCGGCACCCAAGGCACTGAACGTCTGCCTTTCTGCCAGCAATCCAAGCTCAGGTTTCATCAAACTTTGGGCCAGTCGAAGCAACACCTCCGCCAGGTAACGCACACGGGTAGGATCCACAACCGGAATACAGCTCAAGGCTTGACGTAGATTTCCTTCGCCTGAAGCGAGGTGGGGGTTTTGGCGGTAGATATGGCTGATCAGGAGGTCGTCGATCTCGTGGAGTAAGATCGGTCCACCAATGAGATAGAAAGCTGTCACTCCCCGTTCCAAAATGGCCACAGCCCAGTTGCAGAGCCCCGAGGGGCAGAAGTAGATATAGTATTCACCGAGTTTTTCCGCCTGGTAGCCTCCATATAAATAGGAACGGCGGCACTGCTCGGCCCCCATCGTGACATTTGGCCCAGATAGGGTGCGGCAGAATGAATCTCCACCCAGATCGCCGAAGGAGGCAATGGGATCACCTGCCCTGCTCACGACTTTACAGCCCACCCCGCAGGCTGCAGAGTAGATGCGTGCCGTTTCGATCGTTCTTTCGCTTAATGTCTGCCCCAAGATTTCACCCCTTAGAAAAACATGGCCTCCATAAATAACTCCTGAAAATCAGCACGTGTGGATAATTCGATATACTGGATTCTCTGCTTTAGTTCTGTACATCTGACCAACTGGCTCTGGTCTAGTAACGACAGCTTTGCCCCGAGTCCAGCTCCATTGCCGATCTTCGTAACTCGTTCCTCTAACTCCAAGGGTATTAAGCCCATAGCACACGCATGATGCACGTCCACAAAATTACCGAAACCTCCAGCGAGATAAACCTGGCCAATCTGCTCAGCCTCGATTCCCGCTTCCTTCAGTAGGGTTAAGATCCCGGCCCGGAGAGCCCCTTTCGCCAG
The DNA here is from genome assembly GCA_964485345.1 of uncultured Clostridiaceae bacterium. Lineage (GTDB taxonomy): Bacteria > Bacillota > Limnochordia > Darwinibacteriales > Darwinibacteriaceae > UBA5420. The sequence goes on from CAZAJB010000021.1 coordinate 17,983, forward strand.
CTGCACCTCTCGTACATCCTTCTGCGTGAAGAGAATCTCTTCGGTTACGAGAAAAGCAGGCATGCCGCCTTCTGTAGTTAGCATGTCTTGTTTCCACTTGGCAAGGGTACTTGGCACGGCGAAGGCTCCGCTGGCATCAACAAAGCCGTGCTTTAAGAGTTCAGCCATAATGTCGATCAGACCAGACCCACAGATTCCTACAGGACGTATGCCCCCAATAGTTTCATAGATCCCTGCTTCCTCTTGGATCCGAAAGGAAGAGAGAGCCCCCCAAATACCGGCCATCCCAGAGGAGATGTTCGCGCCTTCAAAAGCGGGACCGGCCGCAGTGGAACAGGCTAGGATCTTCCCCTCATTACCGAGGACAATTTCGCCATTCGTACCAATATCGATGAGTAGTCCATAGGAGTCTTGGTGGTCGAGATCACAGACCAAGAGGCCCGCCAGGATATCTGCTCCCACATAGCCCGAGACGGAAGGAAGCACAAAGACCTTGCCTTGAGAACCAATTTCGATTCCGAGGTCTTGGGCCGCCAGGACTTTCTGATCCGAAAAAACGGGTTCAAAGGGGGCATTGGCAATGCTGACTGCGTTGACCCCCAGCAATGTATGGAGCATTACCGTGTTACCTGCCGTGGTTAAGGCAAGCACGTCAGCTTTGTCCACCTGCGCCTGTTCGCACAGGGTTGTGATCATAGAATTTAGGGCCGCGACTAAGACTTCCTGCAGCCGCTGCACGCCCTCTGGATGGGACTGGGTGTAAGCAATTCTAGAGATCACGTCGGCACCATAGGCACGCTGCGGATTCGCTAGAGAGGCTACGGCCATTTCCTGCCCGTTTCTTAAGTTCAGGAGATAGCCAACCATCGTTGTGGTACCTATATCTACGGCTATGCCATAGCCACTGCCCTCTCCTACCAGCGGTTCTAGGGTGAAAGTCTTGTGGATTGAGGTGCTGAGAGCTTGCACGTCTCCCGGACTCTTGTTTTCGATAATCATTCCATCACTAACCGGAAGCTGACAGGCTAGAACATCCTTGCCTGCTTGTACCCAATGGACTTTACACTTCCCGCAGGTGCCCTTGCCGCCGCAGTAGGAACTGGGCGCAAGATCCGAGCGAAGCAGCACATCATAAACGGTCTCCCCAGGGAAACATGTAATCTTCTTCTCGGTCTCGGCGTTTGGCAGCAGTATCTCTATCTCGATCTTCTTCATCTTCTCCATCTCCATCTCCATCCCGATCTCAATCTCAATCTCAATCATCCCCGCGCTTCACTGCAAGATTCTTCTCACAGGTAGTGGCTCTGCAGATCTCCTGCCAATCATACACTCCTTCAATTGAGTGTCCGGGGGGAACTACGAGGAACTCTTGATCATCCCACTCCCCGCTGAGCAGACGCTCCATGAGCCCAATGTCCCCTGTGACCTCGGTAAATGGTTTGCCGTCCGACTCCGCTTGTTCCCGAAAGCGTCTGACCGTTCCTGCGGGAGTGGTTTCTGGAATCGTAATGAACAAGACCTGTTCCTCATGGTTTTCGAGCTGAAAGGATGGGAAGAGCGTTTCCATAATGTATAGGGCGTTGTCCTGACCGTATTGGGCCGCATAGTCCTCATAGGTTCGGTTGAGGCCGAGGGTCTTTTTCAGGCTGGAACTGTGGATGGCTCCATTGCCCCGCTCCATGTAACCGAGTGAACTAAAGGGTTGGCTAGGATTTTGGGCAAAACGTTCTTCGAATTTCAGCCGGGAGCCCAAGAACAAGGTGCAGCAATCATGCGCTCGGGGGATCACCAAAGGAGTATGTTTAGCCACTAGGCCCACGGTGCCGTTACCGCATAACCCGTAGCCAAGGAGGATGGCATCATAATCGCCCTTGGCTGCGGTGTCGATCTTTGCTTGGATCTGGCCTCGCAAGACCTCCACCTGATCATGGCCGTCCTTTTTCGTAAACTCCACATCAACTGTATGGGGCGAGCGGGCAATGCAATGACAGATCTCCCGCATCAGCACCTCGCAAGCTACAACCTTTAGCCGCATCGCGAATCTCCTTTCGGGGGCCAGGCCCCGCGTCACATGTGCAACGGCAACGTTACGAATAACCTAGAAAAACGAACTAAATTCTGCGAATTACACCTAAATTGATCCAATTGATCGAGGTCCAGGCCCCTCCTGCCGTCTTGACGAAATTGGCCTCTGGACGTATACTGAACATGATTTACCAGAACAGAGAGGAGTCTCCAAATGAAAGTAGCCGTTATTGGATGTGGGACCATTGCGAATTCCGCACATATCCCGGCCTACATGAAAAACGACAAGGTTGAGATCAAGTATTTTTGCGACATCGTACTAAGCAGGGCAGAAGCCGCTGTCAAAGAGTATGGCTGCGGCATCGCCATCAGCGATTATCGAGAAATCCTCGAGGATGAGGAAGTTGAGGCAGTCTCTGTTTGTACGCCCAACAATGTACACGCGCCCATCACCATTGACTGCTTAGAAGCGGGCAAGAACGTTCTTTGCGAAAAACCGGCGGCCAGGACATATGAAGAAGCACTGACCATGCAAAAAGCTCAACATGCTAGTAGTAAGGTCCTGAACATTGGGGTCGTCAACCGTTTTAACACCAGCGTCAATCTGATCAAACAATATATTGACAGTGGCAAACTTGGTGATGTTCACCATATCTATGTCAGCTTCAGGGCCCATCGTTCCATCCCTGGACTGGGCGGTGCCTTTACCACCAAGGCCATCGCCGGCGGCGGCGCTTTGATCGATTGGGGCGTTCATTACCTCGACATCGTCATGTATTGCTGCGGTGATCCTGCGCCACGTACCGTTACGGGGCAGACATTCTGCAAGCTCGGCCGGGACATCAAGGGCTATACCTACACGGACATGTGGGCAGGACCGCCAAACTACGATGGCATCTACGATGTAGATGACTCTGTAACCGGCATGATCCGCACCGACGGCCCGGTCATTACATTCAATGGCGCCTGGGCACAAAATATCGGCGAACGGGAAACGTACATCGACTTCATGGGAGATAAGGCGGGCATCCGTCTGCAATACGGCGCAGACTTTAAGGTATACACGGCGGAACATGGGGCTCTCGTCGAGTATAAGCCGGAGTTCCAGATGGGTGACATGTTCGGCAAGGAAATCGATGCCTTTGTCGATTGTATTGAAACCGGTGAAAAACTTCCTTCGCATATTGACACGGTAATCATTACAGCACAGATTATGCAGGCGATTTATGATTCCAGTGAAAAGCAGCGAGAAATCTCCTTCGTGTAAGCCAAAACACAGCTGATTCGCTCCAAAAGCGCCTCGAAAGCGCCCCGAATGCTCATCAAGAACACAGCTGATCAACGATGACCCGACGGTGGGGGATTGCCCTCGCCGTCGTGTTGCATATTGATTTATGGTTTTCGCCCGCAATTCCTGCCCCACTAGAGAAGAACCTAGTGGGAAAAGAAGGAGGATCAACATTTATCCTCTAGAAATCTTAGGGCAACTACTAGAGATCCTGGGGTTTCGCCCCGCAGAATCCCGCAGGAACGCGCAGAACCGCGCAGAACCGCACAGAACCGCAGAATCTGGCAGAATCTCTCAGAAGTAGAACGGTAGGCTCAACTAACTCCTAAGCGAGGTGTCGTATTTTGGATGTACTGGAAAGAATACACAAAGGTCTCATTGTCTCCTGCCAGGCTCTTGAGGATGAGCCCCTCCATGGTCCCATGCTCATGGCCGCCATGGCGAGGTCGGCTGCCCTAGGCGGGGCGGTGGGAATTCGTACCAATGGTGCCCAGGAAGTTGAGGTTTGTAAGAAGATTACCGGTCTCCCCATCATCGGTATCAAAAAGGTGACAGACCCTCAGGGACAAGTCTGCATCACCCCTACCTTTGCCCATGTTGAGGCTTTAGTTAGGGCAGGGGCAGATATGGTGGCGGTGGACGTGCGTCATACCCGTCCGCATGGTGAGCCTCTAGGGGAGCTACTCCCTGGGATCCGCGCCGAGCTTGGCGTGAAGGTGATGGCAGATTGCGCGACCTTTGAGGACGCAAGAGCAGCTTGCGAATTTGGTGTCGACGTGATTTCTACCACATTTGGCTTCAAAGAGAATGCATTGGGAAGTGAGCCCGATTTCCGATTGCTCGAGACGTTCATGACTCTAGAAATGCCTGTCATTGCCGAGGGCGGGTTTTGGTATCCTGAACAGGTGGCACAGGCGATGGAGATTGGAGCTTGGGCCGTGGTCATCGGAAGCGCCATTACTCGACCCATGGAAATTACACGCCGCTTTGTACGTGCTATGGAACAATAGATACCGGGCGATCTAACCTAGGATGGACCATGAGAGGAGAGTTGGGGAAATGAAACTGGCGCTCATACCTTTAGACGAGAGACCATGTAATGAATACTTCCCTCGTGCACTCGGTCGGATTTGCGATACCGAAGTGATTACGCCGCGGCGAAACATGCTGGGCCAGAAGCGGCAAGTGGGGGAGTATGAGAAACTCGATACCTGGCTCGAAGAAATCGCGGGCCACGTAGACGGTCTGGTGGTTTCCATCGAGACCTTGGTACATGGGGGATTGATTCCTTCCCGCATTACAGATACACCGCTAGATGCCTGCCTCAAGCGGCTTGACGTCTTACGCAGGATTCGAGCAAAACATAAGGACCTCTCGATTTATGCGTTCAACATTATTACCCGCATCTCCAATTCCAATCACAATGAAGAGGAGCCTCGCTATTGGGATCAATATGGTAAGCTGCTCTGGACATATTCCCGTTTATGGTATCGCGTCACACAGCTTGGCATGAGTGAGGAAGAGGCTGCCTTGGCTGAAGTGGAAAAAGCAATTCCCCCAGAGATCATTGACGACTATACTAAGAGGCGCCAGCGTAATCATCAGATCAACCAAGACTGCGTGGAACTCGTCGCAGAAGGAGCAGTAGACTTTCTACTCTTCACCCAGGATGACACCAGTGAGTTTGGCTTCCCGAATCACGAACAACGCCTGCTGAGGGAGAGGATCAGCGAACTGGGTATCGAGGATCGGGCGGTAGTCTATCCTGGCGCCGATGAAGTCGGGATGGTTTTGGTGGCTCGTCACCTGAATCGTATCCACCAGGTTACCCCGAGATTTTTCACCCGCTACTCGTCGGTGCGGGGGCCACTCATCGTCGCATCCTACGAAGACCGACCTATCGCCGAGAGTGTTAAGGGACAGATTTATGGCGTGGGCGGTTTGCTGGTGGATTCGCCCCATGATGCAGATATTATTCTCTTCTTGAACACTCCTGGCGAAAAACAGGGGGAGGCTCCACTGCAGAGCATGGAGCGAACTGTTGATACTTCCGCCCGCAATATTTTGGAATTCGTTCAAGCGATTCGTATGTACGGTGAGGGGGGGCACGTCATTGCAGTAGCAGATTTGGCTTACTGCAATGGAGGGGATCTCAAACTGGTCTCGCTCATGGAAAAGCAGCTTGATCTGACGAAACTCGATGCCTATGGCGGCTGGAACACGGCTGGTAACACACTTGGTACAGTGGTTTCCCAGGCTGCACTCCGTTTGTTGGCCAAGAAACAAGGCGATCGTCCGGAACCCTACCGCGCCCATCTAGAGTTCCTCTTACTTCGTTTTGCTGATGATTGGGCTTACCAAGCCATTGTCCGTACGGAAATTGGGCAGCGCCTTGTTGCGGAAGGCATAGACATCTATCGTTTGGGTGATCAGTGGAGCTCCGTTCAAGCCACGGTCCAGCAAAGGTTGCCAGACGTCGTGGGAGCCTTCTTCGAGCGCAACTTCCAGGGAAAAGAACTTCCTGGAGGAGGAATCCTCTCGGCCATACGCTTAGAAAACACGCACTTGCCATGGGAACGGCTTTTCGAGGTAGGCTGTGAAGTGATACTTGAGGTGAGTGAGGCGTAAATAAGGCGTCCAGGGATCAAGATGCATCCCTGGATGTCAATTACCCTCGTAGCATCCCTTTGTAGATACCCGGTACAGAATCCGCAATCTCTATGGCTCCTACGCTCTTTCTGTAGAATTCGACAGGACCGGCGCCGCCGATCACTCCATAGCCATAGCCTAAGTGGGCCAATCCATGGAGACAGGCGATGAGCAGTGCCTTGCCGATTCCTCTGCCGCGATAGTCGGGATGGACTCCGGTGGGACCAAAAAAGCATTTGCAGGTCGTCTCAAAACAGCCAAATCCCACGAGCTGCTCCGTCTTATTGTCCACTGCTACGTAAATTGTCGAGGGTTTATTGGCAAAGGCCACGTCCGCTTCGCTGACCCAGCCCTCGTTGAAGTTTTCCCGAATCCAGTCCAGAACAAGATGCTTTTCCGGTGGTATCCCTAAGCGTATGCTAATATGCTGTTCAGCCATGAGTTGCACCATGGGATCAAGTCTAGGTAGTTCATATAGTTTGACGAGCATGTCTGGCATGGTCGATCTCCTCTCTTATGTTAGGGGAAACAAAATGTGCCGGCCCAGGCTGTGAGAGCGATAGGCTCCGTCCATCAACTCTGTCAGTGCTACGGCACCTGCAAGGTCAAAGTGGTTAGGTTCGTTACGCAAGATTGCTCCAACCCACTGTTCTATCGGTGTGGGAAGGGCTTGAGGAAGCGTATCAGGTTCAATCCAGCCGCTGAGCTGTCCTTGTACTTTGGTTGCATTGAGACGGACCCTATCTTCCGGTCCACCGACGAAAAGACTGCCTTCGGTGCCATAGAGTTCGAGAGAAAAGGGACTCTGGGCGGAAAGAAACGAGGTTTCGTTAATGGCTATCGCTCCGTCTGCAAATTCGGTGACAGTGACCGCATTGTCCTCTACAGCTCTACCTGTTAGATGACCGAACATGGCAGATATGCGCTGTGGCTTGCCCAATAGCCAGGCACTAAGATACATTCCGTGGGCACCGAGGTCGATCATGGCCCCGCCGCCGCACTCGCTACGGTTGTAAAAGTGTTCTGGCAGCCAGCCTGCGCCTGCCCCGTTGTGGGCATTGCGGATACGTAGTAGCGTAATCTTGCCCAGCCACCCTTTTTCCACAGCTTCTTTAGCAAAGAGATTATGCGGCTTGCTGCGGTGGGGAAAGGAGATCGTGAATTTGATGCCGGCTTTGCGAATGGCCTCAGCCACCTCTAGGGCTTCAGACAGAGTGGTCGTTAATACCTTCTCGGTGAAAACATGCTTTCCGGCTTTAGCAGCTTCTGTGATTACGGTAGGGTGCATGCTCGTAGGTGTGTTGATGATCACTCCATGAATCGTTGGATCCTCCAGGACTTGCTTTAAGTTCGCCTGAAATGGAACATCAAGCTTTTCGGCAAATGCTTTACCTCGTGACTCGTTGTCGTCCCAGACTAGGGCAATCTCAGCTTCAGGGTGAGCTTTGATCTGGTCAGCATAGTCAGGGGCATGGACGTGCCAGGCGCCAAGCATGGCAAGTTTTAGCACATAAATCCCTTCTTTCGTAGTGGTATGGTTGCTCTTTCGGCAAAGAACGGGGTTTTCCTGCGTGATAGGGATGTGGTAGATTAGAGATAAATGGTGGAGCGCGGGAGAAGGGCCATGGGTGAAGACGAAACTAGATATGGAAATGAGGTGCCACATGCTAGAGACTGTGATCAAGCAGATTGAAAAGAAACTGGTGGCAGCAGGTCTGTTACCATTAAGAGCACAAGCAGAACTAAGTACTGCCATTCTCAAAGAGAGGCTGGAGACGACCCTTCCCTGGGCCATGGAAGAAGCGGGGTTTGACTTTTGGATCATCGCCGCTCGGGAGAACTGCATGGACCCCATACTAAAAACGCTCTATCCCTGGGATATGATTGATGTTGGGCGTAGTGGGATCTTAGCTTTCCACCTGAACAGGGAAACCGGTCGGGTTCGCAGGATGGTGATCGGACGGGGCTCGCCCGAGATGGCAAGCGTCTATGAGAGGGTACAAGAGCCGGATGAAGACATTTGGCAAGCCATTGGCCGAGTTGTGGCGGAGTGTAAACCAGATAAGATTGCCATCAATCGAAGTAAAGTCGACGGGTTTTGCGATGGTCTTTCATCTACCATGTATGAAGAACTGCAGGAGGCACTAAAAGAGCAGGCAGTAAGGCTCTCTGACGCTGAAGAGCTTACTCTGCGCTGGCTGCAAAGGGTCTCACCTTTGGAGAAAAAGATTATGAAGGTCCTTGCAGAGATGACCCATGACATTATAAGCTACGCTTTCTCCCCCCAGGTTATTCGGGTAGGGGAAACTACAACCACAGATGTGGAGTGGTTTATGCGCGATGTCATAAATCGCTTGGGCTTCTTGTATTGGTTCGGGCCGGATGTTAATCTACAGCGCAAGGGTAGCGGCAATTCGCTGATGGTGAACGAAGTGATCCACCCAGGTGATTTGGTCCATTGCGATATAGGCTTGAAGGGTACTTACATCCAGCTTCATACGGATATGCAGTGGATGGCCTATGTGAGGCAGGCCGAAGAAAGTGAGGCGCCCGGGGAACTGCGGGACCTTTTTGTGAAGGGAAAGAGACTGCAGGATATCGTCCGCGAGAAGATGGAGGGTTCCCCCACAGGCAACGATGCCTTTTTTGCGTCTCTGGAAACGGCTCAGGCGGAAGAACTCCAGGTCATGATTTACACCCATCCTATAGGTACCTTTGGCCATGGGGCAGGTCCAAGCATAGGTAGATATGATTTACAGGGCTTTGTACCTGTCATGGGTGAGCGAATGATTCGCGACCAGACCTGTTATGCGCTGGAACTGAATGTTTCAGACAGAATCGAAGCCTGGGACAATCAGCTTGTATATATGTATTTGGAAGAAGACATCTGCAAAGACGGGGGTGCGGACGGAACCGTCAACTTTATCAATGGTCGTCAAGAAGAGTTACTTCTTATCTAGGGCAGTGGTTTTCACAGCGCCTATTTGTATTGAGGAATCCCAAACAGAGGCGACCATCTCTGCTTGGGATTTTGTGCTCTTGACTACATTCCTAATGGATCATCGATTAGGGTTGCAAACACGAACTCGTGGACATGGCCTCGATTGAGCGTAGTCACTCCGGTCATGGCATGGACATGTCTACCGTTTCCGACGGGGATGGCGAGCCCAGTGGTTCCTCCGACCTCATGGAGGTGCAGAAGGGTGAAGTCGGTGTCGGTTTGGAATACATGAATGTGGTTGTCTCCAACTGGGATAACCTCTCCCGTCATTCCGGCAAAACGGTGGTTGTGTGGAATTTCATCAAAGAGCATTGTACTACCTTGAACTTCGTGAACATGGGTTTGGGTCGACACAAACTCTTGTGCTAGATTGCGATTGGCGCTCAGTTCAGTCCCTCCCTTGCCTGTACTTTGTAGTAGTATATGCCCTGGGGGAACACCGGCCACAGGCTGAACGCAGAATGAGAACGGGGGCCGATGCTGTCCACATGGGGCTACGGCGCTTGGATCTGCAACCAGACGGATCTTTGCTGGCGATCGTGGTGCTTTTCTACCCTTCCCCTGATGAAGGTCTTGCTCATTTCGTAGCGAAATCTTCCATAAGGTTATCAATGAATGGAGGCAGGTTCCATGTATAGATTTACGAATGACTACAGTGAAGGAGCACACCCGCAAATTCTTAAAGCCCTTGTAGAAACGAATCTGGAACAGACGATAGGCTATGGGGAGGACACGTTCACCCTAGAGGCGGCGGAGTTCATTAAGAAGAAGCTCGGCCGGAGTGATGTGGACATTCACTTGATACCGGGCGGAACCCAGACGAATCTTATCGCGATTTCGGCCTTTTTGAGACCGCATGAAGCCGTCATTGCACCTCTAACCGGTCATGTTGAAGTGCACGAAACCGGAGCCATCGAAGCTACTGGTCATAAGATTATTACCATGGAATGCAACGAAGGGAAGCTTGATCCCGCTGACGTGAGGCTGGCTGTGGAGTCTCATACCGATGAACATATGGTCAAGCCAAGGTTAGTCTATATCTCGAACGCCACCGAAGTGGGCTCGATTTATACGAAAGACGAACTTGTGGCTCTGAGCGCTACGTGCCGCGAGCTCAAACTTCTGCTATTTATGGATGGTGCTAGGCTGGGATCGGCCCTGACCTCGGTCAAGAATGATCTTACTTTAGGCGAGATTGCCAACCTCGTTGACGCCTTTTATATTGGGGGAACCAAGAACGGGGCTTTGATTGGGGAAGCACTGGTGATCTGTGCCGACAGTTTGAAGGAGGACTTTCGTTTTCATATCAAGCAGAAGGGGGCTTTGTTAGCCAAGGGCCGTCTCTTGGGCATTCAGTTTAGGGAACTGTTCCGTGACGACTTGTTCTTCGAAACAGCCCGCCATGCCAATGCCATGGCCGCCAAGATTCAAGCTGCTTTGGTCGCCTTACACTGCCCACTCTTGCTGCACTCGCCATCGAACCAGATCTTCCCTATTTTGCCCAATCGGCTGATTGCGGAATTGGCCAAGAACTATGCCTTCGAAATCCAAAGACACGTCGATGCGGAGCATTCTATGATTCGGCTCGTCACATCTTGGGCTACCAAGGAAAGCGCCGTTGACGAGTTGATTGCTGATCTTACAAGGCTCTGGTAAAGAGTATATTGGAGGGGTATCTATGTACCGCATTTTAATCGTTGAGGATGACGCGGTCATTGCCAAGACCATAGAAAAACATATCAATAGCTGGGGCTATGAGGTACAGTGCGCCACCGATTTCAAGGATGTACTATCTCACTTTGTTTCCTTCGATCCCCAGCTCGTCTTGCTCGATATTTCCCTTCCTTTTTACAACGGCTATCACTGGTGCAGTGAAATCCGTAAACTTTCCAAGGTGCCCATTATTTTCATCTCTTCGGCTTCGGATAACATGAACATTGTCATGGCTATGAACATGGGCGGAGACGATTTTCTTACCAAACCCTTTGACCTAACCGTTCTAACCGCCAAGGTTCAAGCGATGCTACGCCGCACCTACGACTTTGCGGGACAAACGAGCCTCCTAGAACATAGGGGAGCGATTCTAAATACTAGCGATGCCACGCTAACGTATAACGGAGAACAGGCGGAATTAACGCGCAATGAACATAAGATCCTTAAGATGCTGATGGAGAACAATGGGAAGGTGGTGGCGAGAGAGTCGCTCATGACCATGCTCTGGGAAACAGACAGTTATGTAGATGACAACACTCTCACAGTCAATGTCACACGGCTCCGCCGCAAACTCGCAGCTTTGGGTTTGGACGAGTTCATCACAACGAAAAAGGGCATGGGGTATGAGGTCAAATGAGTCGGGGACGCCTTTTTCTTTCCTATCTTAAAGCGCGCAGAGGGGGTCTGCTTGCATGTACGGCCCTTTTCCTGGTTTTTGCGGCCCTGTTTTATCTGTACGATCTGCCGCTAGAACCCCTGTGGTATGCAGGGGTCTTGTGTCTATGGATGGGTGGTATCTGCTCTGTTGTTGATTTCCGCGCCTTTCGTAGGCGCCACAAGCTCTTGCATGCACTAAAGCAGAGTTTTGTGTATGGAGCATCTGAACTGCCCCCAGCACAAAGTGTACTGGAAGAAGACTATCAGGAACTCGTCAGGCTTTTGTCGGAGGACAAAAGGCAGTTGGCTTCGGCTGCCGAGGAAACTCGCCGGGATCTTGTGGAGTATTACACTCTGTGGGCCCACCAGATCAAGACGCCGATGGCCGCCATGCGTTTAGTCCTGCAAGTGCGGGACGATGAAGACTCTAGAGAGCTTCTGATGGAACTCTTCAAGATCGAGCAGTATGCCGACATGGTGTTGCAGTATTTGCGGGTCGAAAGCCCTTCCACTGATTTTGTACTCAAGCGTTATGGCCTCGATGCCATCGTACGACAGGTCGTACATCGCTACGCTCGACTCTTTATTCACCAACAGGTTCGCCTGGACTTCCAAAAGCTTGACTGCGAAGTTCTTACAGACGAGAAATGGCTCGTTTTTGTGATCGGACAGGTATTGTCAAATGCGCTAAAGTACACGAAAGAGGGAACCATCTCCATTTACTTGGAGGATCGGAAAAAGAAGATACTGGTGATCGAGGATACGGGCATGGGTATTGCGGCGGACGATCTCCCCCGGGTCTTTGAACAAGGTTTTACGGGGTATATGGGCCGCATGGAGAAGAGCGCTACCGGAATCGGCCTCTATTTGTGTAAACGAATCCTGGACAAGTTGTCTCACACCATTTCCATAGAATCTGAGATGGGGCAGGGTACCCAGGTGAGAATCGGACTCGATACCATTGAATTCTTCGATCCTTACGAGGATGTAAGGCTGGGTGGGGAAGTGTAAGCCAAAACGATGGCAACGCATTTCCCCCCTTGTTATACTGAGCCCAAGGATGGAAGGAGGTTACCTCATGCACATCTTAGAGGTAAAAAACGTTAAGAAGGTATATACCACCCGCTTTGGGGGAAACCATGTTCAGGCGTTATCGGACGTATCCTTTGGAGTGAAGAAGGGCGAGTACGTAGCTATTATGGGTGAATCAGGCTCGGGGAAAACGACTCTGCTTAATATCCTGGCAGCTCTAGACAAGCCCACGGCCGGTGAAGTCCTCTTAAACGGGAAGAGCATTGTCTCCATCTCGCAAAAGGAGATTGCGGCTTTTCGCCGAGATAATCTCGGTTTCGTTTTCCAAGATTTCAACTTATTGGACACATTCTCCATTCAAGATAATATCGTCTTGCCGCTGGTCTTGGCACGTAGGTCCTATGAAGAGATGGAGATGCGAATAATACCTATTGCCCGTAAGCTGGGGATTGAACCAATTTTGGCCAAATATCCCTATGAGGTATCGGGTGGTGAGAAACAGAGGGCTGCCATTGCCAGAGCTTTGATCACAGAGCCGCAGCTCGTACTGGCTGATGAACCAACGGGGGCTTTGGACTCAAGGTCCACAGACGGTTTACTACGGCTGTTTAGGGATATCAACAATGACGGGCAAACGATACTTATGGTGACCCACAGCACCAAGGCTGCCAGCTTTGCCCAGCGAGTACTCTTTATTAAGGATGGCGAGATCTTTCATCAGCTCTACAAAGGTGGTTCGTCGGAAGAAGAAATGTATCAGAAGATTGCGGACACCTTGACCATGATTGCCACAGGTGGTGCTCGCCGTGACTAGATTCGCCTATTCGAGACTGGCTGCGGAAAATATCCGCAAGAACTCGCAGACCTATCTACCCTATATCCTGACCAGCATTGCTTCGGTGATGATGTTCTACATTATACATGCCCTTTCGGAAAATACAGGTTTGGGGAAGATGGGTGGCGGCCCCACCGTAAACTCGATACTATCCTTTGGATATGTGATTGTGGGGTTCTTTTCCGTCATCTTCTTGCTCTATACGAACAGCTTTTTGATCAAACGGCGCAAGAAAGAGTTCGGCTTGTTTAACGTTCTGGGAATGGAGAAGAAGCATATTGCTAGAATCATGACCTATGAGACCCTCTATATTGGCATGATTAGCATTGTAGTGGGTCTGATCGGCGGTGTAATCCTTTCCAAGCTTATGTTTTTGTTGTTGCTCAGGCTCCTGCGTTTTGAAGTGCAGATGGGTTTTGAGATCTCCAGCCCCTCTCTTGTAGCGACGCTGGGCTTGTTTGGAGCTATCTTTGCACTTACTCTACTGAACAACTTGCGCCAGATCTATGTGGCCAAGCCGATTGAGCTCTTGAAGGGTGGCCAGGTGGGAGAAGGAGAACCAAAGACCAAGTGGCTGTTGACCCTAACTGGCCTGGCGACCTTAGGAACGGGTTACTATTTGGCCCTCACGACAGAATCACCACTCGCGGCTTTAACGATGTTTTTTGTCGCGGTAGTGCTGGTGATGATGGGGACGTACTTGCTCTTTACCTCTGGCAGTATCACCCTTCTGAAGTTGATGCGCAATAACAAGCGCTATTATTATAAGGCAGATCACTTCACCACAGTGTCTGGGTTGATGTACCGTATGAAGAGAAATGCGGTGGGGCTTGCCAACATATGCATCCTGTCTACAATGGTACTTGTTACTCTATCCACCACGGTGTCGCTCTATGTCGGGGTTGAGGATGTGCTGCGGACCCGTTATCCTAGGGATATCACGATTTCTTCTCATCAGGTGACAGAGGATTATATCGCGCAACTTCATACGGGTGTCTCTGAAGCCTTAGCAAACCACGGTCTGACGAAGAGCAATGCTATCGAATACCGCATGCTGTCCTTTGTCTCGGCGGTACAGGGGAGCGAGTTTGTGACAAATCGGATTGCGGTAAACGGGCTTTCCGGAAGACTGCGAACTCTGATTTTCGTTCCCGGAGAAGATTATGTTCGCATCACTGGTGAGGCGTTGACTCTGGAAGAAAACGAGGTCTTGATGTATTCCCAAGGTGCAGATTATGCGTTTGACACTCTGACGGCGCTGGAGCGTACATTTATTGTAAAAGAGAAACTTAGTGCATTTGCCGGAGCTACGGAGTCCGCAGCAATTACAGGCAACTACTACCTGATCGTGAAGAACATGGGCGTTCTCGCAGAGATCTATGAGGCCCAGGCTGAACTCCACGGTGAGTATGGATCACAACTCGCTCATTACTCGGGCTTTGACCTAGCGGCGGAGGCTGATGAGGTCGTCAAGGTTTATCGAGAGATTCGTGCTAATCTGCCTACAGGTGATGCTAGAAGTACGGTGGAGGCGGCGGAAGTGGAGAGGGGGTCGTTCTACTCCGTGTACGGTGGTTTATTCTTTCTCGGCCTGTTTCTCGGCACTCTGTTCATTAT
>CAZAJB010000022.1:0-9880 GCA_964485345.1 uncultured Clostridiaceae bacterium
AATGTTCCCCGACAGTGTTGCTGGTTGTCCTCCTCCTCCCATGCATCCAACGAAAGTCAAGGATACCATGATCACAATTCCGATAAGTAGGTAGCTGCATACATTGCGTTTCGACACCATATTTGCGCCCTCTTCCATGATCTATTTCTTGGTAAAATTCTTCCTCGCCCAAAGAATTCCTTTTGCTGTGAAAAATATAGGTAGGCCTAAACCTAGCTAGGGAGCCCCTGAGTACGAAATTCGTCAAATTGATCGAGGTCCAGGCCCCGAGGCCGGCCTCCAGGCCCCATTTAAAACCCGAGCAGGGTGCTGTGGTATCCTACAGACCACATATAGTGGTTGAAGGTTTGTTGCTGGATTTGCAGCATGGTTTGGTGCCGGGCCCAGGCCATGGGATCGTAGGACCCATCCTGTGTGCTGTCTGCATCGCTTGATTCACCAGGAGTAGGGGCGAGCTGCAGAATTACACTTCGTGCATACCTGCTGTCGGCATCATCGGCGCTACCCAGTGCCCGCCGCAAGGTCGTCCAGACTGCAGGTAGAGCCTCAACCTGCTGCTGTTCTTCCTGGCTGAAACTAGGCCAAGCATCCATCAGTTGCTCCTTGATCTCACGTACCGCGCCGTCCCCTATCATACTTGGCAGCGCTGCACTTGACGCAGCATCTTCGCCTCCATTTTGAGCAAGAAACTCCGCAAAGGCTAGGAGCTCCGCGTAAGCTGTTGCCGCCACCTCCGTTAGGGGGATGGCGCCTTGAACGAGCACTTGGTCTCCTTCGAGGAACGCAGCGCGAATCACACTGACGATGGGATCACCAGGATCGCTTTCCTCGATCCATTCCCAGATCGACGCTCCCACAGACTCTTGGACTTCAGCCAGCTCCCCCTGATCGCTCATGGACATAATGAACTCCGCAAAAAGCGGGTACTCATCATAGGCTGCCAACTCTGCTTCTGAATACTCCCTCCAGATCCCTGTCAGCTCCTTCAGGATCAGCGTTTCTTCCGCGAGGGACAGGGGGGAACCCAAGGCAAACTCCAGAACAAATAAGAAACCATCAGCGTTACGGTCGAGACGCACAGCTCTGGCCTCCGCGCTCCCCTCAGGTGGAAGAGAACCCACGCCAGAGGTGAGAGAATTGACGAAGCCTTCCAGAATCAAGTACCCTCTCTCTTCCGCAAACAAGTCCGCCGGGGCGAGGTAATGAAACCAGAGAGCCTGTTCAAATGCACTGTTCTTTAGAACGATTCCCATCCCATCGGCTCGCCTTTGTTCGCTGCCCTGAACTAACCCAAAGAAAACAGCATCATCCCCCACAAGCTCCCAACCATAGGCCCGCATGTCGGGGTTTTCCTCCTGCACCAGGCCCAGGAAAAAGTCAGCGTGTTCTGCCGCGGTCCAGTGGCCCTGGTAGGGCAAGAGCACAAGCCATAGTTGCTCGTAGGTATCTACATCGTGGATTACGATACCAGATTCAGTCTCTCCCACAACCCAGCCCCTTGGATAGTGGAAGGAAAAGGACCCATCCTCTGTCACATACTTGTTCCAACCCACTTCGGCCCCTTCTGCCCGCGCCACGGCACTAGGCGCGAACGCCGTTCCCAGCATCGCCAGTGACCACGCTAAAAGCCCAATCAAGGAATAAAACCTCAGACGCTTCCACCACATAAGCTTCACCTTGCCTTCACTTTGATTGACAACATTTGGAAGATAATGGGGTATTCTATGGCTTCGAGGAAATTCCTCCATTCAGTTTCCGACTTAGGTGAAGGAGGGGCGTTAAGCTACCAGTGGCAGGAATCAAGAGATGGGACAACTTGGAGGAGTATTGAAGGCGCAATCGGGGTCAGCTACTCAATTTAAAAAAGCACCTTCGAACAAAGTGGCAACCAGTATTGCTGTCTGGTGACATGACTTCTCTGTGAGAGGCAAAGTGACCTACTGGCAACATGGGATCGTTCAGCAAAAACGGGGCGTAGATTATAGCCTAAGTCTGGCTCTATCGTCCCGGATTTTTTGAGAACTAGACAAAAGGGACAGGACATCTTTTGGCGAGTGATGAATAAGACCTAATGAAGTCCTAAGTAGGTCCTAAGTAGGTCCTAAGTAGGTCATCAACGCTAAGAGAGTGGGTGATTCGCATTTCATCCCAAGTTGGCAAGATTTGTCCCCGTTGTCAAATGCCGATCTCCGAAGAAACGCCGGTAAAGATCTGTGCCCAGTGCCACACCCCCCAACATGCTGAGTGTTGGGATCACCTAGGGGCTTGTTCGGTTTATGGTTGTGGCAGCAGGCAGGCGAAGCTTCTTTTGCAGACGGCGGAAGATGACACAAAGAGTTGTCCCTATTGTTGCAGAGACGATCAAAGCGGCGGCTATCCGCTGCAAGCACTGCCATGCTAATCTGACACCTAGGCCGGAGACCCGTTCGGAGCAACCTCGCCCTGGCCCTGATTCCATGAGCGGATCCTTGATTTCCAGTGCCTTTAGTTATGGCTGGAAGTGTTTTACCGAGAATATTGGGCTCCTCATCGGTGTTCATGTCTTTGTTGGTCTGTTCGGGGTGCTCTCTAAAGGCCTAATTCGGAGATGGAGATTCGGCTTTGGCTACGCCTATCGTCCTCTTTGGATCGTTATAGCCATCCTCGGCGCACTCTTCACCGCCTGGCTGACGGTGGGTGTGCTCAAGATTAACCTGGCCATTATTGACGGCCGATCGGCATCATTTCCAGACTTGTTTTCTGGGTCGGATCGTCTTGGATCCTACTTAGGTGCCACTCTCCTGGTCAGCATACTTGTTGGCATTGGCACGATGCTTCTGGTTGTACCAGGTATTATTCTTGCTGTCTCGTCTTTACAGCGGTTCTCGCGGTCGATCAACGCGGCGTACTAGAAGCCCTGCGTGAGAGCTGTCAGCTGGTGCGAGGTTCCTTTTGGTTGATTGTTGGCTTCGGGATCCTAGGCTTTTTACTCAACGTCCTTGGGGCTATACCCCGTGGACTTGGCCTTTTGCTCACCACACCCACTACGAGCTTGGCCTTAACCTATCTCTACCGCCGGTTGCAAAGTGTTGTCAACCCGCAATCGAAGTAGAGATACAGAAAACGCTGCAGGTGACTTTAGGGGAATGATTCGAGGGGTAGGTAAACGAACAAGGGTGCTGATCGCAGAGCGGTCTCTCTTAAGGCGGCGCCGTAATAGTGTCTCTTTTGCGCTTAAAAACCTAAGGGTGCGAAATATGAGTTAGGCGAAGATTTGGGCGCGTTGAACCGCACAGGGTTCGTGTCCAGGACGAACGGGTATATGAAGAGCTGGTGAAAAAGACAGACCTGTTTGCTGAGGTATTTATTACCTGGTAGGAATGCGGAAAAAATAGGAGGGTGAAACTTATGGCAGCTGTAATGACAAAGGGAATTTGTGAGTTTTGTGGACAGACGTATTCTAGACGCGGGATCAAGAGACATTTGGATAGTTGCCCCCAGAGGGCGAGAGGAAGAATAAGCGATACTGATATACCTTATTACACCCTCTTAATTGAGGATGCGTACGACAGGGATTATTGGTTATATGTGGAGGTGTCGGCGAAGGCAACTCTAGAGGACTTAGATAGATTTTTGCGAGATATTTGGCTAGAGTGCTGCGGGCATTTAAGCCAGTTTATCATTGGCGGCGAGCGATTTCTTTGCGCTGGCGTTGAATTAGACTGGGGAGACGTCTCTATGGATATCTCTTTTCGGGATATCGCCCGACCAGGGCTTGTATTTGAACATGAATATGACTTTGGTAGCACCACAACTCTGAAACTGGCTTGCGTTTCAGCTCGCCTTGGTGGTTTGGCCACCGAAGAGAGAATCAAGTTGCTAGCCAGAAACAATGCCCCGAATATTCACTGTGATTCTTGTGGCAAAGAAGCTGAGTGGTTCGTTACAGAAGACTTTATTCTGCTTTGTGACTCGTGTGCGGAGAAATACGATCTTGAGGAAGAGTGGAGTTTGCCTGTTTTGAACTCACCCCGCACTGGTGTCTGCGGGTATGGTGGGGATTGGTAACGACTGGAACAACTCAGTGGTGTTGAATGGGAAACTTGAAACAAGGAAGTGGAGTTAATGGCAAGAAGACAATCGCAGGTGCGGGTTCAACTAACTTCGGTTGATGAGATGATCAAGCCAAACGACGATGAACTCAGGTGTATTCTCAGAGCGGCAGATGAGATCATCATGCGGGCAGGGCGCGACATGGTAGCGAAGATCCTCAAGGGATCAAGGGACAAGAAGGTACTTGAGCATGGTTTGGATGCATGTCCTGTTTATGGCTGCTTTAGTGAGCGTACGCTTGCGGAGATCACCAAGATGGTTGATTGGGCCATCGGTGCCCGCTATCTTGCGTGGGAGTATGATGGGCGCTTACCCCTGATCGTGTTTGCCTCGAAAGGCTGGGAACTCTACAAGCCCATTTACGCCGCGGAGCTCCATCAATCGATCCTGCAAACTACAGAGGATGAGGCTGTCTTGGCCTTGATTGAGAAGTTGAAGAACAAGAACCGTGAGATCATCCTAATCCTTCTTGAGAAAATTGCCGCGAGCAAGAATATCGGTATCCTTCGTTTCTTAGAGCGATGGCAGGAGAGCGAGGTCAAGAAAGTGAGGGCCCGCATTAACTGGGCTATCGCAGAGATGCGTAGGGCAGGCGATTAGAAAGGTCGGGGTCGTATGGAGGAACAAAGAAAGAGCAAATGGCCGTACGTGGCTTCCGCCTACGCATCTATTACAATGTCATTCTCCCGCTGATTAGTCCCGCTCTTGGAACGGTAGCCATCAAAAGGGATGACTCTTGAAAGTAGCCTCCCTACTAGTCTGTGATCCCACTTTGGTGTCCTACGGGCCCGGGGTTTCCCTTTTAATGGGAAACGTCTGAGGAACATAAGCCCGGTGTATGCTACGCAATGTGGGGACAAGTTAGATAAGATAGCGAAAGAGGGAAAACCATGATTGCGGTATTAATCCTTCTTTAACGCGCAACAACGGTTTCTAACGCTTAAACACGCGTTGAGGCCGTTGCACCTAACGCGAATTTGCATTGGAATGTGTTAAGGGGTGTGTTCGAATGGAAAAGCTAGATTTGAAAGAATCTTTTACAGCGGAATTTAAAAGTGATTGGGCTAGAATTGGTCTCATGAAACAGTTCACTCCCGGGCGGGCGATTTTCGAACCAGCCGCTCCAGAATACCTTTGGCAAGAAGCTGCAAGCCTACTTTGAGGAGCTAGGCATTGAGAGCCAAACCACCCCGTCCCATAATCAGGACACGGGGACTCCTGGCAAGACCCCTAAGGAGAAACATATGCAGGCCAAACGTCTAGAAGGACTAGTTGCATCAGGCTTGGTTGAGGCGCTTGGTACCAATAGAAATCGGACATATCTTCTAAGCCCAAGGGTTTATGAGAAGACCAGTGACCTTTTACGATATGTCCGCCAGAAAGACATTGACGTTCTTCGTTTTGAAGAGCTGGTTTTCAGTTTGGCGGAGAAGCAAGGTCGTGTGACGCGGGGCGATGTAGTGGAGTTATTGCACATCGAACCCTCAAGGGCTTATCAGGTCTTAAGACGGTTGGTAGAGAGCGACAAGCTCGAACTTGTAGGCAAAGGTCGCTATGCTCACTACATTCCGACAGAGTGAAGCAGAAGCGAATCTTTTTGGAGCGCACTTCGTTGGTTGATTCTGTGAACAGCTTTTGCCCTAAATCCAGCTACATCCTTGCTGCAACAAATAGGACACACTGAACACCGCAGAAAGCAGGCTTTTCGCTTTGAACTGGTTATTGGTTGGTCTATCTGGCGTTTATTTTCTTACTTTCTCTTTGAGTATGATTCCTACTTGTTTTGGCATTTTCCCATCCAAGGTGCCATGGAAAAGGAAAGGTACGCATCACAGGACGCTCTCTCCCTAGACTGCGCTGTGGTCGTACCTTTTTTGTTCGTTAGGGTATACAAGGGAAGCTCGATGGAGTACAATGAGGATAGTTAACAAAGCAACTGGTTACACAGCCGGGTCAACCTGCAGATGGCGAGAACAACGCACTTTACCCTTCGTTTCAGGGACTGAGGAGGAAGACGATGTCTGGCATCAAAGATATCTGGCATTACGCCAACACGACCATTCATTCGGCCCGCAAGCTCATTAACGAGCGGCTGCAGCCCTTAGGACTGACAAGCGCCGAGGGGAATATCCTGCTGAGTGTGCTCAATAGCGATCGGGTCTTGATGCAGGAGGACTTGGTTGATCAGCTGGAAATCAGCAAGCCAGCTGTTTCTCGTGCTCTTGTATCTCTGGAAAGAAAAGGCTTGATCACCAGGGAAAAGGATACGCTGGATAAGCGAGTGTTTCGGGTTAGGCTAACAGATAGGGCCAGCCAAATCGGGCCACAGATAGAAGCGATCTACGAAGGCCTCTTCACTCGAGCTTCCCAGGGAGTCGCGGAAGAGGAGATAGAGGACTTTATTGCCATCTTCCGCCGGGTAGCGGCCAATCTCAACGAGAAGGGAAGGCTGTGACATGGGCAAAAGCGATGTTATAGCAGCAGTTGTCCTAATCCTCTACTACCTAATCGGTCTTCTGGCCATTCCTACCATGTTGAAGGCCTGGACAAAGCTGCCAAGTGAGGTCATCCGTAAGCTGCAGCATGTTATCTATAGCCTGTCGGTCTTTCTTTTGCTACGCCTCTTTAGCAGCTGGTACGTCTCTGTGCTGGCTGCTTTTCTCTTGGTGCTTGTGGCCTATCCCGCTCTCTACCTGCTCGAGGGGACCAAGGTGTACAAACGCTACTTTATGGATCGGTCAGAAAGGGGCGGGGAATTGCGTAAGCAGCTCCTCTATGTACAGCTTTCCTTTGCCCTCTTAATTCTGTTCTTCTGGGGCGTCCTGGGAGCAAAATGGCAATACATAGTGGTTGTGGCGGTAATGGCTTGGGGTTTGGGTGATGCGGCCGCTGCCCTGGTTGGGAAGTTCTTTGGCAAACGAACCATTGTTCATGCTTGGGTTGAAGGGGCCAAAACGCATGAGGGGACACTAGCCATGCTGCTTGGGGCCTTTGTCGCCATCTTCTGCAGCCTGCTCTTTTTCAGTGATCTGTCTTGGTACATTTGTCTGCTCATCTCCTTGGTCGTGGCGCCAGTTTGTGCAGTGGTAGAACTGTGCTCCAAAGGGGGTATCGATACCTTAACCATTCCCCTAGCTACTGCAGCTATGGTGTTTCCCTTGGTTGCCCTACTCACTTACTTAGGGTGGTAGGAGTACGGTGGGGGGATCATATTCCTGCCTGATCTTGGTGATAAACCTGTGTATACTTAGAAAGCAGCTCTATATCGAGCCTGACCAGAATGTGACCTTACGTGAACAAGCAACGAAGTATAATGTGAGTGAGGGACAAATAGTCCGTGAAGCGATCACGGCTTACTTGACAATGGGCACCCAATCTCAAGAGACTGATCTACCAGCGTGGGAAGAAGAACGGCAATTTATCCTATCTCGCCGGATGGCTGAGACGATCGATGCCGCTGGCGGTAGCAAGAGTACGGCCAAGAGGACCTGGACAAGGAATGAACTCTATGACATGTGATGTGCTGATTGATACGAATGTCTTGATATATGCCTATGACCCACAAGCCGGGGAGAAACAACGTCAAGCATTGGAGATCATGAATTACTGGTTGCCCAGGAAGCGGGCTGCCATTTCCGTTCAGGTGTTGTCCGAATTCGTTCCCACTGACTCCATTTGTGGTGCGAGAAGCTGTCCGGGGTATGCAGGCATACCAGCTTTCTTATTGGGATGCTCAGATCTGGGCTGTGGCCCATCTCAATCAAGTCCCTCTAGTTCTTACAGAGGATCTCCCGGGCCAAAGCTATATAGAAGGGGTCCGCTACGAGAATCCCTTTTTATGGGACAGTTCTTGGATAACAATCTAGACGCTGAATCTGAAGCTCAGGTGGAATGGACCTGGGCTTCATTAATGCAGAACAGGTCACGTCTGTGGGAAAGGTTCCGGGCTCAGAAGGGCGAATACGGCATAGAGATATGGAAACGAGGTGGTAGTGATGCGCTTTCTCCATTTAGCGGACTTACATATCGGTAAGCGCCTGAACGAGTTCAACCTAATCGAGGATCAAGACTACATGCTCGCCCAGATCACGCGGCTCGCCCTGGACGAAAAGGTAGATGGTGTCTTGATCGCCGGTGATGTCTACGATAAGAGTCAGCCCAGCATCGAAGCTGTGGAACTCCTCGATGATTTCTTGACCCGGCTGACAAGCCTCAACCTTTCCGTCTTCATGATCAGTGGCAATCATGATTCACCTGAACGACTCAGCTTCGGCAGCCGCATGCTCGAGAAGAACGGCCTCCATGTTGCAGGGGGCTTTGACGGCCAGCTTCAGCAGGTGAGGCTAGAGGATGAACATGGACCGCTCAACATCTTCCTCCTGCCCTTTTTGAAACCGCCCCAGATCAGACCATTCTTCGCAGGCAAGATCGAAACCTACGACGAGGCCATCCAAGCTGTCTTAAGCACCGGCAATGTGAATAGCAAGGAGCGCAACATTCTCATCGCCCACCAGTTTGTGGTAAGCGGAGAAACCCTGCCAGAGCGCTCTGACTCCGAAACAATGATCGTAGGCGGACTGGATTCCGTAGACGCTTCCCTTTTTAGAACCTTTGACTATGTAGCCCTCGGCCATCTCCACCGGCCGCAGCGCATAGGTCTTGACAGCATACGCTACGGAGGCTCGCCACTCAAATATTCCTTTTCTGAAGCAAGGCAGGCCAAGTCTGTCACCATTTTGGACTTTGGCCCCAAGGGTCAACTTAAGCTCGAGCAACACCCCTTAAGACCTAAGCGTGACCTAAGGGAGATCAAAGGACCCTTAGCAGAACTACTACGCCTCGGTAAAGAAGACGAAGAAGGGTCGCAGGATTATCTGCGCATTACCCTGACGGATGAAGAAGAGATCTATGACGCCCTAGGGCAACTGCGTCCCGTTTTTCCCAATCTGATGGCCCTCGACTTCGAGAATAGCAGAAGTCTCCATGGGGCTCGGGCTCAAATTGCTGCGGCCAGCGATCTAGCTAGCAAAAGTCCCCTCGAGCTCTTTGCCACCTTCTATGAACTGCAAAATGGCAGCGAACTCACGGACGAACAGACCACGATCATGGAAGAAGTCTTAGAAGAGGCAGGAGGCGGTCAATTGTGAAACCCTTGAAGATCGTGATGTCCGCCTTTGGACCCTACGCGGGCGAGACCGAACTTGACTTTACCCGCCTTGGTTCGCAGGGCCTATTTCTGATCACGGGCCCAACGGGGGCAGGGAAGACCACCATCTTTGACGCCCTTACCTTCGCTCTTTTTGGCGAGAGTAGCGGCTCGGTTAGGACGGTGGACAGTCTACGTAGCGATTTCGCCCTGGCCGAGACCAAGACTTACGTGGAGCTTACCTTCTTCCACAAAAACCGGACCTACAAGGTGGAACGCACTCCCCGCTACGAGCGGCCCAAGAAAAGCGGGCAGGGAACGACTACAGAAAACGCCCAAGCAACACTTTACTTGCCCGGTGGACAAGTTATCACAGGTTACCGGGACGTAACTGCTAGGCTCGAAGATATCCTTGGGATCAAATGCGACCAGTTCAAGCAAATCGCCATGATCGCCCAGGGGGAATTTCTCAAGCTGCTCCTAGCCGATAGCAAAGGGCGGGGCGAGATCTTCCGGCGAGTTTTTTCTACGAATCTCTATCAGATAACCCAAGGCCTCTTGAAGGACCGGGAAAGGGCGGCAAAGCAGACCCTCGAAGCCCAAGAACGCAGCATTCTCCAAGCCATCCAGACGATCAAACTT